>SCUU01000131.1 GCA_004297065.1 Gallionellaceae bacterium
TGAACCCCATTGATAGTTGCGTCTGGATCATCGTTCTCTCTTCGACACTCAACTGCTTGTATATTTTTCCCATGCAACATTTTCTCCGAAAAATGTTGCACTTGGTTTTTGAGCGCGCCCACCAATGTATCGGACTCGAATTGTTTTAACTATTTCCCTCAGCCCGTGTAGGGCGCATTAGCCGAAGGCGTAATGCGCCGTATGAAAATCAAACATCCGGCGGGTTACGCTTTGCTAACCCGCCCTACAAAACTGAAAAAGCGGAACAACGTATTGTTTTTCGCCTTCAATTATCTGCTGTAATTTTGTTTCGGAAGCATTCACAATTATCGTCCAGTGGATTATTTTGCCAAGGCCACCGGATAATTCGGATGCTGTGGATTAACAACCAACTTTTGCTGGTGCGTATCCACAACCAAATCCATTGCTTCCATTGGAATAACACCTAACAGAGGCTCGTTACCCAACACCACCGCCTCGGTGACATAGCTACGATTACCAAACGCAATCTCGATAGGAGCAATTTTCGGTACTTTGCGCTGGTGTCCGTCCGCCAAGGTAACTACTTGCTGAGCGACCTCGTTAATATCAAAACCGAGTTGCAAGGCAACCTCTTCCGATACACACATGAATGTCGCCCCCGTACCCACTAGTGCATTGACCTCAACACTTTGGCGAGTAAATAAATTGGTTAGCTTTAGTGTGGAGTACGTTAATCCCATGCTTTTCTCCTTGGAATAGCTTTGCAATTACTTCACAAGTGCAAACGGTCTGGGTGCCGGTGCGCCATAAAGCATGCCTTCAATGCTGATATCTTCATCAATATCAGGCCAATGGATGCCGATGCCATCGTCAATAATCTCCCAATGGTTACGCTGCTCACTCGTTGCCTCGGATAATCGCCATGACCAAACAAGCGGCACGCTCACAGTTCTACCATCTACCAGGTAAGCGGTGATCTCAGCTTCCGATATACGCAAATCTGAAATTTTGGGTTCAACGACTAATGCCACAGTGTTCATTCCATGCCTCCAGTATTTTGGTGCGATTGGTTTCGAGAAGCAGCCTAATCGCGTTGAGTTCAACTGCCGAAAAACCATGATTACTCGCTAACGCAAGCGGCTCCATCCAGTATTTGCACACCTTGCGCTCACGTTGAACATGAAGATGCTTCGGTTCGCCGCAATCAAAGCTAAAAAAGAACAAGCGATAAGGGCCGGAAATTTCTCGTATCGTTGGCATGTCCGGCCCTATCAAATCTTCTCGCGGCGAATTCTACTACGCTAGTTACAGCGTACGCCCAATCGCGCCTGCGATCGCGCCGAGTGTACCCATGAGTTTCTTCAGTTCTTCCGGCGTCAGCGCCTGATCGGCATCGCACCACGCATCGCACGGGCTGGGGTGCATCTCGACCAGCAGGCCGTCCGCACCGGCTGCAATCGCCGCTTGCGACAACGCGGGCACCATCCACGCCTTGCCGCCCGCATGCGAAGGATCGACGATCACCGGCAGGTGGGTCTCTTTCTTCAGCACGGCGATAGCGGTGACGTCCAGCACGTTGCGATAGGCGGTCTCGAAGGTGCGGATACCGCGTTCGCAGAAGATAATGTTGTGGTTGCCACCCGCCGCGATATATTCCGCCGCCATGAGCCATTCGCTGATGGTCGCCGACATGCCGCGTTTTAAGATGACGGGCTTGTTGATGCGTCCGACTTCCTTGAGCAGATCGAAGTTCTGCATGTTGCGTGTGCCGATCTGGATCACATCCACGTCGTATTCGAGGAATGCATCGAGCTGGCGCGCATCCATCAACTCGGTGACGATGGGTAGCTTGAATTTGTCTGCCGCCTTGCGGAACATATCCAGACCCTCCACTCCGTGCCCCTGGAAGGCATAGGGGCTGGTGCGCGGCTTGAACGCGCCGCCGCGCATCAGACGGCAACCCGCCTCGTGCACGAACTTCGCCGACAGATCCATCTGCTCTTGCGTCTCCACCGAGCATGGGCCGCCGATGATCTGGATCTGGTTGCCGCCCAGAGGCACGCCGGAGATGTCGATGACGGTGTTCGCCTTGTGCGACTCGCGCGACACGATCTTGTATTGTTTGGCGATGTGCATCGCCGACTCCACGCCCGGCAGCGAGGTGAACATCTCTGCCTCAAGCTTGCGTTCGTCGCCGATGGCTCCGATCACGGTGCGCTCGATACCGCGCGAGATATTTGCCTTCAATCCTGCCGTTTCAAGTTTTTTTACAACGGTATCAACCTGTGCGTCGGTGACTTCTGGGCCCATTACGATAATCATTTGCTCTCTCCAAGTGTCTGCTGGTTCATCGCTTTCTCCAGCGCCGACAAAAATTTTGCATTCTCACTTTCCAGACCGATGCTCACACGCAACCAGTCCGCCATATCGTAGTTCGCTATCGGGCGTACGATCACACCCAGTTCGAGCAAGCGCCGGTACATCGCCGTCGCCCCGCCGATGCGGAACGCCACAAAATTGCCGAACGACGGGATGTATTCCAATCCCAGCCTGGTCAGCCCTTCGGTGATCTGCACCATGCCGCGCCGGTTCAACTCGAAGGTCTTCTTCACGAACGACACATCGCGCAAGGCCGCCACGGCCGCCGCCTGCGCCACGCTGTTCACGTTGAACGGCTGGCGCACGCGGTTGATCATGTCCGACACCTGCTCGTGCGCCAGCGCATAACCCACGCGCAAACCGGCCAGACCGTAAGCCTTGGAGAAGGTGCGCAAAATGATAAGGTTGGGAAACTGCTTCATCCATGCCACAGAATCGTAGCGCTTATCTTCCGGCAGATATTCGTTGTATGCCTCGTCCAGCACCACCAGTATCTCCGGCGGCAAACCGCGCAGGAACGATTGCAATTCATCCGCGCTCAGGAAAGTGCCGGTCGGATTGTTCGGGTTGGCGATGAACACAATCTTCGCCTTATTGTCCTTGGCCGCTTGCAGCATCGCCTTCAGATCATGGCCGAAACCCGCAGTCGCCGCCACGCTGATACCGCTCGCGCCCACAGCCTGCGTGGCCAATGCGTACACCGCAAAAGCATGCGCCGAGTACACCACTTTGTCGCCGGGCTGCAAGAATGCGCGCGCGGCGAGTTCCAGCAGATCGTTGCTGCCGTTGCCCAAAGTCACATTGTTGTGCGCCACGCCGTAGCGCTTCACCAGCGCGTCCTTCAACTCGAAACCGTTGCCGTCCGGGTACAGCGCGATGTGCTTGATCGCCTCCTGCATCGCGGCGATAGCAGCAGAGCTTGCGCCCAGCGGATTCTCGTTCGAAGCCAGCTTGATGATGCCGGTGATGCCCAGCTCGCGCTCCAACTCGGAGATAGGCTTCCCCGGCTGATACGGCGCGATGGAACGTATATAGGATGGTGCCAGATCACAGTAATTCATTGCCTGCCTTGATTGAAAAACAAAAAACTTTTGTCCGCAGATTTCGCAGATTTACACCGATTAAAAACAAATTCACATGCCAAACTTATTCACCTTATTGAGTGTCATCCGCCGCGTCAATCAGCATAAGAGAATCTGCGTTAATCTGCGAAATCTGCGGATAAAGGTTTGACTTTTATAAACTAAACAGCCACCGGGTATGAACCCAGCACCTTGACGAAAGCCGCGATCTGCTTGAGTTGCGCCAATGCAGTTGCGACTTTACTATCGGATTGGTGGCCTTCGATATCCAGATAGAACACGTATTCCCACAGCCCCGTACGCGACGGGCGCGACTCCAGCTTGGTCATGGAAACACCGTTCTGCGCCAGCGGAACCAGCAGGTCATGCACTGCGCCCGGACGATTCGGCGCAGACATCACCAGCGAAGTCTTGTCGCGGCCGCTAGGCGCGACTTCCTGCTTGCCGATGACCAGAAAACGCGTGGTGTTGCGCGCATCGTCTTCGATGTTCTGCACCAACACTTTCAATTTGAAATGCTGTGCCGCTTGCGCGCCGCCTATCGCCGCGGCGAACGACTCCTCCGCCGCCAACCGCGCCGCATCGGCGTTGCTGGACGCGGTGACGCGCTCCGCATGCGGCAGATGCGCGTGCAGCCAACTCTGGCATTGACCGAAAGACTGCGGATGCGAATAGACCTTGCGGATGGCCGACAGCTCGTTCTCGTTCGACATCAGACATTGATGCACTTGCAGCAACACCTCGCCGCAGATATTGAGATTGCTGTTCAGCAGCAGATCGAGCGTGCGCCCCACCGCGCCTTCGGTGGAGTTCTCCACCGGAACCAGACCGTAATTCGCCGCACCGCTCTCCACGGCAGAAAATACACCATCGATAGAATCAGCGGGCAATCCTTCTGCCGCCTGACCGAAACGCTGGAACACGGCCGCCTCGCTGAACGTGCCATGCGGCCCCAGATAAGCCACGCGCAACGGCGCTTCCAACGCGCGGCACTGCGACATGACCTCGGTGAACAACGCCGCCACACCCTGACCGGGCAGAGGCCCCTTGTTCGCGTCGATCAGACGCTGCAACACCTGCGCCTCGCGCTCGGGACGCAGCACCGCACCGTTGCCTTTGGCATGCCCGATCTGCTGCGCCAATCCGGCGCGCTGATTGAACAGCTTGAGCAACTCGTCGTCGATATGGTCGATCTGTTCGCGAAATTTCTTCAACCCCAATAGTTCGTTAGGCGAGTCGGTTCCTTCCCCTTCGGGAAGGTTAGGATGGGGGTGGGTTTGCACCTCTTGCGCACCCCATCCCCTCCCCATCCCTCCCCTTGAAAGGGAGGGAGTTTGGCCTAATGAATTATCTGGGTTCAGCTCGTCGCTCATACCTCCGCCTCCAGCGGCAACGCGCGCACCATCAGCACGCCGGGGATGGCGGCGATCTGCGCGATTAACGTGTCCGGCAACACGGTGTCGGTATCCACCAGCGTGTAGGCCATCTCGCCGCGCGATTTGTTCATCATGTTGTGGATGTTGATACCGGCATCCGCCAGCGCGGTGGAAATCTGCCCCAGCATGTTCGGCACATTGGCGTTGGCTATCGCCAGACGGAACACCGATTCGCGCGGCATGACCACATTGGGGAAGTTCACCGTGTTGGTGATATTGCCGTGCTCCAGATATTCGCGCAGTTGTTCCGCCACCATCACCGCGCAGTTCTCTTCCGCCTCTTCGGTGGAAGCGCCCAGATGCGGCAGCGCGATGATCTTGTCGTTGCCGATGGTTTTGTTGCCCGGAAAGTCGCACACATAACAACGCAGATGCTTGCTCGCCAATCCGGCGGCAACCGCATCCTCGCTGACGATGGCAGCGCGCGAGAAATTCAGCAACACCGCGCCCGCCTTCATCGCGGCCACACGCTTGTCATCGATCAGGTTGCGCGTGGCGTCCAGCAGCGGCACATGCAGCGTCACGAAATCGCTGTGCTTGAGCAGGTCTTCGATGCTGTGCGCCTTCTTCACCTGTGACGACAGGCTCCACGCCGCCTCCACCGTGATCTCGGGATCGTAACCGATCACTTTCATACCGAGCCCGAGTGCGGTATCCGCCACCAGGCGCCCGATCGCCCCCAGCCCGATGACGCCCAATGTGCGCCCGCGCAACTCGCTACCCGCGAAATCCTTCTTGCCGTCCTCGACCAGCTTGTGCAAGGTCGCATCGTCGCCGCTCAGACCCGAGGTGAACCTCAGCGCCGGCACGATGTTGCGAGCAGCCAGCAGCATGCCGGTGACGACCAGCTCCTTCACCGCGTTCGCATTCGCCCCCGGCGCGTTGAACACCGGCACGCCGCGCGCACTCATCTTCTTCACCGGCACATTGTTGGTTCCCGCCCCGGCGCGCGCGATGGCCAGCACACCGGAGGGAATATCCATCTCCAGCATGTTGTGCGAACGCACCAGGATCGCATCCGGCTGGGCAATATCGTTGCCAGTGACATAACGTCCCGCAGGCAGACGCTTCAAGCCTATCGGCGATATCTTGTTCAGCGTGAGGACTTGGAAGGTCTTTGCCATCGCGGACATTCAGCCCTTGCTGCGGGCGAACTCGTCCATGAAATCGACGAGGGCCCGCACACCCTCGATCGGCATCGCGTTATAGATGGAAGCGCGCATACCGCCCACGGAACGGTGTCCCTTGAGTTGCAGCAGACCGCGCGCATCCGCCTGCTTGAGGAACTCACCGTCCAGATTCGCATCCTTCGGGTGCCCGGCCAAAAGTTTTTCGGACAGCGTGAACGGCACGTTCATACGCGAACGGTCGGCCTTGTTCACCGGGCAGTTGTAGAAACCGTTGCTCGCATCGATGGCCGCGTAGAGCAGATTCGCCTTGGCGATGTTGCATTGTTCCATCGCGCCGATGCCGCCGTTCTTCTTCAACCATTGGAACACCAAGCCCGCCATGTAGATGGCGAAAGTCGGCGGCGTGTTGTACATCGAATCGTTCTCGGCGTGCGTCTTGTAATCCAACATGGTAGGCAACGCGGGATTCGCGTGACCGATCAGGTCTTCGCGCACGATCACCAGCGTCAATCCAGCCGGGCCGATGTTCTTCTGCGCGCCCGCGTAGATCATGCCGTATTTCCACACATCCACAGGACGGGACAGGATGTTGGAAGACATGTCCGCCACCAGCGGCACATCGCCCACATTCGGCACCCAGTTGAATTCCACGCCGCCGATGGTCTCGTTCGGCGTGTAGTGCACATACGCGGCCTTCTTATCCAGCTTCCAGGTATCGAATGCCGGCACATAGGTGCAGTTCTTGTCTTTGTTGTCGGCCACCACGTTCACGTTGCAAAACTTCTTTGCTTCGGCTATGGCCTTCTTCGACCATTCGCCGGTGTTCACATAGTCGGCGGATAACTTACCGCGCAACAAATTGAACGGGATCATCGAAAATTGCAGATGCGCGCCGCCTTGCAGGAACAGCACCTTGTAGTTGGCGGGAATGCCCATCAGCTCGCGCAGATCGGCTTCCGCCTGCGCGTGGATACCCATGTACTCTTTGCCGCGATGCGACATCTCCATCACCGACATGCCGCTACCGTGCCAGTCGATGAGCTCGGCTTGGGCTTGCAGCAACACTTCTTTCGGCAATACGGCGGGACCTGCACTAAAGTTGTAGATAGTCATGAGCATCTTCTCCTTAAATTTCTAGAAACTACAAAACATTTAAACCCAAAAAAATTTTTCTCCACGAAAGACACGAAAAGCACGAACAAAATCAAACAAAGACAAACCTTTACCCCCAATCAAAAGAACTGTTTCAAAAGTATTTAGGTTTTGTTTTATTTCGTGATTTTCGTGCCTTTCGTGGACAATTTGTTTTAGCTTTAATCTTCTGCGTCGTCTTCTGCAATATCGTCTGAAACATCTTCCGCACCATCATCTTCCGGGTCGGCGATACGGCTCAACCCGGCCAGCTTCTCGCCCTTCTCCAGATTGATCAGCGTCACGCCCTGTGTGGCGCGGCTCATCTCGCGGATCTCCTTGACGCGGGTGCGGATCAGCACGCCGTTGGTGCCGATGAGCATGATCTCGTCTTCGGTGTTCACCAGCGTCGCCGCCACCACCTTGCCGTTACGCCCGGAAGTCTGGATCGCGATCATGCCTTGCGTGCCGCGTCCGTGGCGGGTGTACTCGATGATAGGCGTGCGTTTGCCGTAACCGTTCTCGGTCGCGGTCAACACCGTCTGCTCTTCGTCCTCGGCCACCAGTAGCGCGATCACCTTGCCGCCCTTGGCGAGATTCATGCCGCGCACACCGCGCGTGGCACGACCCAGCGGACGCACGTCTTCTTCTTCAAAACGTACCGCGCGGCCTGCGTCGGAGAACAGCATCACATCGTGTTTGCCGTCGGTGATCGCCACGCCGATGAGGAAGTCGCCTTCGTCCAGATTGATCGCGATGATGCCGGCCTTGCGCGGATTGGCGAAGTCGGACAACGGCGTCTTCTTCACCGTGCCGTCGCTGGTGGCGAAGAACACGAACTTGTCTGCGGGGAATTCTTGCACCGGCAGGATAGCGTTGATCTTCTCGTCCGGCTCCAGCGGCAACAGGTTCACGATCGGCCTGCCGCGCGAGATACGCGTCCCCTGCGGCACGTCATACACTTTGAGCCAGTACACGCGACCGCGACTGGAGAAGCACAGGATGTAATCGTGCGTGTTGGCGATGAACAGGTTATCGACGAAATCGTCTTCCTTGGTCGAAGCCGCCTGCTTGCCGCGACCGCCGCGTTTCTGCGCGCGGTATTCATCCAGCTTCTGCGCCTTCATGTAGCCGCCGTGCGACAAGGTCACCACCACGTCTTCCGGCGTGATGAGATCTTCCATGCTCATGTCGTGCGTGTGGGTGACGATCTCGCTGCGGCGCTTGTCGCCGTATTGCGCTTTGATCGCCACCAGCTCGTCGCCGATGATCTGCGTCACACGCTCCGGCTGCGCCAGGATGTCGAGTAGGTCGGTGATCTTTTCCATCACTTCACGGTATTCGCCCACGATTTTGTCCTGCTCCAAGCCGGTCAGGCGTTGCAGGCGCAACTCCAGAATGGCCTGTGCCTGCACATCGGAAAGTTTGTAAGCGCGCTGATTGCCGCTGCCCAGCATACCGAACTCGGGCGACAAGGTCTCGGGACGCGATGCATCGCTCACGCGGCTCAACATCTCTTCCACCAGCGACGAATGCCACGACTTCGCCATCAACTCCTGCTTGGCGATGGCCGGGGTCGCTGCCGCTTTGATGAGCGCGATGATCTCGTCCACGTTGGACAGCGCGACCGCCAGACCTTCCAGGATATGGCCGCGTTCGCGCGCTTTGCGCAGTTCGAATATGGTACGGCGCGTGACGACTTCGCGGCGGTGGCGCAGGAAGGCGTCGAGGAACTGTTTCAGGTTGAGCAATTGTGGCTGACCGTCGAGCAAGGCCACCATGTTCATACCGAAGCTGTCCTGCAACTGCGTCTGCTTGAACAAGTGATTGAGTACCACTTCCGGCATTTCGCCGCGACGCAATTCGATCACCGCACGCATGCCGGACTTGTCCGATTCGTCGCGGATCTCGGTGACACCTTCGATCTTCTTCTCGCGTACCAGTTCGCCGATTTTGGCCAGCAGATTGGCTTTGTTCACCTGGTAAGGAAGCTCGTCGATGACGATGGCCTGGCGGTTACCGCCCTTGTCCAAGTCCTCGAAGTGGGTGCGTCCGCGCATCACCACGCGACCGCGACCGGTGCGGTAGCCTTCCTTGACGCCCGCCAGGCCGTAGATAAAACCGGCCGTCGGGAAGTCCGGCGCGGGAATAATGTCGATCAGCTCTTCGATGTCGATGTCCGGGTTCTTCAACAGCGCCATGCAGCCGTCGATGACCTCGGCAAGATTATGCGGAGGGATGTTGGTCGCCATACCCACGGCGATACCGGACGAACCGTTCACCAGCAGGTTGGGGAAGCGCGCGGGAAACACCAGCGGCTCGTGCTCGGAGCCGTCGTAGTTCGGCCCGAAGTCCACCGTCTCTTTGTCGAGGTCGGCCAGCAGTTCGTGCGCGATACGCGCCATGCGGATCTCGGTGTAACGCATCGCCGCCGCGTTATCGCCGTCCACCGAACCGAAGTTGCCCTGCCCGTCCACCAGCGGGTAGCGCAGCGAGAAGTCCTGCGCCATACGCACGATGGTGTCGTACACCGCCGTGTCGCCGTGCGGGTGGTACTTACCGATCACATCGCCGACGATACGCGCCGATTTTTTGTACGCGCGGTTCCAATCGTTGGAAAGCTCGTGCATCGCGAACAACACGCGCCGGTGCACCGGCTTCAAGCCGTCGCGCGCATCGGGCAACGCGCGCCCCACGATCACGCTCATGGCATATTCGAGGTAAGACTTGCGCATCTCCTCTTCGAGACTGACGGGCAGGGTTTCTTTGGCGAATTGATCCATCTGTGGCGGCTTCCTAAACGGCTTAAAAAACAGCGGGCGAGTTTATCACACCGCACCACTTCGAGCCAAAGCAGAATTGGTTAGCCGCCAAACCACATGCAATGCCTTGCGGAAAGTCACCGCTGCGCTTGACATA
>SCUU01000132.1 GCA_004297065.1 Gallionellaceae bacterium
CGGCTCTACACGCTTCCAGAATTCATCGGTTACTTCCCATGACTTCACTTTGCTCATCACCGCCCCCATCTGTTGGAATCATGGGGAAAGCATTGTACTTTATTTACGGATAAGTTCTAAGCACGATGAAACTGTGCAAGTCGCTGGTTATGTGGGAGCGACCTCCCGGTCGCGATCCGGTGAAAACCTCCAAACCCATCGCGACCGGGAGGTCGCTCCCACAACAATCCTGCGGCCTGATGGAGTAGGCCAGGATAAACACAGATGCGACACCCCCTCCCTATCGCATACAAGGGCCGAGGGAATGCACTCTGTTTTGTGACACAGTAAGACTAGTGCGTTACTTCCGGCACCTGGTTTTTTTGTTGCTGGTACAGCGCGTCGAAATTGATGGGGCTGAGTATCACGGGTGCGAACCCGGCGCGCACCACCACGTCGGATACGACTTCGCGCAAATACGGATACAGAATATTCGGGCATACCACGGCGAGCACCGGCTCGATCTCGGCTTGCGGAACATTGCGCACCTGGAAAATACCCGCCTGTTTGGCCTCGACCAGGAACAACACCTTGTCTTTTTCGACCAACTTGGACGTCAGGGTAACAGTGATCGTAACTTCGTAAACGCCTTCTTCGACAGGCGTAGCATTAGTGTGCAGCTGCAGGTCGATCTGCGGATTCTCGCGCTCCAGGAAAATAGCGGGGGCATGGGGAACCTCCAGCGACAGGTCTTTGACGTAGAGTTTTTCGATATTGAATAGCGCTTGCGCTGCCTGTCCCGGTGTTGTGTTGCTATCACTCATGGTTCGTCCTTAAATTAAAAATAAAAAGCTAAACTTTGATCCGCAGATTTCGCAGATTCGCGCAGATTAAAATCTAAACGCCAAACGGCGCATTCCATCAGCCGGGAACTCAATTCACCCGTTTTAAACCTGCGGATAAACAGATTTTAACGATTCAGCAACCCGGCCAGTTCGCCGCTACGGTCCAGCGCGGCCAGATCGTCATAACCGCCGACATGGTGGTCGTCGATATATATCTGCGGCACGGTGCGCCGTCCCGTTTTTTCTATCATCGGCTCGCGCAATTCCGGCTGCAAGTCGATGCGTATCTTTTCGATCTGCGTGATGCCCTTGCCGTGCAGCAGGCGTTCGGCATTGACGCAGTAGGGGCACACGGCGGTGCAGTACATCACGACTTTGGGCATGTTATTTCTCCAGCGGGAGATTGGCCTTCTGCCAGGCGACCACGCCGCCCTCCAGGTTAAAAGCCTGAGCAAACCCCTGTTTGCCCAGTTGGGCCGTCGCCATGGAAGAGCGCTGTCCGCTGCGGCACATCACCACAATAGGGCGCTCGCGGAATTTTTCCAGTTCGCCGACACGCTCGTTCAGTTTGCCCAGCGGGATCAGCTTCGCATTCAGGATATGCCCCGCGTCGTATTCGTTTTTCTCGCGCACATCCAGAACGAGGGCTTCCTTATGGTTGATAAGTTGCAGTGCGGCGACCGTATCCACCTCCTTGATGCCGCGCATTTTGTTGCCGAAAAACGACCACAGCAGCATCAGACCGCTGCTTATGAACACCATGACCATCATCCAGTTATCTTGCAAGTAATGCACGCTGATACTCCTCGTATTTTTGGGTGGCGAATTCTAACAGAGCGGAAAAGTGCGCAGGGTCTTTCAGCGCCAGTTGGCCCAATTCGGCCTGCGCACCGCGAAACTCGGACGGATACGACCACAACGCACGCTGCAATTGCACCCGTGCTTCCGGCAAACGCCCGGATAAAGCCAGCAGCCACGCCTGGCGATACACCACGGGCGCAATCGGCACAAAACGCATGGCATGTTCGTTCAAGGTCATTTTTTCCGCCAGATGGTCTGCGCTCACCTCGATCATGCCGGTCATAAACAACTCGGCGTAAGGCCGCAGCAAGGCATAGTCGTACACGCCGACCAGACTGTCGCGCAGGCGCTGGGTGTAGGTCGCATCGTTGCTGGCCAAAGGCCGTAGCGCCAGCGTCGCTTCCAGTTTTTTGTAGCCTTGGTACAGCTGCACCAGCGATAAGGTACCGAGCAGCAACATCGCGCTCACCGACAGCCGCCCCAGAAGGCGCAACTCCAGACGGTAGGTCTTGCTTTCCATCACGCCCAGCGCAACCGCGGCGATGCCGATGAAATAACCGTACCACAGCGGATATTCCAGCAGGCTGTGCATGCCCAACACCGCGAGCACGGCGTATCCCCACCAGTGGTAGATCGTGCGCTGTTCGCGCCACCCTTGCCACAACCACAGGCCAAGCGTGCCGAACAAAATAGACAAGCCCGCCAAGCCGGTTTCGGCGGCCAGCTGCATCACTACGTTATGGGCATTGTTGTACAGGCCGGTGATGTTCAGTTGCCGAAGCTCCGCGCCCAACAGGAAATGCTGCCAGGCGAACTGGCCGAACCCAGCCCCCAGCAAAGGGAACTGCGCAAAGATCAGCAATGATTCTTTCCACAAATGCAGGCGTATGCCGCCACTGCCCACATCGCCGAACATGCGCTCGACCGTGGTTATCTTGCCGCTCGCGCCAGCCAGCCAGGGTATCTGCACCACCAGATGCATCAAAGCGAAGCCCAGCACCAGCAATGACACGTACTTAAGCAGCGGCAAACAAGATTTATCGCGGCGCTGCCACAGGTAAGCCATACCGGCCATGAGCAGCAGATACAACCACGCACTGCGCGAACCGCTCAACACCAGCACAAACAGCAACGGCAACACCAGCAACGCAAGCTGCCAGATACGCAACGACCAGCGCATGTGCAACAAACCGATTGAGGCCAGTCCCAGTGCCATGTAATTGGCGAAATGGTTCGGCTGTGCGATGTTGCCGTACACCGCCGATGAGGTCTTGACTGTCACCACAGAATCCAGAAATGTATGCCAGCGGTAATGCTGGATGATGCCGGCCAAGGCATTCAATTCCGCGCCCAGCACCAGAAACACCGCCAGCACCGTCGCCAGCAGGGGCAAGCCCAGTTCGGCACGCAAACGATGCCCCAACATGACGAGCAAGGCCATCCACAAAAAATACATGGTCAGCAGCAGCGTCTGGTCGAAGCTCGGCACCTTGTCGAGCAGATATTGCACCAGCAACAGCAACATCATGCCGATGGGCAACAACACGATGCGCGGCAATTCCGGTTGCCGCCAATAGCGCTTGCTTACCAGCAAGGGCAGCGCGAACAGGCTGAGCAGCACTGTCCCCCACTCCTGATAAAAAGTAGTGATGGGATAAGCGTGGTGGTAATACAGGAAAGGCAAAACCCACATCAACCCGACGAGGGTCAGGCTGATGTGGGCAAGGGTGATTGAACGGGGGGAAAGTTTAGTTAGCAACTGCCTTTGACGCCGAGTTTGGAAAGGATGTTATTCAATGGGCAAACCTGCGTGAACCCGCTCTGAAACAGGTTCAAACCCACGAAAGCGGTAAAGAACAAAAAGTATTTGCTGGCGAACAATGGGCTGGCTTCCACCCCCAAAGACAACGACAACAAGACAAAACTGCCTGCGACGATACGGATGATGCGTTCTGCGTTCATGCTCAAGACTCCTTCAAGGTTTTACGCCTTTCTCGTTTGCCCCCTCGCCCGCAAGCGGGAGAGGGTTGGGGAGATAACCAACCACTTGGTAACCGTATTTTGGTTGCCTAGTGGGATGGCTAGGTGTTTCACCAGGGCGTATTTTGGTTGGTAATTTTACTGGAATTTCTTATACAAAGTTGCGTAATACAGCACCGGGATGACGATCAACGTCAGCATAGTCGAGACGAGGATGCCGAAGATCAACGAGATGGCGAGCCCGTTGAAGATCGGGTCATCCAGGATAAACAATGCACCCAGCATGGCAGCAAGCCCAGTCAGGATGATGGGCTTGGCACGCGCACTGGCAGCGGCGATCACGGCATGCTGGGGATCGACACCATCGCGTATCTGCAAATTGACGAAATCCACCAGCAAGATGGAATTGCGCACGATGATGCCCGCCAGCGCGATCATGCCTATCATCGAAGTCGCGGTGAATTGCGAACCGAGCAAAGCATGACCCGGCATCACGCCGATGATGGTGAGCGGGATAGGTGCCATGATAACCAGCGGCACGACGTAGCTCTTGAACTGCGCCACCACCAGCAGGTAGATCAGGATCAGCCCCACGCCGTAGGCGATGCCCATGTCGCGGAAGGTCTCGAAGGTCACTTGCCACTCGCCATCCCATTTCAGCGCGTAACTCGCATAGGGGTCTGAGGGCGTTTTGAAATACCAGCTTTGCAGCGCGCCGCCCTCGGCCAGCTCCATCCCGCCGGTCTTGCCGTTGATGTCGAACATGCCGTACAGCGGGCTATCCAGCTTGCCCGCCATGTCGCCGAACACGTACACCACCGGCAACAGGTCTTTGTGGTAGATCGGATAGTCGCGCGACGTATTGACCTGCTGCACCACTTCCGACAGCGGCACCAGCACGCCATCGCGCGCCCGCACCTTGAGCTTGAGCACCTCGTCGATCTGGCTGCGTTTTTCGGCGGGCAATCTCAGGCGCAGCGGCGGCGCATATTTGGAATTGTCGTCGTGCAACGAAGCCACATCCTGCCCGGACAAGGCCACCTGCACCGCATCGACGATATCGCGCTGCGCCACACCCAGCAAGGCCGCCTTGCTTTGCAGCACGCGCAACTGCAATTTCGGTGCGGCTTCGCTCACGCTGTCGTCGATGCCGATGATGTCGGCGGTTTTGCCGAATTGTTCGCGCACCTTAGCGGCGACTTTGCGCGCCCCCGCATAGTCCGGCCCGTAAATTTCGGCCACGATGGGCGACATCACTGGCGGGCCGGGCGGCACTTCGACCACTTTCACCTTGGCATTCCATTTTTTCGCGATGGCTTCGATAGGTTCGCGCACGGAGCTGGCGATCTCGTGGCTGGTGCGGTGGCGGTGATGCTTATCTTGCAGGTTGACCTGGATGTCGCCCTGCTCCGATGCCGCACGCAGATAATATTGGCGCACCAGGCCGTTGAAGTTGATCGGCGCGGCACTGCCCGCATAACCCTGATAGTCGGTCACTTCGGGCACGGTGGCGAGGTAGGCGCCGATATCGTGCAACACCCCCGAGGTCTGCTCCAGCGCCGTCCCCGTGGGCATATCCACCACGATCTGGAATTCGGATTTATTGTCGAACGGCAACATCTTCAGCACCACCAGCTTGACTACGCCCAGCGACACGGCCAACAGCAGCCCGGCCAGGATACCCAGCCACAATTTGCGCCGCGCGGGTTTGCCGTGCTCTCCGTTCAGGAACGACCCCAAGGCATTGCGGAAAAAACGCGCCAAGGCTGTATCGCGCTCGTCTTTCACCACGGCATGATGGGCTGCGGAAAAACGCAGCGCCAACCACGGGGTAATGACGAAAGCCACGGCGAGCGAGATCAACATCCCGATACTGGCGTTGATCGGAATCGGGCTCATGTACGGCCCCATCAGCCCGCTCACGAAAGCCATAGGCAGTAAAGCCGCGATCACAGTGAAGGTCGCGAGGATGGTCGGACTGCCGACCTCGTCCACGGCTTCGGGAATGATTTCGGACAAGGGTTGGTGTTGTGCCAGTTCGCGGCGGCGATGAATATTCTCCACCACCACGATAGCGTCATCCACCAAAATTCCGATGGAGAAGATCAGCGCGAACAGCGACACGCGATTCAGCGTGAAGCCATACGCCCAAGAGGCGAACAGCGTCAGCGCCAGCGTCAGCAACACCGCCACGCCGACGATGAACGCTTCACGTTTACCCAGCGCTATCCACACCAGTATCACCACCGCCGCCGTGGCAAACAACAACTTCTTGATGAGTTTCATCGCCTTGTCGTTGGCGGTCTCGCCATAGTTGCGCGTCGTGGTGACCTGCACGTCGGACGGGATCACGCTGCCCTTCAGTTCTTCCACGCGCTGCAACAACTTATCGGCCACATCTACCGCGTTTTCGCCCGGCTTCTTGGTGACCGCCACGGTAACCGCAGTGAATTCGCCCTTGGCCTGTATGCCTTTGTCACCCGCCGCAGCGCCGGTTCCCAGCCATACGTAACTGGACGGCTGGCCTGCACCATCCAGCACTTCGGCCACATCGTGCAGAAACACCGGCTTGCCGTCGGTAACGCCCACGACGAGCTGGCTCACATCGCTGGCATTACTCAGGAAGTTGCCGGTCTGCACCAGCACTTCGCGGTTGCTTTGCACCAAGCTGCCCGCGGAAGCGGACATATTGGCCGCCTGCAATGCGGCACGCACCTCTTGTAGCGAAAGCTGATGGGCATTCAGCGCATCGGGATCGAGTTGCACGCGCACGACATGCTGGGTGGCACCTAGCGTAACGACCTCGCGCGTACCGTTCACGCGCTTCAGTTCGGTTTCGATAGCATGCGCGACCTGGGTAAGCGCGAGGCCGCTGCCCGCCTCCTGTTCGCGCCACAGCGTCAGCGCCAGCACGGGCACATCGTCGATCCCCTTGGCCTTGATGATGGGCTGCGCCACGCCCAGGGTCGGCGGCAACCAATCGGCATGCGAATGGATCACGTCATAAAGTTTAACCAGCGCAGGGACATGCTGCTCGCCCACCTTGAATTGCACGGTAAGCACCGACATGCCGGGTTGCGACACGGAATAAACGTGATCGACGCCCGCGATCTGCGACAGCACCTGTTCGGCGGGAGTAGAGACGGTACGCGCCACATCCTGCGCCGAGGCACCGGGATAGGCGATCAATACATTCGCCATGGTGACGTTGATCTGCGGCTCTTCTTCGCGCGGCGTCACCAGCACGGCAAACAGCCCCAACAGCACCGCCACCAGTGCCAACAGCGGTGTCATTTGCGAATGCAAAAATATTCTAGCGATACGTCCCGATATACCCATACACCACCTCATTCAGATTGATAACGCCCCCAGATCGAGGGCGATAAGCTGCGCCGCCTTACTTTTTGAGCTTGAACGACATGCCGGCTTTGATCGCATCGAGCGCAACCCGTTCGCCCTGTACCAGACCGGACAGCACTTCGACTTCGTTTTCCCCGGTCGCTTCGCTCACGCGAACCTGGCGCAGGCTGACCGCCTCTTTCTCGCCCACCACATACACGGCCACGACCTCGCCGCGGCGCGCGACAGCGCTGCCCGGGATCAGCAATTTGCTGGCCTTGCCGACCACAAAATGCGCGCGCACAAACATGCCGGGATACAAGCCGGATTCATTTTCCGGCAAGGAAATTTTGACTTGGGTGCTGTGCGTGCGCGCATCGGCTGCGGGCTGCACCACTACCGACGCGGCCTTGATCCAGCGCGACAAAGATGGAATTTCGATTTTTACTGACGGCCTCTGACCGATATCTGCCAGCTTGTACTGCGGCACGTTCACGATGACGCGCATCTGCGACGGGTCGAAACCCGCCATCAACGGCTTGCCGACCATTACCATTTCGCCCAGTTCGACCATGCGCGCGGAAACCACACCGCCATATGGAGCGATGACCGCAGTATAGGATTGCGCCAACGCGGACTGCTTCTCCCCGGCCTCGCTGGCCGCCGCCTGTGCCTGCGCCACCTGATAGTCGGACTGCGCCTTGTCCAGTGCCGACTGACTGATGAATTTCTGTCCGAACAATTGCAGGGAGCGCGCGTAATTCAGTTGGGCATTCTGCAAAGCAGCCTGCGCCTGCTGCACCTGCGCCCTACTTCCGGCGACGGCCTGATCCGCCTCGCGCTCGTCTATGCGCAAAATGATCTGGCCTTTTTTCACCTTGTCGCCGGTGTCGAAATTGACTTCTTGCACGCGCCCGGAAATCTGCGCCGACACGGTAGACTGGCGCGCGGCTTCCACGACACCCTCCGCGCTATAGGTTTGCGCCACCTCGCGCAATTGCACCGGAACCGTAGCCAAAGACTCGCCCGCCTGAG
This sequence comes from Gallionellaceae bacterium, assembly GCA_004297065.1. Lineage (GTDB taxonomy): Bacteria > Pseudomonadota > Gammaproteobacteria > Burkholderiales > Gallionellaceae > PALSA-1006. Next base: position 7,980 of record SCUU01000132.1, read on the forward strand.
CCAGCACAGACACAGACGTAAACAAGCAAGCAACCGCCAAACGATATTTCTTACCCATTGCACTCACCTTATCAATAATCAAGTAATATTAGAATATACTAATATTTAAAACCACGCAAGCCCCCGCTTGCTGCCACGGGTTGGGGGCCGGCTTGCAAAAGTCGACCGGCAAATTTGCATGGCCGTTTATAGGAGAGCACCCATAGCGCATCCAAATTCTCCGTCATTTCCAGTAATATATATACGCATGCGGAATAACACATTTGTAGAGCGATTAACCGCGAGTACGACCACTTACACAGACATACTTAACCACGATACAGATGTCCGATCTCAACGACCCTAGAGTATTTTTTGCCGCCGGGCGCACGCTGTTCGCGTGGAACCGCACCAGCCTCGTCTTGATGGCTTTCGGGTTCGCCATTGAGTGGTTCGGTTTATTTGTGCATATCCTTTTACCCGAATACGACGCGTTGCTACAACGTGGCTTGTCCTTCCGGACAGGGCTGATCTTCGTGCTGTCGGGCGCGTTTGTCGCCGCCTATTCCACGGTGCGATACCGCACCGATCCCGGCGTTATCAGCAACCTGATCGTCGCGATATTGGGCATCGTTTTAACGGTTTATTTCTTCCGGGGCGTCTAATTCACCAACGCTTGGCATACGCTGTACACTCCCACCGCCCATATGAATATCCTGCTAATTGAAGACAACCGCGATCTCGCCACCAATCTGTTCGATTATTTCGAGGCGCGCGGACACACCATTGACCTGGCCGGTGACGGCATTCCCGGCCTGCATTTCGCTTCCAGCAATCAATATGATGTGCTCGTGTTGGATTTGATGCTGCCCAGCATGGATGGATTAACCATGTGCAGGCATCTGCGCGATGCGGGGAAGTTCACGCCCATCCTGATGCTCACTGCCCGCGACTCGCTGGATGACAAAATTGCCGGCCTTGCCGCAGGCGCAGATGATTATGTGGTCAAACCTTTTTCAATGCGCGAGGTAGAAGCACGGTTGCTGGCGCTGGTCAGGCGCTCGCAGGTGCGTGAAGGCGGCTGCACGCTACAGGTGGGCGACCTGTTCTTCAACACCAGCACGCTCAAGGTACTACGCGCAGAACGCAGCATAGTGTTGCCACCTATCGCGCTTAAATTGCTCGAAGTTCTTATGCGCCATTCACCCCGCGTGCTATCTCGCAAAGAAGTGGAACGTGCCATATGGGAGGATATACCACCCGATAGCGATGCCTTGCGTGGACACCTGCATATCTTGCGCAACGCGGTAGATAAAAATACCGACAAGCCGCTGATCAAAACCTTGCGCGGTCTCGGCTACCAGATCAGCGATGACTAGCCCCCGCCACAGCCTCAGGCTCAAGCTGGCGCTGACGTTCGCAATCTTTGGTGCCACGGTCAGCCTATTGCTGTCATTGGGTCTATCCTTCACGGCACGCAGCCTCGGCGAACACCTCATGGATGAAACACTGAGCGCGGAAATCGACGGCTACATTTCCAGGCGCTCCCGCAACCCGAACGCACTCCTCCCGTCAACCGTCAGCATCCAGGGCTATGTGCTGCCGCAACAGCAAGGCAACGCATACATTCCTCCCGAACTGCGCCCCCTGCAAGCGGGAACGTATCGGTTGACGCTGAATAACACACCGTATCGAGTTGCCGTGACCGCAAAAAACGGTGAGCGCTATTTCATGCTTTTTAACGAACAGCGCCAGCGCCAACGCGAGGAAATGTTCACCCTGTACTTGATGGCGGGAGTGTTCATCATGATCCTGATTTCAGCATGGGCGGGCTGGTGGCTGTCCGGACGGGGAGTCGCGCCTATCGCAGAGCTGGCACGGCGCGTCAGCCGCGCCCACCCGGAAGACAACGCCGAGACCGTTGCCCAAGGTTTTGCCAACGACGAAATTGGCCAGCTTGCGCAGGTGTTTTCCGCTTACCTCAAGCGGATGCGTGATTTCATTGAACGGGAACGCAGTTTTACCAGCGATGTCAGCCACGAGCTGCGAACCCCGCTAACCATAGTGCAAGGCGTCCTAGAATTGATGGAGGACGGCAATCAAACAAAAGACAAGCTGCGGGAACGCATCGCAAAGATTGGGCGGGCTAACCACGAGATGGTAAATCTGACCACAGCCCTGTTGCTGATGGCCAGAGAAAATACTGGCGAGACCGTTATACAGACCTGTGACGTATGCAAGGTAGCCGGCGCTGCAATTGAAATGAATCGTCATCTGCTCAGCGAAAACACTTCGGTAAATATTGTCTGCGCCGCCCATCCAAACATTGCGGCCGAGCATACTTTGCTGAGCATTGTAGTAGGCAACCTGGTCCGCAACGCCTACACCTACACCCCTTCCGGTATCGTTTCAATTTCAGTTGAAGACAACAGCCTCACTGTCAGCGATACAGGCTCCGGGATTCGCGGCGAAGAAGTTGCTAAAGTTTTCCAGCCGCATTTCAAAGGGGCCGGCAGCACCGGTTCGGGCATAGGGTTGTCGCTGGTTAAACGCATTTGCGACCGCTATGGCTGGGAAATAATTATTGACAGCCACGAAGGGCGGGGCACTTCGGCGCAACTGGTCTTTACCCCCGGAAGGCATCCCGCCCTAACGCTCCCCTAACGTTTCGCCAACGTAGCCCTAACGCAGCCAGTCTTAACATTAGAGCGATGTCAAAGATGGACGCATGGCAACGTTTCCAGACATAACTTATCCCGAGGTTTAACGAAGGAGACTTAACATGAAAAAACTGGCAATAGCTTTTGTTTTAACCCTGATGGCGGCATGCTCCTCCGCTCCGAAAACGAATTCTTTGCAGTCATCGCAGACGAGTGGTAGCAGTAATGCTCCAGCAACAATACCAAGTAGCACTGTAGCCACAAAAAATTCCGTGGCCGACAACAACTCTGCGGCAAACAATTCTCCGGCACCTGATCGTATTAACGGGTTGGCCGACCTGAATACAACTGCAAAGACACTGAAAAAAGACAGCGTCTACTTCGATTTCGATAAATTTGAAATCAGGCCGGAATATCGCGACACCATCCAGCAGCAAGTCGAGTTTATTAAAGAACATAAAAATGAAATCGTGGTATTGGAAGGCAATGCCGACGAGCGTGGCAGCACTGAATACAACCTGGCATTAGGCGAAGAGCGCGCCAAGGCCGTAGAAAAAAGTTTGCAATTATTGGGGGTGCCAGCAACGCAGATCGAAGTAATTAGCCTGGGTGAAACAAAACCACGGCTCGCGTGCCATCAAGAGCAATGCTGGCACGAGAATCGTAGAGTCGATTTCGTGCTTAAACATAGCTAAAGTCAGCTGGCAGACTGAAAGAGGGGCGGATCATCACCCTCTTTGTGAACGGCATAACACTGGCACTACGCATTGAAACAATGTCAGAACGCAATGATTTATCCCAACACATACTCCCGAGTTCCGCACAACTGGTGGGAGTTTGTATAACCGTAATCTCCTTGATCAAGGTGCTGCATATTGGACAAGTAGAGTCGTTGCTGGATAAATTTTTGGCGATTGATGCAGTGATTTTTACCGTCAGTGCCGCTCTTTCTTATGCGTCAATGCGCGGCGGCCGATCGACAAATCTGGAAAAATATGCCGACCAGTTTTTTATGCTAGGCCTCCTGGAACTCGGCGGGTGTGCAGTTCTGTTGTCGCTTGAATTGATCTAGTGTCGCAAACCAGAAAACCCCAATTCAATCCGCAGATTACCTCTCCGAGACAATCTGCGGACAAGCTCCAAACCGTTACCGCATGACGAGCTAAACCGAACAAAACACGTCGCGCATCATGCCCACCAACTTGAGCGTGCGCGGATCGCCAATGCGGTAGAACACCCGGTTGGCATCCTTGCGCGTAGACAACACGCCTTTGTCGCGCAAGATAGCCAGATGCTGTGAGATGTTGCTTTGCGAAGTGCCGACGTTGTCCACGATGTCCTGCACGCTCAACTCGCTCCCGGCCAATACGCATAATATTTTCAGGCGCAACGGATGGGCGATTGCTTTCATCGCCAATGATGCCTGCATGATGTCTTCGTCTTTATCGATTAATTTTCCCGTCATTTCCGTTCTCTATCCTTTGTTCACAGGGGGCATGCGGCACCCCGAAATCGGCTAAAATGCACAGTCCGTAGTGTGCATAGCCGCAACCAAATTAGCAACCACTGATATTTTGATACGCCGTTCATACAAAAATCCAGGTAAAAGTTAAACCACCATGAAAATTACTCCCGTCCTGCTTCTCATTCTCGATGGCTTCGGTTACCGCGAAGACACCGACCACAATGCCGTGACGTCCGCGCGCAAGCCCAATTGGGACAAGCTATGGAATCGTTATCCGCATACGCTGATCAACGCGTCCGAACTGCATGTCGGCCTGCCCAGAGGGCAGATGGGAAACTCGGAAGTAGGACATCTCAACATCGGTGCCGGGCGCGTGGTCTATCAGGATTTGACCAAGGTGGATGTTGCCATTGAGGACGGCAGTTTTTACACCAACCCGGCGTTGTCCGCTGCCGTCACGGAAGCCAAGAAACAAAATTCGACCTTGCATATCCTCGGTCTGCTTTCTCCCGGCGGCGTGCATAGCCACGAGCTGCATATCCTTGCCATGCTGGAACTGGCGGCGCGTGCCGGCCTGAAAAAAATCGCCGTGCATGCCTTTCTGGACGGACGCGATACGCCGCCACGTAGCGCCGCGCAATCGTTACAGCTATTGCAGAACAAGTGCGACGAACTCGGCGTCGGGCATATCGCCACGATCTGCGGGCGCTTTTTCGCGATGGATCGGGACAACCGCTGGGAGCGCGTGCAGAACGCTTACGACATGCTCACCCAAGGCAAGGCGCCGTTTAGCGCCGCCTCCGCCGCCGCTGGCCTGGAGTCAGCCTACGCGCGCGGCGAGAACGACGAATTCGTGCAAGCCACCATTATCGGCACGGCAACTCCGGTGCGGGATGGTGACGCGGTGGTATTCATGAATTTCCGCGCCGACCGCGCCCGCGAAATGACGCGCGCGCTGACCGACGATAAATTCGACGGTTTTAAACGCGAGCGCTTCCCCAAGCTCGCCAACTACACCACGCTGAGCAGTTACGGCGAAGAATTCCACTTGCCGACCGCCTATGCGCCGACCTCTATCCACAACGGCTTGGGCGAGTATCTGGGCAAGCTCGGGCTAAAACAGTTGCGCATCGCGGAAACGGAAAAATATGCCCATGTCACTTACTTCATGAACGGCGGCATTGAGCGGCCCAACCCCGGCGAAGACCGCATCCTTGTGCCGTCGCCCAAAGTGGCGACCTACGACCTGCAACCGGAGATGAGCGCCTTTGAGGTGACCGACAAGCTGGAAGCCGCCATCCGCAGCAAGCAATATCAAGCCATTTTGTGCAATTACGCCAACGGCGACATGGTGGGGCACAGCGGCGATATGGCTGCTGCAGTCAAAGCCGTGGAGGCATTGGATATTTGCGTCGGTCGCGCCGTGAACGCCATGCTGGAATGCGGCGGCGAAGTGCTCATCACGGCCGATCATGGCAATGCCGAACAAATGATCGACCGCTCGACCAAGCAGGCGCACACGGCACACACCCTCAATCTCGTGCCCCTCCTTTACATCGGGCGCAAAGCGCACATCGCCGCAACGGGTGCCCTGCAAGACGTGGCCCCGACGCTGCTGGCAATGATGGGTGTGCCGCAGCCGCAAGAAATGACGGGCAAATCGCTCATCGAGATTGTGTGATCGTATTTGTTCGCATCCTGTTCGTCTCTGTTTGCCTCCTCGCGGGCAGCGAGGTTTACGCCTCGCAACAGGAAGAGCTGGAAAATCTGCGCAAACGCATCAGTGCGCTGCAACAGGATTTCGAGAAGACCAACGAATCCAAGTCGGAAGCCGCCGATGCCCTGCGCGAATCCGAACGCACCATCAGCACCAGCAACCGCAAGCTCAACGAACTCGCCCAGCAGCAGAACACCGCGAGCCGCGCGCTGGAGCAATTGCAAAAACAATCCGGGCAACTGGAAAAGGACATGCGCGACGAGCAAGCCCTGCTCAGCAAACTGCTCTACCAGCAATATCTCGGCGGCAAACAGGAATATCTCAAGCTGCTGCTCAACAATCACGACCCCAATCAGGTTGCCCGCGAATTGCAGTATTACGACTACATCGCACGCAGCCGCGCAGCCTGGTTGAAAACCTTGCGCGGCAACCTGCTCCAACTCCAATCGGTAACCGCCCAAGCACGCGAAAAAAGCCGGGAAATCACCGCGCTGCAGAATGAAGAGCGCACGCAACGCAAGAATCTGGAAAAAGAAAAACATGCGCGCCAGCGGACACTGGATAAAATCGCCAAGCAACTCAAACAGCAGCGCCGCGAAATGGGGCGTTTGCAACGCGACGAAAACCGCTTATCGCAATTGGTCGACAGGCTCGCCAAAATGCTGTCGCAACCCAAAGGTAATAGCCGTGCGCATAACGAAAATCTGCCCGACAGCACCTTCGACGGTAAGCCGTTCGCCGCGCTCAAAGGCAAGCTCGCATTGCCGGTGAAAGGCGATATAAGCAACAAGTTCGGCACCCACCGCCCCGACAGCACTGTGTTATGGAAAGGGTTGTTCTTGCGTGCCTCCGCCAGCCAATCGGTCAAAGCCGTGGCGGCCGGGCGTGTCGTGTTCGCCGATTGGCTGCGCGGCTTCGGCAATTTACTCATTGTCGATCACGGCAACGGTTACATGAGCTTGTACGGCAACAATGAAGCCTTATTCAAGCAGGTTGGCGATACCCTGCGCGGTGGCGATAACATCGCCTCTGTAGGCAACAGCGGCGGCAATGAGGAATCCGGTTTATACTTTGAACTGCGCCACGAGGGAAACCCGCTTGACCCTTTAAAATGGATCGCCCGTTAAGCGCAGCAGAAATAATTTACGAAAGGTCTCACATGCGTAGTCGTATCGAAAAATTCGGATTGGTTGCTATCGGCCTTATCGCGGGCGTTTTCATCAGCCTGCACTTCTCGGCCAGCGCCGAAAAAGACACGCTCGCGCCGCTGCCCGTTGAGGAGTTGCGCGCCTTCTCCGAAGTCTTTGGGCGCATCAAGAGCGATTATGTGGAGCCTGTGAGCGACAAGAAACTTATCACCGAAGCCATTAATGGCATGTTGAGCGGCCTTGATCCGCACTCCGCTTATCTGGATGCCGAAGGTTTCAAGGAATTGCAGGTCGGCACCCAAGGCGAATTCGGCGGCCTTGGTATCGAAGTCGGTATGGAAGAGGGTTTGGTCAAAGTTATTTCGCCCATCGAAGACACCCCCGCCTATCACGCCGGCATCAAAAGCGGCGACCTCATTATCAAACTCGACGACACGCTGGTAAAAGGCTTGAGCCTGAACGACGCCGTCAAACGGATGCGCGGCAAACCCGGCAGCAAAATCGTGCTCACCATCGTGCGCAAGAACGAGCCTAAACCGCTTCTCATCAGCGTGGTTCGCGCCGTTATCAAGGTACAGAGCGTGAAATCCAAACTGGTCGAACCGGGTTATGCCTTTGTGCGCATCACCCAGTTCCAGGAGCATACCGGCGAGGGCTTGGCCACCGCGCTCGACACGCTCCTCAAACAAAGCGACGGCAACCTCAAAGGTATCGTGCTCGACCTGCGCAATGACCCGGGCGGCCTGCTCACTGCCGCTGTAGCCGTATCGTCCGCATTCCTGCCGAAAGACTCTCTGGTGGTCTATACCGAAGGCCGCACCGACGATGCCAAGATGCGCCTCACGTCCAGTCCGGAAAATTATTTGCGCGGCAATGGCACCAGCGATTACCTGAAGAATTTGCCTGCAGTTTACAAAAACCTACCCATGGTAGTGCTGGTTAACGGCGGCTCGGCTTCCGCATCCGAAATCGTGGCCGGCGCACTGCAAGACCATAAACGCGCCGTCATCCTGGGAACACAATCGTTCGGCAAAGGCTCCGTGCAAACAATCCTGCCGCTGGGCAATAACACGGCAATCAAGCTCACCACCGCGCGTTATTACACGCCGGGCGGACGCTCGATCCAGGCCAAGGGTATCGTTCCCGATATTCTTGTGGAAGATCCCGCCACGGCCGCACTGGACAACGCCTTCCGCTTGCGCGAGGCAGATCTGGATCGGCATCTGACCAATGATCGCCAGGCCGACGACAAAGCAGACGAGGCTGCTACCAAGCCTGCTGGCAAAGCTCAGCCCAAGTCGAAAGACGGCGATACAAGTAAACCGGAAATTTCCGAATTTGGTGCCAAAAACGATTACCAGTTAAACCAGGCACTGAATCTACTGAAAGGCATGAATATTTTGCAGGGAAAGTAAGCTATGAATTCATTCGAACTCCAAAAAACGCGTGAACTGTTCTTTTCCGATGAGCCCTCCTGCCAGGTTGAACAGGCTTACCTGTTGTTAAGCAGCATGGAGAATATGAAGGTAACGCGGGGCAATCACGCGAATAGCCTGATTATTCATTACAACCTGGAACACTACACCCACGAAGGTCTGGAAAATGCGCTCATCAAGGAAGGCTTCCAGTTCAAGGAAAGCTTGCTCGACAAAGTACATAAACAGGTGGTGCACTACTGCGAAGATGTCCAGTACCACAACCTGAGTACGCCAGAGCATCCGACCAAAAAGAACGAGTCCGAGGTATTTGCGCAGGTGTACGAGCATCATCCGCACGGCAATCACGACGACACGCCAAAAGATCTGCGCGAATACAAATAACTTCCAGCGCATGGACGACCAGCAACTACTGCGCTACAGCCGCCACATCCTGCTGCCGGAAATCGGCATCGAAGGCCAGCAAAAAATAAATGCCGCACATGCGCTCATCGTCGGAGCCGGCGGGCTGGGCTCATCCGCCTCGCTTTACCTGGCGGCCAGCGGTGTCGGCACCATCACGCTGTGCGATAACGACGATGTCGACCTAACCAACCTGCAACGCCAGATAGTTCACCGCACCGACAGCATCGGTACCAGCAAAGTAGCCTCCGCGCAAAATACCTTGGCTGCAATCAATCCAGGAGTAAACGTGATCGCGCTAAATGAGCGCATCGCCGGCGAACGTTTGCTCGGACTGGTTGCCCATTGCGATGTGGCAATTGATTGCAGCGACAATTTCGATACCCGTTACGCGCTGAATCACGCCTGTGCGCGGTTGCATAAACCGCTCGTCTCGGGCGCCGCAATAAAATTTTCTGGTCAAGTCAGCGTATTTGATTTTCGCGCTGAGCATAGCCCTTGCTATAACTGTCTTTATCCGCAGGAAACCGAAAGTGAAGAAGTTCGCTGCTCGACCATGGGCGTATTCGCACCATTGGTTGGTATTATTGGAAGCATCCAAGCCTGCGAAACATTGAAGCTATTGCTCGGCCTACCAACCACGCTCAATAGCCGGCTGTTGCTACTGGATGCGCTCCAGATGGAGCCACGCATCATCAAGCTCAGACGAGATAGTTCCTGCATCGTGTGCGCACAGCGCTAAGCCTGCCGAAGCACCTATCCTACACAGATCTGTTCAAAGTCCAATGCAAAGCTACAGTAAAGGTGCATGGGGTCTTTCCGTCTAGCCTCGGGTAGATTGCATCTTCACAAACATTTCAACTTCGCTGAGTC
>SCUU01000133.1 GCA_004297065.1 Gallionellaceae bacterium
GCGCGCCGCCTTGGTTGGGAAGCTGCTTCGGGCTACGCCCTACACCGCTTCCCAACCAAGGCAGAAAAAGCGGACAATTCATGTGCTACAGAACCGGACAATTCTAAAAACCCGCGACAGGAAATCGGTGATTGAAAATCGGTGATTGTTTTTTTCCGAAATTAAAAAATTCCCCATCCCCGCCACCCTATCTCGCATCTCTGTATAATGCGCCGCTTGCTGCGACAAGCAGATACACAAACAATTCTGCGCGACTCAGCCCGGGTGGTGAAATTGGTAGACACAACGGACTTAAAATCCGTCGCTTGGGTAAAACCAGCGTACCGGTTCGATTCCGGTTCCGGGCACCAAACACAAGAGCAATAACTTATTTCTCGTCTTGAAACTTACTTCCCGTCAGCGTGAAGTGGCTCAAACGCAGCACATCCTAATCGCTGCTCCGTTCAGTGCTGTCGCCCGGACGCAAATGTATTTTCCATCAATACCGGCGCATCCGCCTGCGGAACGTGACACTGGTTGCAGTTGTAGCGTGCGCCGACCAGATTTTCGGTAAGCTTGCCCGGAGCATTGCGCTGATCGGTGTAATGGCTGGGGGGGATTGGCGTAGGGGCACCCTTCTCAAGTTTTTTGCCCCATTGCGCAGGTTGGTTATGGCACGCGATGCACATGTTGTTTTGTGCGGTGATCGGCAAAAATTCGCTGACATCATGCGACACTTGCGGCGGTGCGCCCGAATAGGCGCGGGGTAGCACTTTGCTTTCGCCTGGTGGCGTGGCGGGATAATGTGAGACCTTGGGCTCGGGCACTTCGAAGACACTGCCTTTGCTTAATCCCATGCTATTCGGCTGTATCGGCGGTGCCGCAAAAGATGCCGTTGATGCCAGCAAAGCCGCGCTTGCCCATAAGGTGAAGCCGACCCACTCAAAATGCTCGCGCATGTATTTTCTCCTTGGCATATTCACTCGGATCAGACCTTGTATATCTTCACGGCACATTTTTTGAAGTCGGTCTGTTTGGAAATCGGACAGGTGGAATCCAGCGTCACTTTGTTGATGAACACGCCCTCGTCAAACCAAGGCACAAACACCATTCCCTTGGGCGGACGATTGCGTCCTTTCGTCTCCACCGTGGCTTTAATCTTGCCGCGGCGCGATTCAATCCAAGCCGTATCGTCCTGCTTGAGTCCCCGTGCTTTGGCGTCTGCCGGATGCATGTAGATCAGCGCAGCAGGCACGGCCCAGTGCAATTCGCGCACTCGCCGCGTCATGGTGCCGGAATGCCAGTGCTCCAACACACGACCGGTTGACAACCACAGGTCATAGTCCTGATCCGGCTGCTCCACAGGAGCCGCATAAGGGCGGAAGAATATCTTTGCCTTGCCGGCGATGCTGGTTTTCTCAGGGTTGGTAATCCCGTCCAGATTTCCGCTGGGCAAAGACTTGAACGCGGCCCCGTAAAATTCAAATCCGCTGCCTTTCTTAACGTATGGGTCGTAGGTCTCGTTAAAGCGCCAGTGAGTTTCCTTACCCTCCACCACCGGCCACTTCAGACCACGCACATCGTCGCGGAAGTACATATCGAACGGTGCCAGATCGTGCGCGTGTCCGCGACCGAAGCGGGCATATTCTTCGAACAGCGCTTTTTCGGGGAACCAATGATCCCCCAACAGTTTGGCGATATGGTTGTCATGCTTGTTGGCGATCTTGTCCGGCCATTTGAATTTGCGATTATCCGGGGTGGCAAACAATATTTCGTACAACGTCGCTTCCGGTGAATAGTTCGATCCGGTCAGCACATCCGGCAACTTGCCGTCGGCAAAGCCTTCTTCCTTGAGTCCTGGAATCTTCTGCTCGCCCCACACTTCTTTGAGCTTGAAACGTTTGGCGAATTCCATGATCTGCCACATGTCACCGCGCGCCATTCCCGGCGGCGGAACTTGTTCGCGCCACAACTGGGTGCGGCGTTCCGCGTTGCCATAAGCCCCCCATTTTTCGAAGATCATCGCCGCAGGCAAAATCAAATCTGCCACTTTGGTGGAAATGCCGGGATAGGCGTCCGACACCACGATGAAGTTGTCCTTCTCGCGCACTGCCTTGATCCAGTGGTTGGCATTGGCGGTATCCTGAAACGGGTTGCACACCTGCACCCACGCCCATTTGATCTGGCCGTCTTCCAGATCGCGCATCAGCTTGGTGAAGTGGCTGCCGATCTTGGGATTGAGGGTCTTGGCGGGCAATTTCCATATCTGCTCGCTATGTGCGCGGTGCTCCGGGTTGGTCACCACCATGTCGGCGGGCAGACGATGGGAGAAGGTGCCCACCTCGCGCGCCGTGCCGCAGGCGGAAGGCTGTCCGGTGAGGGAGAATGCGCCGTTGCCGGGCATCGCCTGCTTGCCCAGCAGCAGGTGCACCATGTAAGCCTGCTCGTTGACCCAAGTGCCGCGCTGGTGTTGGTTGAAGCCCATAGTCCAGAAACTCACCACCTTGCGCGTTTTTTCTATGTAGAGCTCGGCCAGCTTCTTGAGCTTGGCCTTGAAGTCGTCCAACGATTCTTCCGCATCGCCCTTGGCCAGTTCGGCCACGAAATCCAGCGTGTAAGGCTCTACCCCTTTCTTGAAATCTTCAAAGGTAATCAGCCAGTGCTTGTCAGCAGTGGCGCGATTTTTTTGTTCTACCGTCGCACCGGCTTGCTTCCCTTGGGCGACAGCTTCCGCGCCGCCCAACTGCATGGACAGCTCCTTGCCATTCACATCCTTCTCGGCGGCGTAATCGAACTTGTCCGAGCCGCGCATGCCATAGCCGATGTCGGTCGGCCCCGCCGCAAATGCGCAGTGCTTGTCGACGAAGTCCCAATTCACCGCATCGCGGGCCACGATCTCGCGCGCCAGATAATTCATGATGGCGAGGTCGGTCTGCGGTTTGAAGATGATTTCCATGTCGGCGATGCCGGAAGACATGTTACTCACGGTAGTCAGGTTGATCACGCGCACATCCGGGGTGTTCATCCGGCGTTCGGTGATGCGCGTCCATAGTACCGGGTGCATCTCTGCCATATTGGCACCCCACAGCACCATGGTATCAGCGTGTTCTATGTCGTCGTAGTTACCGGCAGGTTCGTCGATGCCGAACGTCTGCATGAATCCCGCCACTGCCGAAGCCATGCAGTGGCGGGCATTAGGGTCGATGTTGTTGCTACGGAATCCCGCCTTGAACAGTTTGACCGCCGCATAGCCCTCTTGCACGGTATGCTGTCCCGAAGCGAAGAAGCCAATGCCGGTCGGACCAAGTTCGGAATAAGTGCGTTTGAACTGTTTCTCCATTTCATCGAACGCACGCTCCCAAGTAACCTCCACGAATTCGCCTTGCTTGTCGAAGCGCCCATCTTTCATGCGTAGCAGTGGCTGTGTAAGGCGATCCTTGCCGTAGAGAATCTTGCCGTTGAAGTACCCTTTGACACAGTTGAGCCCGCGATTCACCGCCGCATCCGCATCGGCTTTGGTGGCGACGATCTTGCCTTTTTCGGTGGCGATCTGAATACCGCACCCCACCCCACAGAAACGGCAGACTCCCCTATCCCAACGCCAGTTGGCCTCAACGCTCTTGGTTGCCGCTTGTGCAGCCTCGCTTAACGGAACACCAACCGTTGCTGCGGCCGCAGAGACAACCGCGCTTTGCTTGAGAAAGTCACGACGGGATAGGCCCATTTTAATCTCCTAGTTGTATGGCGCGGCGAGCACTCTTGCTGCGGCAAAATATGCTATGAATTGATGCTTACATTTATCCGGCATCTGATCGTCTTCCGACAATACGCGTTCAGCATTAAAGATTTATTAACCGTAAATTAATTACATTTCGTGAATATATACCCGCCAACTTTTACATTCAAGTTAATCAGGCGGATGTTTTTGGGTGCTCTTTATTTCCTTCCCTGCTTATTTTTGGAGTGCAATTTAGAAGCTACGGGGGGTTGTGGCGACCATACTGGCCGTTCAGTATTGCCGGAATCGACAATCACCAGATAACTGCCCGTCCATGGCGTGGGAATTCGGTCATTACGCAGCATCCACAATTTTTTTCTTTTTGCCAGCGCCTGTTCATAAACGGCATCGAGAAGTCCATATCGGTCGATGAATGTGTTCAGAGTAGAAGGAATGCGTATGCATCCTTTCGACATAGCCGCTCCCAGACGTTGTTCGAGATGATCGGGATCTGTCGCATGCAGAAGCAAACGCATCTGACTTTTTCCGCCTTTGCCCCACCCCCGCTCACCTTGCACCCAGCCGAAATCGAAAACACGCATATCCTTGCGACCGAGGCCTCGAATACCCAAGTTGTTAAGCGTCCCCTCTGCGCGATAATCCAAGTTGCTCAACAAATGTGCGAACACGCCCAAGGGGGTAAGAAAATGGTCAAATTGTCCGGGCTTGCCGGTTGACGCAGGAGAAGCGCCGATAAAGTGCCAACGATCCGATGATGCCTGCGCATCCAGCCAATACACAAAAATTGCCTGCACGTTCGGATTGCGATCTACCATCAGCACATACTGGGATGTTGCGATAGGCGTTCCGGCACGTTTCAATTCGGCATCAAGTATCTGCGCATAATGTTCCTGCGCCTCTTGCGGAAGTTCCAGCCGCATATCCACCTCACGCTGGAAAACAAGCGCCAGCGATGTTCCGTCTTCGGCCCGCGCCGATAAGGTCGATGCAGCAAACAACAGCGCAACAATCAGCAGAATATTTCTCATGCGCTTATTGTAACGGTACGTGCTGGAAATAAGCACCGATGCGGCGTGGCGGTTTGCCGCAGCAGCACCCGCGCTGTCGGAAGCGTTACGGCAAACGTGACCGGCGGCGGCATCCCCGACCGGCAATCCATCGGAACAAGGCCTATATGGTGCCACCGGACAACGGCAAGGAATTCTCCGGGCACGGGCAGGCCGCCAAGGCTCTGGATGCCGGCTTTTACTTCGCACATCCCTGCGCATCCTGGGAACGCGGCACCAGCGAGAATACGAACGGCCCGATACGGCAGCACTTCCCCAAGAACAGGGGCTTCACCACCATCGCGCGGCAGGAGATCAGCCACGCGATGAAACGCTCGGACAACGGATACAGAAAACGGCTTGGATTCCTGACGCCGGCTCAGGCATTCTTCAAGCCCGGCGCTTCGCTTCAAAATTGAATCCGCGCTTTATTTGAGCCGGAACAGGTGCCGGAAATTATAACTGGTGGCTAATCCAACTTCTTCGATGGAAATTCCGCGCAATTTAGCAATTTCTTGGGCTACCAATTTAACATATGCAGGCTGATTGAGTTTGCCACGATGAGGGGTTGGTGCCAAATATGGCGCGTCGGTCTCAATCAGCATCCTATCGAGCGGAATTTTCTGTGCCACTTCCTTGATGAGGGTTGCATTTTTGAACGTCAGTATCCCGGAAAATGAAATGTAGAATCCTTGCTCGATTGCAGCTTGGGCCACTGCCAGATTCTCGGTAAAACAGTGCAGCACACCGCCAATGCTTCCGGCGTTTTCATCGACCATAATACGCAGGGTGTCTTGTGCTGCCGATCGGGTATGAATGATTAGGGGCTTGCTGCATTGCTTGGCCGCGCGAATATGCGTGCGGAAGCGCTCGCGTTGCCATTCCAGATCGCCCGTCAGGCGGTAGTAATCCAGCCCGGTTTCGCCGATGGCTATGACTTTGGGGTGTTGCGCCAGGCGAACCAGTTCTGTCTGCGTTGGCTCGGCACGCAATATGTAATCGGGATGTACGCCGACCGAAGCATAGATATGTTCATACCGCTCGGCCAACTGCAAAACCTGCGGAAATTTGTCCAATTCGACCGAGACGCACAATGCCCGAGTTACCTCGTTAAGCTTCATGTTCGCCAGAATTTCGTCGATATTTTCCGCCAACTCCGGGAAACTCAGATGGCAATGAGAGTCGATAAACATGTTTTTTATGCGCCAGATGAGGCGAAGACTTGCCGGTAAGACAATAAAATAGATTCAAATTGCAGCTTCGGATTAAGCGGGTGAAAAGCTTCTCGCTTGGCCGTCTGCAATTCCTTCTGATAGCGCAGCAGGCGCATGGCTGGAACATTGACAGATAGCTTTTTCAATATCTCCATCTGCTCCGGGAAATACCTGACTTGGCCAGTTAGCTTGGCACTCGCCAAGTCGTAGCACCATTGCTGCAAACAGTGGACGACCTGTACGGGGGCGCAACGTTGCAGTTTATCGGCCAGCATCAAGGCGTCCATTTGCGCGGGGCGTTGCATAGCCGACAACAGGATGTTGATCTCTTCAGTCCCTTCTCCGGCTTCGGCCCAATGCAATGCCAGTAGTGGCGCGAACCCGGACTGTGCCAAAGCATTCTCTGGATTCTCCACCCCTTGCTGTTTGAGCCATGCCGTACCGACCTCGCGGCTGGGCGTGTTTACGGGCAAGCTCAGGCAGCGACTCAGGATGGTCGGCAAAAGTTGTTGCGGCTTGTGGGTGACCAGGATAAACAGCAGCTTTCCCGTAGGCTCTTCCAGGGTCTTGAGTAGCGCATTGGCCGAATTGATATTCATCGACTCTGCCGGATGCACCAACACGATGCGATACCCCCCCCGATGCGCAGACAGATTGGCAAAACTCGCCAAGGCCCGGATTTGGTCCACGCTGATCTCGCGCGAAGGTTTTTTGCCGCCCTCTTTTTCATTGCCATCTTCGGTATTGCTTAAAGCCTCCGGTTGTACCAGGCGATAATCCGGGTGCGTGCCTTGCCCGAACCAGCGACAGGAATCGCATTGGCGACATGGCAAACCGGAAACCGATGGCGTTTCGCACAGCAAGGATTGAGCGAAACCCAGCGCCATCTCCAGCTTACCGATACCTTGTGCGCCTTTAATCAAGAGCGCATTCGGCAAGCGGGTGCGCAGCCCTTGCAGGCTTTGCCACGCTTCTTGTTGCCAAGGGTAGAGCTCTTTCATATCAAATGGATGAGATTATTTTTTCCAGGCTTTTCTGAACTTCGTCGCGCGTCTTTTCGGCATGGATAACCGCAAATCTCGCCGGGGCTTTTTGGCTGCGGGCCAGATATGCCTGACGCACTTTTTCAAAGAAACTTCCCCGCTCCTGTTCGAAGCGGTCCAAGGAGATATTGTTTGCCAAACGTTGCCGCGCCACTTCGATGGGAATATCGAATAACAAGGTCAGGTCGGGTTGCAGATCGCCATGCACCCATTGTTCCAATTGCGCCAGCTTGCTTAACTCCACCCCCCTGCCCCCTCCCTGGTAAGCGAAGCTGGCATCGCTAAAACGGTCGGAGATCACCCAAGTGCCTCGCTGCAAGGCTGGACGAATAACCAGCTCCACATGTTCGCGCCTTGCGGCAAACATCAGCAACGCTTCAGTTTCGGCGTGCATGGGATGATGCAATAAAATATCACGCAACCGTTCGCCCAATGGGGTTCCACCCGGTTCGCGCGTCACTAGCAGGCCTATACCACGCTGGCGCAAGGCATTGGCAAACCACTCCAGATGGGTGCTCTTGCCTGCGCCATCGACTCCCTCAAAGGTGATGAACTTTGCTTTACTCATTTTTGGTAACGGTTCACCGCATTGTTATGCTCAGTCAGCGTAGCGGAAAAATGTGAACTGCCATCGCCGCGCGCGACGAAATACAGCGCGTTGCTTGGCGCGGGATGCAGGGCGGCCTGTATTGCCGCGAGTCCAGGCAAGGCAATAGGCGTTGGCGTCAGGCCATCGCGAGTGTAAGTGTTATAGGGTGTATCGGTCAGCAAGTCACGTTTGCGCAAATTCCCGTCGAACTTATCGCCCATACCGTAAATCACCGTAGGGTCTGTTTGCAGCAACATATTTTTACGCAAGCGGTTAATGAATACGGCCGAAATCAAGCTGCGATCGCTTGCCTTGCCAGTTTCTTTTTCTACGATGGACGCCAAGATTAAGGCCTGATAAGGGGTATCCAAAGGCAAATTGGTGGTGCGGCTTTTCCAACTTTCTTGCAGGTTGCGCTGCATCAATTGATAGGCACGTTTAAGCACAGCCAAATCACTACTGCCACTGGAGAAATTATAGGTATCGGGAAAAAACAAACCTTCCGCGAATTTTTCCGGGGCACCGATGCGGTGCAATATTTCGGCATCAGACAAGGCTAGCGTGTCATGGCGTAGCGTAGGTTCAGCATTCAATGCGGCGCGTAACTGATTGAAAGTCGAACCCTCTATGATGCTTAATTCACTTTGTTCTACGCGTCCTTTGCTGATCATATCCAATAATTGCACGGGAGTGACTGGCGCTTCTATCTCATAATTGCCCGGCTTGATTTGTCTTGCCTTGCCCAAGCCGCGCGCCAACAAAACGAACAACCAATCGCCGGGTAGCACACCCGCTTGCTGCATTTGCCGTGCGGCACTCTTCAGGCTACTACCCTGCTTGAGGGAAAACTCATAAGGCAATTGGGGCAGGGATAACGGACGCAGGGCATAAAACCCCGCCAGTCCGGCGACCACCACCAGAATGAACATAAGCCACAGCACAAATTCTTTAATTGGAGTCATGGGCCAACCAATCCTGAATCACTTGGGCGACAGGGTGATGCTCGCAATGGTAGCCCGGCAATTCGCGCACAGGCCAAAGGCCAATGACGCTATTCACCAGAAAGATTTCATCTGCTGCCAACAAGTCATCCAGCGGCACATCCATGATTTTGCATTTTACCCCTTGCTGCGCGGCCCATTCGATCAGACGCTCGCGCTGCACACCCGAGACGCCGCAACGCGACAAATCGGGAGTAATTAAATCTCCGTTCTTGACCATAAAAATATTACTGCGCACAGCCTCGATCACATAACCGGACTCATCCAATAGCAGCCCTTCGGCGATGTCAGGATCGTCCCATTCTGCGGCGGCAAGCACATTTTCCAGGCGATTGAGGTGCTTGACTCCGGCCAAACGGGGCTGCTGCCCCAGCCTCAGTTGACAAAGATGTAAACGTATACCCGACGTAGAAAATGCTTCGGAATAAGCGGGAAGCGGGCTTAAGTTGAGAATTCGCGTTGCGACCGGATGCGGGGCAGGAGCATAACCGCGTTGCGCCGAGCCACGCGTCACGATAATCTTGATTACGCCGTCTTGAGCATCCTGAACTAGCCGCTCCAATTCCCCGTACAGCAGAGATTCGGGAGGGCATTGCAGATAGATTGCGTTGCAGTCCTTGAACAGGCAGGCGTAATGCCGATGCCATTGCAACACCTTACCCTTGCGCAGTAGCAAAGTACGGAAGACGCCATCCCCATAGAGCAAACCACGGTCATTTACGCTAATCGTATCGCACGGTGCTCCGTTGATTAGCGTATTCACAGCAGCAAAGTTAATTAGATTTTGCGAAACACCAGCGAGCCGTTGGTTCCGCCGAAGCCGAAATTATTGTTTACAGCAACATCAATCTTCATATCGCGTGCCGCATTGGCGCAATAGTCCAAGTCGCACTCCGGGTCTTGCTCGAAGATATTGATAGTTGGCGGAGAAATCTGATGGTGCAACGCCAACACGCAGAACAGCGACTCGATACCGCCAGCGCCACCGAGCAGATGTCCGGTCATGGACTTCGTGGAATTCACCACCAATTTCTTGGCGTGATCGCCGAAGGCCAGTTTAATGGCTTCCGTTTCGTTCTTGTCGCCCAAAGGCGTCGAGGTGCCGTGCGCGTTGACGTATTGAACCTGATCCGGATTCAGGCCTGCATTGCGCAACGCATTGACCATGCTGCGTTTCGGGCCGTCTGTGCTTGGAGCCGTCATGTGATAGGCATCGGCACTCATGCCGTAGCCGGAAAGTTCAGCATAAATTTTAGCGCCGCGCGCTTTAGCGTGCTCGTACTCTTCCAGCACGAGGACACCGGCCCCCTCACCCATCACAAAGCCATCGCGGTCTTTGTCCCACGGACGGCTTGAGGTTGCGGGGTCGTCGTTACGGGTAGATAGCGCCTTAGCGGAGGAAAAGCCGCCTATGGCCAAAGGCGAAATGGTCGCCTCGGCACCACCTGCAATCATCACATCGGCATCGCCGTATTCGATAATGCGCGCTGATTCGCCTATGCTGTGCGTACCGGTAGTACATGCCGTAACAACGGAGAAATTCGGCCCCTTCAGCCCGTACATAATGGACAGGTTGCCGGAGATCATATTGATGATGGTGCCGGGAATGAAGAAGGGCGAAATCTTGCGTGCCCCCCCCGCCAGATAATCGTTGTGGGTATCTTCGATCATCGGCAACCCACCGATACCGGAACTGATACAAACACCTATGCGCTCTGCATTTTGTTCCGTTACTGCGATGCCGGAGTCCTTAAACGCCTCCATCCCGGCCACGAGGCCGAAATGGATAAAGCGATCCATGCGTCGGGCATCTTTCGCCGGCAGATACTGAGTAACGTCAAAATCTCTGACTTCGCCTGCAACTTGGCATGCAAAAGTACTAGGATCGAAACGTGTAATACGCGAAATGCCCGATTGACCAGCAACAATATTGTGCCAAGTTTGGGTGACTCCGATTCCAACCGGCGATACAACACCCAAACCAGTAATGACAACTCTGCGTTTAGACAAACTGGACTCCGCTAACGAGGGAAAAAATGATCAATCGGTATGAGGGCGAATTACTTCGGATGAGCGTTCACATAATCGATTGCCTGTTGCACGGTAGTGATCTTTTCCGCATCTTCGTCAGGTATTTCAACGCCAAACTCTTCTTCCAGCGCCATTACCAATTCAACGGTATCCAAGGAATCTGCGCCCAGATCGTTGACGAACGAAGATTCGTTCTTGACTTCGGATTCATTCACGCCGAGTTGTTCGGCTACGATTTTCTTGACGCGTTGTTCGATGTTAGACATTCCATTACTCCCGTTTTAATTAAAGTTCAAAAAGCGCGTGCATTCTACCAAATTTGCGCCGATTTCCAAAACACCACACTACTCCATGTACATCCCGCCATTTACATGCAATGTAATACCCGTGATGTAAGCCGCGCCGGGGCCAGCCAGGAAAGCGACTGCCGCAGCGATGTCGGCGGGTTTGCCCAAACGCTTCAGCGGTACATGCTCGACCAGTTTTGCGCGTTGCTCCTCGCCGAGCACGTGCGTCATATCGGTATCGATAAATCCGGGTGCTACGCAGTTCACGGTGATATTGCGGCTACCGATCTCTTGCGCGAGCGACTTGGTAAAGCCCGCCATACCGGCCTTGGATGCCGCATAGTTAGACTGACCGGCATTGCCCATACTGCCAACCACCGATGAAATGCTGATGATACGCCCGCCCCTAGCTTTCATCATGGCACGCAATACGGCGCGACTCAGGCGGAACACGGACTTGAGGTTGGTTGTCAGCACATCGTCCCACTCTTCGTCGCTCATGCGTGCCAGCAGGTTGTCTTTGGTGATACCGGCGTTGTTCACCAGAATAGATATTTCGCCGAACTGCTCACGTATTGCCGCCAGCACCTGTTCGGTCTGCGTTACGTCGTTGACGTTCAGAGCGTAGCCCTTGCCCCTGATGCCTGCGGCTTCCAGGTAGGCGCTGATGGCTTGCGCACCGCTGTCGCTGGTGGCGGTTCCGATCACGGTCGCGCCCTGCTTGCCCAGTTCCAGTGCGATGGCCTGGCCGATGCCGCGCGAAGCGCCCGTCACCAGTGCGATTTGTCCTTGCAGTGTCATATCCCTTTTCCTTATGCGAGTGCAGCCAGAGCTGCCTTCAGCGCTTCGCCGTCATTGATGGCCATAGCCTGTTGATTGGCGTCAATGCGCTTATTCAAGCCGGCCAATATTTTGCCTGGAGCGCACTCCACGTTATGCGTGATGCCTTGTTTGCCGAAGGCCTGTACGGTTTCCACCCAACGTACTGGCGAGTACAACTGGCGCACCAGCGCATCTTTGATCTTGGCGGCATCATTATAAGAGGCGACATCCGCATTGTGCAGAACAGGAATGACCGGAGTTCGCACAGCGATGTTGTTCAGATAGGCGCGCAATTGTTCCGCTGCACCTGTTAGCAAGCTGCAATGCGACGGTACGCTCATCGGCAGCATGATGGCGCGCTTCGCCCCCTTGGCCTTGGCCAACTCCATGCCGCGTTCGACCGCCGCACGGTTGCCGGCGATAACCACTTGTCCGGGGGAATTGAAGTTGACCGCCTCCAGCACCTCGCCTTGCGCACCTTCGATACATACGGCGCGCACCGCATCGTCATCCAGCCCCAGGATGGCCGCGATACCGCCCGCGCCTTCCGGCACGGCCCGCTGCATGCATTGCGCGCGGAAACGCACCAGCGGCAGGGCATCGGCAAAACTCAATGCACCGGCCGCCACCAACGCGGTGTACTCGCCCAAGCTATGTCCGGCCAGGACGGTCGGCTGTGCCCCGTTCTGCGTTTGCCATGCCCGATACACGGCCACACCAGCGCTCAGCATGATAGGCTGGGTATTCACCGTGGCGTTCAGATCGATATCGCTGCCTTCGGCGACCAATTGCCACATATCCTGTTTCAGTACGTCGGAAGCTTCGGTAAATGTATCGCGCACGGCGGAGAAGTCGGCATAGCCGTTCATCATGCCGCGCGACTGCGAACCCTGACCTGGAAATACGAAAGCGAGTTGAGTCATATAAAATCAATCGTTAATTTGTAGGCGTTTAGTTGGCAGTCGTCGATTGGTTTGAGCTTCGGCTAACAGATGCAGTGTGCTGCTACCACTTGATAAGAACTGCGCCCCAAGTAAATCCGCCACCGACGGCTTCGATGAGGATGTTTTGCCCGGCCTGGATGCGCCCGTCGCGTACTGCCGTATCCAGCGCCAGCGGAATTGAGGCAGCCGAGGTGTTACCGTGATTTGCCACAGTCACAATGACATTGTCCATACTCAAGCCGATTTTTTTAGAAGTGGCCTCGATAATGCGGATGTTGGCCTGATGCGGCACCAGCCAGTTAATCTCCGAACCACTCATGCCTTTTTCTTCCAGCAGTTCATCAACCACATCACTTAACACCTTGACGGCAAATTTAAATACCGCCTGCCCATCCATCTTAATAAAGGGGTCGCCATCCACTTCGCCGTTACGAATATTACCCTCGGCTTTCAGCATATCGCGATGGCTACCATCCGCGTGCAACTTGCTGGCGGCGATGCCCGGTTTGTCGGAAGCACTCAATATCACAGCGCCGGCCCCGTCACCGAACAGCACACAGGTAGTGCGATCGCTCCAGTCCAGCATACGCGACAGTACCTCGGCACCAACCACCAGCGCCGTCTTGGCTTGCCCCCCCTTGATGTACATATCTGCCGTATTCAGCGCGTAGACAAAACCGCCACACACCGCCTGAATATCGAAAGCCGGCCCCCGGCTCTTGATGCCGAGCTTGTCCTGCAAAATACAGGCCGTGCTGGGGAAAAGCTGATCCGGCGAGGTTGTTGCCACAATAACCAGATCAATTTCATCCGCACTGATACCCGCAGCAGCAATTGCTTTACGGCTGGCTTGCAGTGCAAGGTCGCTGGTGAGTTCGTCATCTGCCGCGATGTGGCGCTCAACAATGCCACTGCGGGAAACGATCCAGTCATGCGAGGTATCGACTATTTTTTCGAGGTCGTAATTGGTTAGCACCTTGGCGGGCAGATAGCTGCCTGTCCCGATGATTTTCGAATAAATCAAAGCGCCTCCCCTACGTTTTGTAGTCGAGCATGATGCCATTTTTCAACATGTTCGCTGATATGGTGCAGCATACCGCCGCGCGCCTCTTCGGCAGCGCGTTCGATGGCGCAAAGAAAAGCAAATGCATCTGCGGAGCCGTGGCTTTTTACCACAATACCTTTCAGTCCAAGCAAACTGGCACCATTGTAACGGCGATGATCGAGCCTATGCTTGAAAGCATTGAGAACGGGCATGGATATCAGCGCTCCGATTTTCGCAAACCAGTTGCGATTAAAACCCTCGCGCAAAAAACCGCCCATCATTTTGGCTACGCCCTCGGCCGTTTTCAGGGCGACATTCCCGACAAAGCCATCGCATACCACGACATCGGTGACGCCCTTGAAAATATCATCGCCCTCCACATTGCCGTAGAAATTGAGGTCGCTGGCTTGCAACAGCTCTGCCGCCCGCTTTACGACCTCATTACCTTTAATATCTTCACTGCCGATATTCAATAGCCCAACCGTAGGCTGCGCTTTATGTTCCAGCGCCGAAACCAAGGCACTTCCCATCAAAGAAAACTGCAACAAATGTTCGGCAGTGCAATCCACGTTTGCCCCCAAGTCCAACATGCAAACCTGCCCCTTGAAGGTGGGCAAAAAAGAGGCAATAGCCGGACGGTCAATGCCGGGCAAGGTCTTCAATACGTAGCGCGCGGTCGCCATCAGCGCTCCGGTATTGCCGGCGCTAACGCAGGCAGAAGCTTCGCCTGACTTCACCAAATTGATGGATACGCGCATTGACGAGTCTTTTTTACCGCGCAATACAATCTGAGGTGATTCATCCATACCAACCACTTCACTGGCGGCATGGACACGCAGACGCGCCCGATCATTAAAGCCGAGTTTGTCCAGCTCCGCCTCAATGACGTCGGACAAGCCAACCAGAACCACCGTATCGCCTGGATGCTTTTCAAGATAAGCGACTGCCGCAGGAACGGTCACCCGTGTCCCGTGGTCGCCGCCCATGGCATCAATAGCTATCGTGATATCCACCGGGCGATCCTCTAGATCAAGAAGAAAAAACGGACATTAAAACCCCGCTACAAGCAGGGGCGCATGCAATACGTCAAAGAGCTTATTCGCCCTTGGCTTTGACAACCTTTTTGCCGCGATAGTAACCGCTTGGGCTAATGTGATGACGCAGATGAGGCTCGCCCGTGGATGGCTCCACGGCCAATGCGGGATTGCTCAAAAAGTCATGCGCACGGTGCATACCGCGCTTGGACGGGGATTTTTTATTCTGCTGAACTGCCATGGTAACTCCTCACAAAAACTACTTACTGCTTCCTCTTTAAACCAGCCAACACCGCAAACGGATTAGCTGATTGCTGCAAACTTTCTTCTGCCGTGTTACACACACCTTCCAGATGCTTAGGCGCAAAAGGCAAATCTAACAACACCTCATCTTCAATCAACGCCAGCACATCCAACTGCGGCGCGGCCTCGATGCAATCCATATCATCATCGTCCTCTTCCAGGCTATCCGCCGGAAGCAACTTCAAACGAGAATGCAAGTCCAGAGGATATGAAAGCTCACCCAAGCACCGCTGGCATTGCAATTTACACACCCCCTTCAGCACCACTTCCAGAATGAGCATACTATCTTCCTTCAGACCACGCACCGTATAGGTTAGCGCGCCCTCCGAATTGATTAGCCTATCGCCCAGCCGAGACAACTCTGCAATGGGTATCTCAGCGCATATTTCCTTGCCGTTTCGGGCAAAATCTATGCTGTCTATTAAAGGCCGTGCAAACATGAGGCGCGCATGATATATATTCCTCCCCCCCATGTCAAAGAAACGCAAGGAATATCTTGAATTCTCAGCCGCTTGTTCTTGCTTCGACCTCTGTATACAGAAGCGGGCTACTATCCACTCTGCAAATCCCCTTTCTAACCGCAGCCCCGAATGTTGACGAGACGCCGCTTCCAGGCGAGGACGCAACGCAGACCTCTCAACGTCTCTCGCAACTCAAGGCAGAAGCGGTAGCCAAGGACTACCCCGACGCACTGATTATCGGTTCCGATCAGGTCGCCCTGCTGGATGGACAGCAGCTAGGGAAACCGGTGACGCATGAAAATGCGGTGCGCCAATTGCGCAGCATGCGCGGTAGAACTGTAATATTTTACACAGCCCTGACATTGCTGAACGCCGCCGACGGCAGCATGCAAACTGAACTCGTCGAAACTCAAGTCGGCTTTCGTCAACTTGGCGATGATGAAATCGAGCGCTACCTCAATAAGGAACAGCCTTACAATTGCACAGGCAGTGCGAGGTCGGAAGGATTGGGAATCGCGCTGATCAACTGCATCAGAGGTGACGACCCCAATGCTTTAATTGGGCTACCGTTAATTAGCCTAGTAACTATGCTTAAAAAGCAAGGGGTTAATGTCATATGACCAGATGCCCAGCAAATTTAAGGTTGCCACACGAATATCTTTCTGGTATTAAAGCGCGCCTCAATTTTTTTGCTTGCACCCGGAGACTCCAAATAAATGCCAGCCCAAACCACTAAAACTGTCGCCCCATATAAAGTTAAAAAGGGGGAGGCGTATATGAGCCCCAAACAATTGGAGCATTTCCGCAACATGCTGAACGAAATCAAGCTGGGCTTGGGGCAGGATATTGATCGCACCGTGCATACCATGCAAGACGAAGCCACCGTGTTCGCCGATCCCAATGACCGCGCCAGCCAAGAATCCGATATGAGCCTGGAATTGCGCAATCGCGATCGCGAACGCAAGCTCATTAAAAATATAGATAAAATGATCGCAAAGATAGATGCAGGGGATTACGGCTATTGCGACAAATGCGGCATTGAAATCGGACTTAGCCGACTGGAAGCTCGTCCCACCGCAACACTATGCATCGACTGCAAAACATTGGACGAGATACGCGAAAAACAAGTTGCCAAATAATTTGCTTAATGCGCATTAAGCCAAAGCCCCCTGCAATTTTTCAGGGGGCTTTGTTTTTTTACGGCACGGCAATTGACTCCCATATGAATACAACACCGTTGCAATATATTGTGGTTATAATCAAAACGACATGAAAAAAATACATCGCGCCAAACCCGACCCTCGCCCTGATTTGCTCTTGCAAGGCAGATTGCACGATCCTTTTGCTTTCCTCGGATTGCACCAAGAGCATGAAACTTTCGTATTGCGCGTATTTCATCCTTATGCAACCGAGGTTTGTTTGGCTGGAGCATCAGGCGATGAAAAATTACAACGCGTACATGCGGATGGTTTGTTTGAGTGGCGCGGAACCGCAGCTCCGACATTTCCCTATCAGCTACGCATTCTGGCCGAAGGAAAAGAAAGCCTGGTTTACGACCCGTATGCTTTTCCCCCGCAAATAACCAGTTTCGATTTGCACTTGTTCAATGAAGGCAAGTTGCACCAGGGCTATCACGTACTTGGCTCACATTTGACGCAACTCGATGGGATTTCCGGGACGCGCTTTTCAGTATGGGCACCGAACGCCGAACGCGTTAGCGTAATCGGCGAGTTCAATCGCTGGGACGGGCGCATTAATCCTATGGCGGTACATGGATCGAGCGGCGTGTGGGAGTTATTTATTCCCAACTTGCCACAAGGAGTACTGTACAAATTTGAAATACGCAATCGTGCAGGCGCATTATTGGTCAAGACTGATCCGTATGCGCATGCATTTGAATTACGTCCCGGTACCGCGGCCCGCTCAGGCATCGGCATTGCCCATGACTGGCAAGATGGCACATGGATGCAACAACGCAGCCAATGGGACTGGCTACACGCTCCGCTGAACGTGTACGAGATTCATGCCGGTTCCTGGAAACGCCATCCGGACGGTAGCTTTTATACCTACCGCGAGTTGGCCGAACATCTTATCCCCTATCTCGAAGACATGGGCTATACCCATGTCGAATTGATGCCGGTTTCGGAGCACCCTCTGGACGAATCTTGGGGTTATCAGGCCACAGGCTACTTTGCGGCGAGCAGCCGTTTTGGCTCCCCAGATGACTTGTGCTTCTTCATTGACAGATGCCATCAGGCGCATATCGGCGTGCTACTTGATTGGGTGCCGGCACACTTCCCTCAGGATTCGTTTGCCTTAGCCCGGTTCGATGGCACCGCGCTGTACGAACATGAGGATCCGCGCCTTGGCTTTCATCAGGACTGGGGCACGCACATCTTCAACTATGGTCGCAACGAAGTAAAAAGCTTCTTGCTATCCAGCGCGCATTATTGGCTGTCCGAATTTCACTTCGACGGTCTGCGGGTCGATGCCGTTGCCTCTATGCTGTATCTGGATTATTCGCGCAAAGCGGGCGAATGGCTGCCGAACAAATATGGCGGGCGAGAGAATCTGGAAGCTATCGACTTCCTGCGCGAACTCAACATCATGGTACACGACGACTTCCCCGGAGCAGTGACGCTCGCAGAAGAATCGACCTCGTGGCCAGCCGTATCGCGTCCGGTTTACCTCGGCGGGCTGGGCTTCTCGATGAAGTGGAACATGGGGTGGATGAACGACACGCTTAAATTTATGCAACAAGATCCCGTACATCGCCGCTATCACTTGAACCAGCTTACTTTTAGCCAGCTTTACGCGTATACCGAAAACTTCGTACTCCCTTTTTCACACGACGAGGTAGTACATGGCAAAGGCTCTCTACTAAGCAAAATGCCGGGCGATGCTTGGCAGAAGTTTGCTAATTTGCGTTTGCTGCTCACCTATCAAATGTCCAGCCCGGGCAAAAAGCTCAATTTTATGGGCAATGAGTTCGGACAAGGCCCCGAATGGCGTTCAGCATGGGAAATCGAATGGTGGCAACTGGGCGTGGAACCCCATCAAGGCATGCTCAATATGGTGCGGGACTTAAACCGCCTGTATCGTGACTTGCCTGCGCTATATGAACTCGATTTTGAACAAGCAGGTTTTTCCTGGATAGAATGCCAGGATGCCGAGCAGACCCTATTGTCGTTCATACGCCGCGGACGCAACGGAGAAATGCTTATCGCGGCTTTCAACTTTACGCCTGTGCCGCGCAATCGCTATCGCATCGGGTTACCATTCAATTGCAGTTACCGCGAAATATTTAACAGTGACTCGGAATATTATGGTGGCGAAAATCAGGGCAATGGCAGCGGCATTCATGCCGAAAATACTCCGTGGATGGGGCATCCATTCTCTGCCGAAATCGAACTTCCGCCTTTGGCGGGCATCCTGCTAATGCCAGTGTAGCGATATGATTTGTAGAAGCGTGTAATATTATTGCCATCAGCGTCTGTAACAATCCTTTATCACTCTAACTTTTCAAAGGAAATATCATGGCTACAGCAAGCAAAAAAACCACTGCCTCGACTAAAGTTGCAGCAGACACCCCGGCAAAAAAAACAGTCGCCCGCAAAGTTACGACAGAAACCAAGGCATCCCCAAAAGCAACGGTTGCGACAGCCGCAAAGAAGGCCGTAGCCAAAACACCTACTGCAAAAAGTAGCGTTAAAAAAAGCGCCTCGGCTGAAGCGATACCCGCCAAAACACCTGTAGTAAAAAAGGCTGCCGCAATAAAAACGGCCGTTAGCATCTCCCCCGAACATCGCTATCACATGATCGCAACTGCCGCTTATTATCTTGCAGAGCGTCGCGGATTCGCAGGTGGTTATGAGATGCAAGACTGGATTTCTGCCGAAGCTGAAATTGACGCCCAACTGAGCGACTGAGAGGCGCTCATCCAAAACAAAGCCTGTGTCGGCCCAGTTATTTATGCTGGGCCCGTCAATAGACACAAATTAAACGGCAGTCCCAAAAACGACAGTCCTAAAATTTTCGAGTCATATCATGTCGAATCTCACTCGCTCACCTGCTTGGCAAGCACTTTCCACACATCAAGGTGACATCCGCACACGAACCATGCGAGAGATGTTTGCCGCGGATCCGAATCGATTTGATAAATTTTCGCTGCGCCTTGAGGGCTTATTATTCGATTATTCAAAAAATCTGATCACCGAAAAAACATTGGCATTGCTGATCGATTTGGCGCATCAGTCTAATTTGAAAGACTGGATAGAACGTCAGTTTAATGGCGAAAAAATCAATGCCAGCGAAGGCCGTGCAGTGCTGCATACCGCTTTGCGCAGTCCGCGCGATCACAGCGTTCAAGCGGATGGCAAAAATATTATCCCGGATGTACACCGCGTGCTTGACCACATTCGCCGCTATACCGCAGCAGTGCATTCCGGTGCAGCATCGGGATATACCGGGAAGAAAATTCGCCACATTGTCAATATCGGAATCGGCGGCTCCGCGCTGGGTCCGCTCATGGCTTGTGAAGCACTCAAGCCCTACGGCAGCGCTGACCTGAGCGCACATTTCGTTTCCAACGTCGATGCTAGCGACATCGCTGAAACACTCAAGAAGCTCGACCCGGAAACCACGCTGTTTATTATCAGTTCGAAGACATTCACCACTCAGGAAACCATCACCAATGCACGTACTGCGCGCGCCTGGCTGATTGGATGCCTAGGCTCCGAAGAAGCCGTAGCAAAACACTTTGCAGCAGTTTCGACCAATCTGACCGAGACCTCTAAATTCGGCATCAACCCGGAAAACGTATTCGAATTCTGGGATTGGGTCGGAGGCCGTTACTCTCTGTGGTCGGCGATTGGCTTGCCCATCGCGCTGTATATCGGCATGGAAAATTTTGAACGCTTGCTGGCGGGAGCCCATGCCATGGACGAACATTTCCGCCATGCACCGCTGGAAAAAAACATGCCGGTCATTCTGGGCCTGCTCGGCATCTGGTATGGAAACTTCTTCGGCATCGGCTCGTACGCCATCCTGCCTTATGACCAGTACCTGCAACGTTTCCCGGCCTATTTGCAACAACTGGAAATGGAAAGCAACGGCAAGCGCGTGGATCGCGCAGGCCATGAGGTGGATTACGACACACATTTCACGGTATGGGGTGAACCAGGCACGAATGGGCAACACTCTTTCTACCAGTTGATACACCAAGGCACACGCATGGTTCCGGCAGATTTTCTGGCTCCTCTCGCCAGCCACAATCCTATCGGCGAACACCATGCCATGCTGTTATCCAACTGCTTTGCGCAAACCGAAGCTCTGATGCTCGGCAAGACCGGGGCAGAAGCCCGCACCGAATTGACCGCGCAAGGATTAAGCGGCAACGCACTCGAAACTCTACTGCCCTATAAAATATTTCCCGGCAACCGCCCGAGCAACACCCTGCTCTTTGAAAAGCTGGATCCCTATACACTGGGCATGCTGGTTGCACTCTACGAACAGAAGATATTCGTGCAAAGCGTGGTTTGGAACATTAACGCATTCGATCAATGGGGCGTGGAATTCGGCAAACAACTCGCCAACAAACTCTTGCCGGAGTTGCGCGGCAAAGAAACGGTTACCTCGCATGACTCTTCGACCAATAACCTGATTAACCTTTATCGCAATCGGCGTAATGTCTCCTGATTGCACGGACAGATCAAATCGTCCGTCATTGAATTGAATTTCAAGTGAGCGACCTCAAAGAAATAAGCGATGCATTGCTCAAATTTCGCGACGATCGGGATTGGGCGCAATTCCACAATCCCAAAGACCTCGCGCTGGCGCTGAATATCGAAGCCGCCGAGTTGCTCGAATCTTTCTTGTGGAAATCCTCTGAACAAGCCGACACAGGACAAGTGCAGGAATATCTAGCCGATGTTTTTGCGTCCGCTTTCTTGCTGGCTGAGCAATACGGTTTTGATGTTAAGCAGATCGTACTGGAGAAGATAGCGAAGAACGCGCTGAAGTATCCAGTCGAAAAATCTAGGGGTGTGGCGAAGAAGTATTCGGGGCTTTAGGGCTGCGAGCTATTCGTGTTGCCCTCGACGGGCTCAGGGTGAACGTGCTTATCCCTGTAGATACCGCTTTAGATTTTTGCCACCAACCGCCACAGCGACGTAACCTCAGCCGCGCGTGCCGCGTGTAGCGGATCGCCGGTGTCGGAAACGCGGGGGTGATGAGGTTTCACATCGAGTTTGCCCAGTACCTGCAAGCCTGCTGCATCAATCATTGCCAGCAACTCATCGCGGCCGCGCAAGCCCAAGTGTTCTGCGAGATCGGAAAGTATCAGCCAGCCCTCCCCACCTTGTTCCAAGTGTGCCGCCAATCCATTCAAGAATCCGCGCAGCATCTTGCTCTCGGGGTCGAATACGGCGTATTCCAGCGGGGAGCTTGGCCGTGCGGGAACCCACGGCGGGTTGCACACGATGAGTGCCGCGCGGCCGGTCTTGGTCGGTGGCGACGATACGCTGGATGCCGCGCCGCGCCAGCACGGCGGCCAACACACCCGTACCTGTGCCGATGTCGAATGCGACCGATTGCGTTGCAGAACATGAAAAATTCGCATTGCGGTTCGTTTGCCCCCTCTCCTGCTGGGAGGGGGTAAGGGGAAACAGGCAAGGGAGCGTCGTTCACCAGCCCGACATATTCGCCGCGTATCGGGGCGAACACGCCGTAATGTGGATGGGCGCGTGCGTTCAATACGGGGATTTCGATGCCATTCTTGCGCCATTCGTAGGCACCGATCAAGCCTTGCAGTCCGCGCAACGAGGCGATGCAGGGTTCGCTGGCCGCACCGTAGGCTTGCTCGCAAGCGGCGCGCCACAGCAACGCCGTCCCTTCACATGCTAGGCGGCAGATCGGCGGTCATGCGGTCGTCGGCGATGACGACGCGCTTGGGCGGCGGTGTGCCGCTCTCGGAACGCCAGCGCGCGGCTTTGTCGATGCCGTCTTCCCGTTCGAGTTGCTGGTAGCGCAGTTTGCCGCGTTGGTAGATCGCCCATATTTTCTTACCGTATTGATCGGCCAGCAATTCGTGGGCGAACTGGCCGAAGTACGCGACCAGATTATCGATATCGCGCCCGATCCTGCGGCTGGCATTGTTATTGGTGGTGGCATCCACGGCTTGCCGCAGATCGATGATGATGGGGGCCGCGCGATTCGATGCGTTTGGGTGTCTTCATAGCCGCGCGAGGCTAGACGCTCAGGGACGACCGAACTCCACTACGGCGAAGGTGAGAATGCCGAGCGAGAGGTTGCTCGCCACGAGTTTTCGTATCGTCGCGAGGATGGCTCCGGCCTTGACCCAATCCTTGGCGGCGACGGCGAGGTTGAAATGCACGTACTGGCCGAAGAACACGTAGGCGTAGATTGCGAGCATGGCGATGCCCAGCAGCAGCATGGCGTGAACGAAGTGCGGCACATGCGCCATGCCGCCGTACTGGTAGATCATGTACAACCCGCTGACCAGCATGAGGAAGGTGGCCGGCCATACCCAGTTGAAGAAACGGCTGAACACTTTGTCCCACAGTTGCAGGCGTTCCGGCGGTTGCAGTACTTCGGCGGCGGCGGGACGCAGCACCATGTAGGCAAAGAACATGCCGCCGACCCAGAGCACGACGGACAACAGGTGGATGAATTTGAACAGTGCCATGCTACTTATCTCCTTGTAAAATTTTGCGCACGGGGCCGAAGCTCCTGCGATGCTCGACGGAAACACCGTGCTGGTTCAAGGCCGCGATGTGCGCGGCGGTAGGATACCCTTTATGCACGGCAAAGCCATATTGCGGTAAACGTGCGTGCATCTCCAGCATGGCGGCGTCGCGGGCGGTCTTGGCCAGGATGGACGCCGCCGATATCTCCGCCACGGTGCTGTCGCCCTTCACGATGGCGCGGCTGGGCAGGCCGGTGTCGGGATAATACAGACCGTCCACCAGCACTTCATGCGCTTGCAGCGACAGGGCTTCGACGGCTCGTTTCATCGCCAACAGGCTGGCGCGCAGGATGTTGATCTCGTCGATCTCTTGCGCCGAGGCGGTGGCGATGGCCCACGCGCTGGCGTGCTGGCGTATCTCGATGGCGAGTTGGTCACGCTTTTTTTCGCTGATCTTTTTGGAGTCGGCCAAACCTGGGATGGGACGCTGCGGATTGAGGATGACTGCGGCGGCATACACCGGCCCAGCCAATGGGCCGCGCCCTGCTTCGTCCACTCCGCAGATCAGGCGTATGTGCTGCATCTATGCAGGAGCGGTGAGATCGGTCAGGTACGGCAGGATGGTTTGCGCGGCTTTGTGGGCGGTGTCTTGCTTTAGCTGGGCGTACATGTGGCCGAAGAGTATCTCCAACTCGGCCACGGCGTTCTTGTCACCCACGAGATTGAGCAAGGCCTGCGCGAGGTTCTCCGGCGTTGCGTCGTCCTGCAATATCTCCGGCACGACGAACTTGCCCGCGAGCACGTTGGGCAGACCGACGTATGGCAGGTAGGCTTTGCGTTTGCTCAGCGCATAGGTCAGCGGCAGCATCTTGTAGGTGATGACCATGGGGCGCTTGAGCAGCGCGGCTTCCAGCGTGGCGGTGCCGGAGGCGACCAGTACGCCGTCGGCGGCGATCATGGCGTCATGCGCATGGCCGAACAACATGGTGATGGGCAACTCCTGCGCTTCCAGTTTCCAAAGCGTGTCTTCGAAGATGGTGCGCGTCTCGCGGCTGGCCAGCGGCACGAGGAACTGCGCTGTGGGTATCTTTTGCAGGATGAGCTTGGCGGTCTGGATGTAGGTTCCGGCCAGATAGCGCACTTCGCTCTGGCGGCTGCCGGGCAACAGGGCGAACACCTTAGTCTGTTTTTGGATGCGCATCTGCTCGCGCATCAGCTCGCGTTTGGGGTGTTCAGGCAGCATGTCCGCCAGCGGGTGGCCGACGTAGGTGACGGGCACTCCGGCCTGTTCGTAGATGGCGGCTTCGAACGGGAACAAGGTGAGGATGTGCGAAACCGCGCTCTTGATCTTGTTGATGCGCTCGCCGCGCCATGCCCAGATGGATGGGCTCACGTAATGGATGGTGGGGATGCCGCGTTGCTTCAGCGCCAGCTCCAGCCCCAGATTGAAATCCGGTGCGTCGATGCCGATGAAGACATCGGGCGGGTTGGCGATGAGCGATTCGCGCAGTTTGTTGCGGATGCCGAGTATCTCGCGCAGATGGCGCAGTGCGTCGATGTAGCCGAACACGGAGAGTTTCTCCATCGGGAACTGTACCTCCATGCCGGCGGCTTGCATCTTGGGGCCGCCGATGCCGATGAAACGCGCGTCGGGCAAGGATTGTTTGAGCGCTACGATCAGGTGGCTGCCCAGCAAGTCGCCCGAAGTTTCGCCCGCCACGAGGGCGATGGTTTTTACTGTCTGGCTCATGGAATGTTAAACGGGCATACAAATAAAGCATGTACAAAGAAAACACGTAAGCCCCGTTTCCCCTCTCCCTCGCCCGCTTCGCGGGCGAGGGAGCGAACGAATCGCTGCGCGGTTTTCATTTATCGGACGATGCCGCGACTGGCGCTGTTCAGGAATGCCAGCATGTTGTCTATGTCTGCATCGGCATCCGATACTTGGCCGCGCAGTTCGGCGAGTTCTTTTTTGGCGTTCTCGAAACTGCTGCCCACGCGGTACAGGGTGCGGTACATCTGCTTGAGCATGTCCACGCGCTCTGCGGAAAATCCGGCGCGGCGCGGGCCTTCCTGATGCGGGCCTTTGGCTTCCGCCGGGTTTCCCACGGCGGTGACGAACGGCGGCAGGTCTTGCGACAGACGCGTCTGGAAGCCGACCATGGCGAAATCGCCGATGCGCACGAACTGGTGGATGCCGGTCATGCCGCCGATC
Source organism: Gallionellaceae bacterium (assembly GCA_004297065.1). GTDB lineage: Bacteria > Pseudomonadota > Gammaproteobacteria > Burkholderiales > Gallionellaceae > PALSA-1006. The sequence goes on from SCUU01000133.1 coordinate 25,459, forward strand.
AGGGTGCGGTTGCCGACGGTCACGTGCCCGGCGAACTGCACCGAGTTGGCGATGACGTTGTGGTCGCCGATGTGGCAGTCGTGCGCTACATGCACATAGGCCATGATCCAGTTGTCGCTGCCGATGGAGGTGACGCCTCCGTCCTGCACGGTACCGAGGTTGAAGGTGCAACTCTCGCGGATGGTGTTGTTGTCGCCGATGATGAGTCGCGTCGGCTCGCCTTTGTATTTTTTGTCCTGCGGTATTTCGCCGATGGAGCTGAACTGGAAGAAACGGTTGCCCTTGCCGATGGTGGTGTGGCCGTCGATGACGACATGCGGCCCGACGACTGACCCGGCTCCGATCTCGGCATGCTCGCCGATGATGGAATACGCGCCGACCGACACATCGTCGGCCAGTTTGGCATTGGGGTGGATGATCGCGGTCGGGTGGCGCATCACTTGTCCCGCATAGTGCACATGATCTCGGCTTCTGCGGCGACTTGGCCTTCGACTTCGGCGACGGCACCGAACTTCCACAGGCCGCGCTTGTTGAACAGCGGTTTGACATTTAGGATGAGTTGGTCGCCCGGAACGACCGGGCGCTTGAAGCGCGCGCCGTCGATGCCGACGAAGTAATACACCTTGCTGTCGTCGGCCTTGCCTGCACCGCCGGTGAAGGAAAGGATGGCTGCGGCCTGCGCCATGGCTTCGATGACCAGCACACCGGGCATCACGGGGTGATGCGGATAATGGCCGGGGAAGAACGGTTCGTTCATGCTGACGTTCTTCAGTGCCACGATCTCCACGCCCGGATCGATGGACAGTACGCGGTCGATCAGCAGGAATGGGAAGCGGTGCGGCAGGTGCTTCATTATTTCGTTGATGTCCATGGTGATACTCATCAATCTCTCCTCTTTAATGCTTCTAGTTCTTTTTCCAGATTCCTGATACGTGTCGCCATATCATCCAAATGACGCAGATGCGAGGCATTCTTCAGCCAGCCGTCCTTTTCGCTGAACGGATAGATGCCGCTGTAGGTGCCTTTTTCGCGTATCGATTTGCTGATGAGCGTGAATGAGGATATCTCCACCCCGTCGGCGATGCTCAGATGCCCCAAGATGCCGGCGCTGCCGCCGATACGGCAATAGCACCCTATGGTGGTGCTGCCCGCGATGCCCACGCATCCGGCGATGGCGGTGTGTGCGCCGATGCGCACGTTGTGCGCGATCTGTATCTGGTTATCCAGCTTCACGTCGTCTTCGATCACGGTGTCGTCCAGCGCGCCTCGGTCGATGGTGGTGTTCGCGCCGATCTCGACATCGTTGCCGATGATGGCACGACCGATCTGGGGGATCTTGAGCCAGCAGCCGTTCTCCCAGGCCATGCCGAAACCGTCGGAACCGATGACCGCGCCGGAATGGGCGATGACGTTATTGCCCAGCACGCAATCGTGATATACCACCACGCGCGGATACAGGCGCGTGCCCTCGCCGATAGTGGTGTGCGCCCCGATGCTGCAACCGGACATGATGACGCAACCAGCGCCGATGACCGCGCCCTCACCTATCGACACCTGCTCGGCGATGTGGGCCGTCGGCGATATCTGCGCCCCCGCACCGATCACGGCACCGGGATGGATACCTGCGGTGAATGCGGGCAGCGGGTTGAGAAAGGCGGAAAGTCTGGCGAAATACGAATAGGGGTTGGCGCAGACGATGCGGGGAATGGCGGTCGCGGCGGCATCCGCCCCGGCAACGATCACCGCCGATGCGCGCGTCGTTTCGAGTTGCTTGCGATATTTGGAGTTGGCGAGGAAAGCGATCTGTTTGGAGCGCGCACTGTCGAGAGTGGCGACCTGATCCACTACGGTAGAAGCGTCACCGTCCACACGCCCCCCGAAACGCGCCACGATTTCCGCCAAACGATAGCCTGTGCGATCCATCAAAAATACCAATCGCTATTTATTGGCTTTATCGTCGGACAAATACTGCAACACCTTCTCGGTGATGTCGATTTGCGGATTGCGGTAAACCGCCTCTTGCAGGATCAGGTCGAACTTCTCGCTCTCTGCAATCGCCTGTATCGCTTTATCGGCACGCCCAAGCACTTGGGCCAACTCTTCATTCTTGCGCAGATTCAAATCTTCACGGAACTCGCGCTGCAAGCGTTGCAAATTGACGTTCAAGTTGGCCAATTCGCGCTCTTTGCTGCGATGCTCCGCATCGGGCTTGGTGCCGCCGTCTTTTTCCAAAGCAGCCTGAATCTCCTTGGCCTGCTTCATCATTTTCTTGATCTCTTCGTCGCGCGCGGCGAATTCTTTTTCGATTTTCTTCTCTGCTTTTACGGCGGGAGCCGACTCCCGCAGGATGCGCTCGGTATCGACCACGCCGACCCGAAATTCGGCAGCATGGGCAGGAACCACACATGCCGCGACCAACATACTTATACCCAGTACTTTTTTCATTCTGCCTCCTTATAACACCGCCAGCCCGAAGCAAGTCCCCTAGAACAGCGTTCCCAAAGTAAACTGGATACGCTGCAGTTTATCCTGCGGCTGCTCCCCGATGGGAACCCCATAGCTCAGCTTAAGCGGCCCCACGGGCGAAAACCAGGTGAGCGCTACACCGGTAGAATAGCGCAAACCAATCGAGGCCGGTACTTGAGTCGGGTCGCCGAATACCGCCCCGCCATCCAGGAATACGCTTAAACGAACGGATTTTTCTTTGATGAATCCGGGCATGGGGAAAAGCAATTCCGCATTGCCAATCACGCGTTTAGTGCCGCCCAGTGAATAATTGTTGCTGTCGCGTGGCCCCAATGAACTCGGCTCATAGCCGCGCACAGAACCCACGCCGCCCGCATAAAAATTCTTGAAAAACGGCAAAATTTGTCCGCTGTATCCCTTTGCGACGCCGGTCTCGCCGTTCACCATAAACGTGACATCCCGACTAAGGGGATAAAACCATTGGTGCTGATAAGTCAACTTTACGTAATGCTGGCTGGATACCGGCAAACTGGCTTCGGTAAACGCGCGTTGCACCGTCCCTTCCGTGGTGTAAATGGCGCTATCGCGATTATCGCGGCTCCAGCCTATGGTGCCGATATAGTTTTCCGTCGTGGCGCCAAAGGTATTGATATAGTCGGTAAAACGCGCAGGACTCAACGCTGTCAGGCCGATGGTCGTCTGCTCGGCTGCAAGCCCGTAGTGGATCGTTTCGTCTTCATTCAAAGGGACGGCGAAGCGCACACCACCGCCCAAATTGTCCGAGGTATATTGGCTGACGGCGAGTTGTGTTGCATTCGTCCTGCGCTTGTAGATATCGAAGCCGCGGCTAACCCCGTCATCCGTGTAATACGGGTTGGTATAGGAAACCGAATATATCTGGTTGACCTTGCTGGTATTGATTTGGGCGGAAAGCGTGTTTCCGGTACCGAACAGGTTGCTTTGGCTGACGCCGCCCATAAAGGTGAGCCCTTCGTTACTGCTGATACCGGCACCGATTGACAGGTTCCCCGTCGATTTTTCTTCCACCGCGACGTTTAAATCCATTTGGTCTTTGCTACCCTGGATAGGCACCGTTTCAACATTAACCGAACTGAAGAAACCCAAACGGTCCACACGCTGTTTGGATTTTTTGATCTTTTCCGTGGCAAACCAGCCGCTCTCCATTTGCCTGAATTCGCGGCGGATGACTTCATCGCGGGTTTTGGTATTTCCCGAGACGTTGATGCGCCGGATATACACGCGTTGCGAAGGATCGACCATGAAGGTAAAACCGACCTGATGTTTTTCTTTATCCAGCTCCGGCACCGCATTCACGTTCGCGAAGGCATAACCCTCGTCCCCGAAACGTTCCGAGATTTTCTGAGTGGAGAGCGTGATCGCTTTGCGCGAAAACACGTCGCCAGATTTCAACCCGATCAGCTTGCGTATCTCGTCGTGGGGGAACACCGTCTGCTGCCCCGCCACTTTCACCGAAGAAATCGTGTATTTCGGCCCCTCGGAAATGTTCAGCGTGATGAAAATATTTTTCTTGTCCGGCGAAATGGAAACTTGCGTGGATTCGATGGCAAACTCCATATAGCCGGAATCCAGATAAAAAGTGCGGATCGTTTCCATATCTGCAGACAGTTTTTGTTTGGAATACTGGTCGTTTTTGCTCATCCAGCTCCACATGCCCGGTGTGCTGAGTTTTATCATATCGAGCAATTCTTCTTCGCTGTATGCGCTGTTCCCAACGATATTGATTTGCCGGATTTTTGAAACCTCGCCCTCGACCACATTGAAACTCACGGCCACGCGATTGCGCTCCAGCTCCGTCAGTGTGGTTTTAACCGAGACGCCGTATTTGCCGCGTGCGACATATTGGCGCTTGAGTTCTTGCTCGGCTTTTTCCAGCGCGGACTTGTCGAAAATACGTCCTTCGGCCAGACCGACCAACTTGAGATTGTCGCGCAGCTGATCCTTGGGGAAATCCTTCACGCCATTGATCTCTACACTGGCGATCGACGGACGTTCGCGCACTAGAACCACCAGCATGCCTTGTTCGGCCTTCAGGCTGACATCCTTGAAAAAGCCGGTAGAAAACAAGGCGCGAATCGCAGCGGATGCCTGATCGTCGTTCAGCGTATCGCCCACCTTCACCGGCAAGTAGCTGAACACCGTACCCGCTTCGGTACGCTGTATGCCTTCAACACGAATATCTTTGATGACGAAAGGCTCTATCGCCCAAACCGATGCGGCGTACAACAGCGGGATAAGACCCGCCAACTTCTTAAAATCCATTAGTTTTCAACCTAAAATCAGGCGGCTGATGTCGTTATACAACGCAAAAGCCATCATGGTAACCAGCAACGCAATGCCTACTTTTTGACCGGCCTCCCAAAGTGCTTCGGATACCGGGCTGCCCTTAATCAACTCGACCGTATAATACAGCAAATGCCCGCCATCCAATAACGGGATGGGCAGCAGATTCAATACGCCGAGACTGATGCTAATCAGTGCCAAAAAGCCCAAATAGGTGCCCAACCCCATCTGCGCCGACTGCCCGGCATAATCGGCAATGGTGATCGGGCCGCTCAGATTCTTCAGCGACACCTCTCCCATCACCATCTTCCCCATCATTTTCAGGCTGACGACCGAGGTTTCCCAGGTTTTGCGCACCGCTTCGCCGAATGCGTCCAGCGGAGGGTAATGCACCTCGGTCAACATGGCCCCGAAAGCTGCGCGGTCGATCTGCGGGGTCGCACCGATGCGACCTATTTGTTTGCCTGCCTCATTGATCGAGTCGGGCGTGATGTTCAGCGCCAATACGCTCCCGGCGCGTTCGACTTCCACATTCAATAACGCCCCCGGATGTCCGCGCACCACCTCCACAAAAGCATCCCATTGCGGGATGGCCTGCCCATTCACGCGCAAGATCTTGTCCTGTTCATGCAAACCGGCGCGCCGCGCTGCTCCGCCGTCAGTGAGCTTGCCGATAACGGGGTAGATGGGCGGCTGATAGGGTTGCAAGCCGAGTTTTTGCAGGAAATCGCCGTCCAAGTCGCCGGGCCGCAAGGCGCTCGTGTCCAATGCGCGAAAAATTACGGCACCTTCGGGCGTACGCATTTCCAGTTGCGCCGGAAGTTTTTGCAACACCCTATCCAGCAATACCCAGCGCACTTCCTGCCAGCTTGGTGTCGCCTGGCCGTTGATGCTGACTATGCTTTCCTGCGGGCGCAGTTGCGCAATGGCAGCAGGTGTCGATGGCGGCACGACGCCCAGTACCGGTTTGATACCCGGCACACCGTGGATAAATAACGCCCAGTACAGCACGATGGCCAGCAGCAAATTGGCAAGCGGTCCGGCCACCACAATAGCCATGCGTCGCAGCACCGGCTGGCGATTGAAGGCGCGCGCCAGTTCGTGCGCCTGTACTTCGCCCTCGCGCTCGTCCAGCATCTTCACGTAGCCGCCGAACGGGATGGCAGAGAGCGCCCATTCCGTTTCGCCGCCGGCAAAGCGCTTGACATAGATGGCTTTGCCGAAGCCCAGCGAAAAGCGCAGTACTTTTACGTTGCACAGGCGCGCGACCCAGTAGTGCCCCAGTTCGTGGAAGACGACCAATACGGCAATGGCGACGACGAAAGCCAGCAGTGTCATGCGCGTGCGACCCAGTCCCGCGCTGCGCTGCGTGCCTGCGCATCGGCCATTAGCACATCTTCCAGCGCGTTCACCGCGAGCGACGGCAGCTTGTCCAGCACGTCGGCGATCAAGCGCGGGATATCAAGGAAGGCGATGCGCCGGTTGAGAAAAGCATCTACCGCCACTTCGTTGGCGGCATTCATCAATGCCGGTGCAGTGCCCCCTTCGCGCAAGGCGCGATAAGCCAGATACAGGCAAGGGAAGCGTTCGCAGTCCGGTTCCGCGAAGTCGAGCCGGGCAATCTTGAATAGATCCAGCGGCGCCACGCCCGCATCAATGCGTTCAGGGTAGGCCAAGCCGTAGGCAATGGGAGTGCGCATGTCGGGATTGCCCAGTTGTGCCAGCACCGAACCATCCACGTACTGCACCATGGAATGGATCACGCTTTGCGGATGCACTACCACCTGAATGGAATCTGCCGGAGCATTGAACAACCAGTGCGCCTCGATGACTTCGAGTCCCTTGTTCATCATCGTGGCGGAATCGACGGAAATCTTGCGCCCCATACTCCAATTCGGATGGGCGCAGGCCTGGTCGGGAGTAACTTGCTGCAAGTCGGTCAAAGGCGTATTGCGGAACGGCCCACCGGATGCGGTCAGCAGAATTTTGCCGATGCCCCCGGCTTGAAAATCGCCGGAATATTGATGCGGCAAGGCTTGAAAAATCGCGTTGTGTTCGCTGTCTATCGGCAGCAGCGGCGAGCCGCTTTGCTTGACCGCATCCATGAAGATGCGCCCCGCCATCACCAGTGTTTCCTTGTTCGCCAGCAGGATGCGCTTGCCGGCACGCGCGGCCGCCAAGGTCGGGCGCAAACCCGCCGCGCCGACAATGGCCGCCATAACCGCGCCCACCTCAGGCGCAGAGGACACCTCTTCCAGCGCAGGAACGCCGCATAACACCTCTGTTTTCAAATTGGCTGCCGCGAGGCGCTGTGCGAGGCGCTTGCCCGCCGTTTCATCCAGCATCACCGCAAAACGCGGTTTGAAGCAGGCACATTGTTCGAACAGCAATTCGTCCTGCTGGTTGGCGGTGAGAGCGTAGACCTGATAGCGCTCGGGATGACGCGCGACCACATCCAGCGTGCTCTTGCCGATACTGCCCGTAGAACCCAATACCGTAAGGAGTTGCAGCTTATTCATTTATAAAGGCAGTCGTTAGTAGGTAGACCTTAGTCGCCAGTGGGGTCGCGGAGTCGTTTTTAACTCACGACCGGCGACTAAGGTCTAACGGCTCATTTCCTGAAACACCAATGCGATAGCCGCGAACGGCAGGGTCGAAGTCAGCGCATCAATGCGGTCGAGCAAGCCGCCGTGCCCAGGCAACAAGGCACCGCTGTCTTTGACGCCAGCTTGGCGCTTAACAGCAGATTCGAATAAATCGCCGATCACGGCCAATCCCACCCACCACCACGAAGCGATGATGATGCCGGGGAAAATCGGGTAGCTTTTGAACAAACCGCTAGCCCAGCCGGCGATCAATACGTAAATCGTCACGACGAACAAGGCACCGAATACACCTTCCCAGGTTTTGCCGGGACTGATGGCCGGTGCCAATTTGTTCTTGCCGAATCTTTTTCCGGAAAAATAGGCCGCCGTATCAGCCACCCATACGACCGACATTGCCCCCAGCAGCAGCCATGGGCTGACATTGCGCAAGTCGATCATGGCCAATCCGGTCGGTAGCAATACCACCCAACCCACCAGTCCCAACAGCCAGGGATTTTGTGGTTTCCAGCCCGCAATCATCCAGGCCGGCACGACCAGCACCCACAATATGATTGCCGCGAAATACCAGAATAAATGCGGCAACAATACGCGCTCGCCGGTAAGCCCGGCATCGAACCACCACATCGCAAGCGTCACCAGTAGTGTGGCTATGCAGTACCACGTCGCCACATGTCCATCCATTTTGGACAGGCGCGCCCACTCCACCGCCCCCTGCCAGATCATGAGCGTTACTAGGGCAGACCAGCCCCATGAAGGCAAGGCAAATATCGCCGCCAACAGCAACATGAACAGGATGACCGCGGTAATGACGCGCTGCTTAAGCATCAGGTTTGCTCTCGACGAGTTGTTCGCTCGTGCGGCCAAAGCGCCGCTCGCGTTTTTGATATGACTGGATAGCCAGTTCCAATGCCGCGCGGTCGAATGCGGGCCACAGCGTTTCGGTGAAATACAGTTCGGTATAGGCCAGCTGCCAAAGCAGAAAATTGCTGATGCGCTGTTCGCCGCCGGTACGGATGAACAGATCCGGCTCGGGCGCATAGTGCATGGACAAGAATGGTTCCAGGTCTTCTTCCGTGAAGTTGCCGCCCATCTCCGGGCGAGCTTTCCATAAGCTCTGCATAGCGTGCATGATGTCCCAACGGCCGCCGTAGTTGGCTGCGATGGTCAGCGTCAACCCATCATTAGCGGCGGTCAATTGCTCTGCGTCCGCAATATGTTTCCTGAGTTGTTCGTCAAAGCGCTCCAACTCGCCGATGATTTTCAGGCGCACATTGTTCTTGTGCAGACTGCTCACCTCGCGTTCCAGCATTTTGACGAACAGCTGCATCAAAAAGGAAACCTCGTCGTCGGGACGACGCCAATTCTCGCTGCTGAAAGCGAACAGGGTCAGGTACTCCACGCCCATCTGGCGACAGGCTTTGACCATTTCGCGCACGGTCTCGACACCGCGCTGATGACCGGCGACGCGGGGAAGCATGCGCTTTTTCGCCCAGCGCCCGTTGCCATCCATGATGATGGCGATATGGCGCGGCACATCTGCGGATGTCGGGATGGTACGGGTGGAACTTTTGAATAGCGCCATTACAAATCCCTGGGGAATTAGGATTCAGGTGAAGCAGTGAGAATGAACCCCTATTCCCGAATCCTCATTAGACTGCCAACAGATCCGCTTCTTTGACTTGTAGCGCCTTGTCGATTTCAGCGACGAAGCGGTCGGTAAACTTCTGCACCTCGTCTTGCGCACGGCGCTCTTCATCTTCGCCGACTTCTTTGTCTTTGAGCAGCTTCTTCAGCTGTTCGTTGGCATCGCGGCGGATGTTGCGTACCGCCACCTTGGCGTTTTCGGCTTCGTTGCGCACGACTTTAATCAAGTCGCGGCGGCGCTCTTCGGTCAGCATCGGCATCGGCACACGGATCAGGTCGCCATTGGTCGACGGGTTCAAGCCGAGGTCGGAATCGCGGATCGCCTTTTCGATGGGGCCGATCATATTTTTTTCGTAAGGCTGCACGCCGATGGTGCGCGCATCCGTCAATGTGATGTTCGCCACCTGATTCACCGCAGTCGGACTGCCGTAGTAATCCACCATCACGTGGTCCAGTATGCCGGTGTGCGCGCGTCCGGTGCGCACCTTGCCGAAATCCGCCTTGAGCGCATCCAGCGATTTCGTCATTTTTTGCTCTACGTTCTTCTTGATGTCAGCAATCATCTCTAATCCCCATCAATCGCAATGTACCAATGTACCTTCGTCTTGCCCCATCACCACGCGCTTCAAAGCACCCGCCTTGAAGATACTGAACACGATGATGGGCAGCTTCTGATCGCGACACAAAGTCAGCGCAGTCGCATCCATCACTTTCAGATCCTTGCCGATGGCCTCATCGAAGCTGACTTTCTGATAGCGGGTCGCGGTCGGGTCTTTCTTGGGATCGGCGGTATATACGCCGTCCACCTTGGTCGCCTTGATGACGACTTCGGCATCCATCTCCACGCCGCGCAATGCGGCTGCGGTGTCGGTCGTAAAGAACGGGCTACCGATACCGGCCGCGAAAATCACTACTTTACCGTCTTCCAGATAGCGCAGCGCCTTGCCGCGTATGAACGGCTCGGCCACCTGCTCCAGACTCAATGCCGACTGCACCCGGCACTGCAATCCGGCACGGGTCATTGCGTCCTGCAAAGCCATCGAGTTCATCACCGTGGCCAACATCCCCATGTAATCGGCGGTCGCCCTATCCATCCCGGCAGCGGCGGGAGCGACGCCGCGGAAGATATTGCCGCCGCCGATCACCATCGCCACCTCGACACCCAGCTCGGTAACTTCTTTGATCTCCGCCACGATGCGTTCGATGACCGCACGGTTGATACCGTAGCTGTCATCGCCCATCAGGGCTTCGCCGGAAAGTTTCAGCAGGATGCGTTTGTAGGCGGGGGCGCTGGACATGGGTTTAGTCTTTCTTGATAGCGGCAATAGTGGCGGCAACTTCGGCCGCGTAATCTTCGACCTTCTTCTCGATGCCTTCGCCCACGACAAACATCTGGAACGCAGCCACCGTAGCGCCCTTGCTTTTCAGTAATTGCTCGACAGTCTGCTTGCCGTCTTCTGCCTTGACGAACACTTGGCCCAGCAGGGTCACGTCCTTGAGAAATTTCTGCACGGTGCCTTCGGCGATCTTTTCCAGCATGGCTTCCGGCTTGCCGGCTTCCTTCGCTTTTTCGATCGCGATGCGGCGCTCGGTTGCGATGTCTTCCGAGTTTACGCCGGAAGCGTCGACCGACTTCGGCTTGCTGGCTGCAATGTGCATGGACAGATCGCGTCCCAAGGTTTCATCGCCACCGGTGTAGTTCAACAACACACCGATCTTGCTGCCGTGCAGGTAGCAGGACAGATTGCCGGTAGAAGTCGCATAGCGTTCGAAACGACGGATCGTCACGTTCTCGCCCAGCTTCATCACCAGCGCTTTGCGCGTCTCTTCCACCGTAGCCGAGCCCATAGGCAACGCCAGCAACGCGTCGATATCAGCCGGATCGTTCTCCGCCACGGCTTCCGCCACGCTCTTGGCGAATGCCACGAAGTCGTCGTTCTTGGCCACGAAGTCGGTCTCGCAGTTCACTTCGGCTACCGCACCGGCTTTACCGTCAGGCGTGATAAACGCGCTGACCACGCCTTCGGCGGTCACACGCGATGCGGCCTTGCTGGCCTTCGCGCCGCTCTTGATGCGCAACAACTCTTCAGCCGCCTTGAAGTCGCCGTCAGTTTCCGTCAGCGCCTTTTTGCATTCCATCATGCCGAGACCAGTTGCCTGGCGCAGCTCCATAACCATCCCTGCGGTAATTGCCGCCATATCGCACTCCTAACAAATTACATTTATAAAAAAAGGGGCTTGCGCCCCTTCGTCCAGGAGAGGCTGCTTACGCGGCACTCGCCTCGACTTGTTCAGTCAATTCGGTCAGCGCATTGGCGCGGCCTTCCAGAATCGCATCGGCCACGCCGCGTGCATACAAGCGGATAGCCTGGCTGGAGTCGTCGTTACCGGGAATCACGAAATCCACGCCCAGAGGACTGTGGTTGGTATCAACCACGCCGATGACCGGGATGCCCAGCTTTTGCGCTTCAGTCACGGTACCCTTTTGGTAGCCGACGTCGATCACGAAAATCGCCGACGGCAGACCTTGCATATCCTTGATACCACCCAGGCTGCGCTCCAGCTTTTCCAACTCGCGGCGCAACATCAGACCTTCCTTCTTGGAAACCTTCTCGATGCTGCCGTCGGCAACCATGGCTTCCAGTTCGCGCAGGCGCTTGATAGAGGTTTGCACAGTCTTGAAATTGGTCAGCATACCGCCCAACCAGCGGTAATCAACATAAGGAGAACCCGCGCGGATCGCTTCTTCGCGGATGATTTCGCGCGCCTGGCGTTTGGTGGCAACAAACAGGATCGTGCCCTTTTTGGCAGACAGCTTGCTCACGTGCTTCAACGCATCGTTGAACATCGCGGCGGTCTTTTCCAGGTTGATGATGTGGATCTTGTTGCGATGACCGAAAATAAACGGGGCCATCTTGGGATTCCAGAAACGGGTTTGGTGTCCGAAATGGACGCCGGCTTCCAGCATTTGACGCATTGTTACAGCCATAATTGCTCCACAGTGTTAAGGGTTAAAGTCCACCACCCGTCAGCTTGACCCTGTGTCAACTCCGTCCAGCCTTCGACTGGTAACGGATTGCCTGACTTTGTTACAGGGCACCCCAACATGAACGGGTGTGCGAATTATGTTTCCCGGCAAGCGCCGAACAAACAGGACGCGGATTGTAACCGAAACGACAGACCAACTCAACTCGCCACAAGCTGCGTGTCGCGAGCTTTTGATCTGTCCGGTTTTGTAGCGCGCAATCTGTCCGGTTGTCATATTGCCCGAGGAGGGCGATATGAAGCCGACACAAGTGCTACAGGAGATACGGAAGATGAGAT
>SCUU01000329.1 GCA_004297065.1 Gallionellaceae bacterium
GAGGCCACGCCTCAACCGCCTTTCAGGAAGTCGGCGATGGCAGGCCAGACCTGCGTGCGGTTGCTGAAGTAGGCACTGTGCGCCTCGGGAAAGGGCGCGCCGTTGTCGACCGGCAGGTCCAGCACCTTGCCCTTGAAGACGCCGGCGGCCGGGTAGCCGAGGATGTCGTTCTCGTCGTAGATGTTGAGCCAGCGTTCGGGAAAGAAGTCCGGCAGTCCGGAGCCGAGCACGCGCGAGGCCAACGCGTCGATCTCGTAGAAAAAGGCCGCCTGCGACCCGACCGTGATCAGCACATCCACCGGGCGCTTTTCCAGGGCCAGCCAGTCGACCGCGGCGATGCCGCCCAGGCTGTGCGCAAGCAGCACCCGCGCGCCGGTGTTCTCGACGTTGAGGCCGATGAAGTCGCGCAGGGTCGAGCCGCGCGCCTGGTAGCGCAGGATGTCGCCGACCACCGGACTGGTGAGGTCGGTGAGGCTGCCCCGCCGACGGCGGCCGTAGGCGGTCATGCGCTCGAGCAGCCAGTCCTTGATGCCGGCCGGCGGGCCTCCCAGCGGCGGCAGCAGCGCGTCAGCCAGCGCATCGCGCGTGGCCACCGCGAGTGTCGGCAGGTTCAGTTCGCGCAGCCGGGCCTGCAAGGCGGCCACCAGTGCGCGTGCGACCAGCGGGCTCGCCGCTGCTTCCGACAGCGTGAGCGCGGTGACCACTGTCTGCCATTCCACATCGGCGCGCACCGTGTCGATGAAGGGCGCCCACTGCGTGGGGAGGCCGGCGTTGGACAACAACCCCTCGATCGCCGCGTCGTCGCGCAGCGTCGCGATGCGTGCCCAGATGTCCGGTCCGGGCGGCGCACCGAGGTAGGCCTCGTCGGGCGCGACGCGGAGTTCGATGAGCGGATCGTCGGCCAGCAGCGTCCAGCGGGCGCGTTGCTGCGCATCGAGCGAAGGCGTCGGGTCGCCGGTGCGCAGATAGCTCGGCACCGAGGCGCCGTGCTTGTTGAGTGCGGCGCCGAACGCATCGCCCCAGGGACAGGGCTCGACCTTCCAGCCCGGGAGGTACTCGGCCGCCTGCGCCTGCAGCAGCTTCATCGATGCGGCCAGGCCTTGTTGGCGAACGCCGGTTCCATGAATGAACAACAAGGTCGATGTCATGCGGGCCGCCCATCCAGCGTTGAATTGGGACGGATGCTCAGGCCTGGGCTGAGTCCCTGTCAACCCCAATCCAGGGGAGCCTCAGTCGATCCAGGGACCTCCCAGCATGGCTTGTATATAGGCGGCGACCTTCACGAGGTCTTCGTCGGACAGCGGGATCGGCGGCGCGTCGACGAGGTGCTCGGCGACCATGTGCAGCTTGGCGGATGCATTGGGCTGCTCGTGGAGCAGCACCGCGATCGCGGTGGTTTGGGCGACGGCTCGCAACTCGAGCGTACGCAGCCGCGCATCGACTTCTTCCATTTCCATTGGGCTTCCTCTCTGGG
>SCUU01000207.1 GCA_004297065.1 Gallionellaceae bacterium
GGTACTGGAGACATTCTGGTATGGGATGTGGGGAGTATCATGTCTCATATCACACGATGATGCGCCGACGACAGATCAGACAGGTTGGGTAGGATCAACAAGTCCCTATTACTACAAAGTCACGTTGCTGACAGGACTTTTGCCCGGTAGGTGGAACCGGGGTAGCGGACTTAGCATACGTCGCACCTCTTGTCGCAGCAGACGTCGTTGCAGCGGGTGTCGCCGATGGACCATATGCCGCCCTTCACCGATCCCGCTCTTCGCCAACGCTTTGTCGATTACGTGACGGCCGTTCTCCCCGAACTCGGACGCAAGGATCGCCGCCCACAGGCGGAGGCGTACGTGCGGGGCTTGCTGCTCGAAGGCGAGCGCAAGTCCATCGAGCCCATGGCCAAGCGGCTCCCCGATGGGAATGTGCAGGCGTTGCAGCATTTTATTGGAAAGAGCCCGTGGCCGTACGACCCGGTCCGCCAGCAGTTGGCGGGCGTGCTGGTTCCAGAGATGGGCCCGGGCGTGTGGATTGTGGACGACACCGGCTTCCCCAAGAAAGGCCGGCATTCGGTGGGCGTGGCGCGGCAGTACTCGGGGACCCTGGGCAAAATCGCCAATTGCCAAGTCGCGGTCAGCCTCCATCACGCCACCGCCACGGCGAGCCTTCCTCTGGACTGGGCGTTGTTTCTGCCAGAGGAGTGGACGAAGGATCCGGACCGCTGCGCGGGGGCGGGGGTGCCCGCCCCCGTCCGTCACAAGCCCAAGTGGGAGCTGGCGCTGGAGCGGATCGACCACGTCCGCACCTGGGGACTGACCGATCAGCCGGTGATCGCGGACGCCGGATATGGCAGCATCGCAGAGTTCCGCGCTGGGCTGCGGAGCCGTCACCTGCGCTATGTCGTGGGTGTCGAGTCCACAACGGGGGTCTGGACCCGCCGGCCCCGGAAGCGTCACCGCTCGGCCACCGGACGTGGACGGCCCATCACGCGATGGGACTACGGCGGCCAACGGCCGCACAGTGTGCTGGAAGTAGCCCGAGCGCTGTCTGCCTCGGCGTATCGGCGAGTGACATGGCGCGAGGGGACCAAAGGGAAACTTGCTTCCCGCTTCGCCCGGCTGCGGGTTTGGCCGGCCCACGGATACTGGGAGGGCAAGCCGCCGGAGTGCGAGCAGTGGCTTCTCATCGAGTGGCCGGCGGATGCCGCGAAGCCGACGAAGTACTGGCTCGCCACCATCCCTCGCCGCACCTCGCTCGTGCAGCTGGTCCGCATGGCCAAAGCGCGCTGGCGAGTCGAGCAAGACTATGAGCAACTCAAGGACGAACTCGGGCTCGACCACTTCGAAGGCCGCAGCTGGCAGGGTTGGCATCATCATGTGACCATGACCATGGTGGCATACGGATTCTTGATCCGAGAGCAACTCCGGCACCGCGCCGGGGTTAAAAAAAACGGCGCGCGGCCCCACGATCCCACAGGTCCGAGCGGAACTCCAGTACCTCCTGAAAACGTGGACAGGGAAGTGCATCGTGTGCGGCCAACCCGTCCCCGGCGTCATCCAGAATGAGTCATCCTAGACGTGACGTAGTAGTATTAGCGAAGCTCCGCCTCAAACCGACAAGGGGTTCTGCGTTCGTCGGTAGTGTGCTGCTGGTTTGAGCCGGAGCTTCGGTTTCTGACAGTAGCATTACTATCAGACATACGCCCCCCAAAAGTTGATGGACCCCAACTCCGTATGGCATCGTGGAGGTCACCACACCAAACCACTCTGCCAGCGAAAGGGGCCCACCGATGCCGACCGTCACCCGCCTGCTGCAGGACCACGTGACCCTGACCTGCGAGTGCATCGATCGGATGTATCTGAATGGCTATGTGCCCACGCTCCAAACCCCGGGACAACTCGTCCGGTTCTACAGTGATCACCGGGGCCAGCCGATCGCCTCGCCTGTCCTCTGCGGCCGGCACACCGCCAGCTTCGTTCAGGCCGTGGAGACCTTCGCCGCCCGGCACCACATCCCTATGGTGCATTTTCCCAAGCACGCCCGGAAGGAGGCCATCGCCCGGAAGTACTTCGCTCGGTATCGGGGCTCCGAAGGGGTCGTGCTCATCGGCGTCGCCCAAGAGCGCATGCGCGGCTTCCGGGCTACCAAGCTGGCCGCGGGCCAGTTCAGCTGGACGCGTCAGCCCGTGTGCGTGAAACACTACTACTTCTATCTCCTGGACCGGGACTTCGGCCCGGCCTTCATCAAGATCGGCACTTACCTGCCCTTCCCGATCAAGGTCTGGCTCAACGGCCACGAGTGGGTAAAGCGGCAACTCGAGCACGCCCGCATCCCCTACCGGAGTCTGGACAACGGCATCCTGTCGGTCGCTGACCCGGCGCGCTGCCAGGCGCTGTGCGATGCGCTCTCGGCCGACCACGTCGAGGCCTTCTTCCGCAAGTGGCTCGGTCGCCTCCCACATCCGTTCGCCGCCGCGGATCGCCGGGCGGGGTACCGCTACCAGCTGTCGATTATTCAGCTGGAAGTGAGCGCCACCCATGTGTTTCAGCGCCCGCTCCAGGGCCGGCAGTTCTTCGAGGAGGTCCTCCGCGAGCACCTCGACTTGGGCCGCCCGGAGCAGGTCCAACTCGTGTTTGGCCGCAAGGTCATCCGGACGACACCGGGCCCGTTTCGCACCCGCCTCATCACCCACGACGTCGATCCCAGCCTCTCCATCTTCTACAAGCACTCCAAGCTCAAGCAATACCTGAAAGAGGGCAGGGCCCTCCGCACGGAACTGACGATTAACGACCCCTGGGATTTCCACGTCCGCAAGAGTCTCCGCCACCTCGGGTACCTGCGCCAGCTCGGCCAGCACATTACCCGTCGCCTCCTGGCCAGCGAACGCGTGAGCCAGGATTGCGCCCCCAGTGAGGCGCTCTTCCACCAGGTGATCTTGCCGTCGACCCACAACGGCCTGCGCGCCCCCGGCCTGCGCTTCGGCGAGCCGCGTGTCATGGCGCTCCTGTCTGCCCTGTGTGCGTTTCTCCACCTGGTGGATGGCTTTACGAACCGCGATCTCCGCGATCGGGTCGCCCCGCTGCTGACGCCCCAGCCCGAGACCTACACGGCCGCGCGCATGACGTACGATCTTCGCCGCCTCCGTCGCAAAGGCTTTATCCAGCGTCTCCCCGATCGGAATCGGTACGTCGTCACCGCCAAAGGCCGTCGTATTGCCTTGTTCTTTTCCAAGACCTACACGCGCATCCTGAGACCAGGCTTGGGCGCCTGCGATCCCACGCTCCCCACCGAGACCCCGACGCCACTGGCCCATGCCTTCCACCAGCTTGATCACATCATCACCACACTCGTCCAGGAGGCGCATCTTATAGCTTCATAGAACTTGACTCAAACACTCAGATGTGGAGCCGCCAAAGGCGGCTAGTCTCGCCACGCACCCAGCATTCGCCGCAACACGATCAACTGCCCGAGATGGTAGGCGTTATGGTCGGCGATCAATAAAATTTCGTGCAGAATCGTCGGGCCCTTCGGATCGTGGGGGACCCGGGCGAGCAGGTCCGTGTTGGGATTCGCCACGAGCCGCTCGACCGCCCGAAGATCCGCCTGAAACGCCTTGATGCTCCTGTCCCACGCGTCCCGGGTGGGCGGCTCCGCAGCGGGCCAGTATTCCTCCGGCCACTTGGGGGCCACGTACCGGGGATTCCGGATGTACTCGAGGATGTCCCACTGGGTGAGGCGCAGGTGCTCGACCTGCTGCCAGGGCGAGTACGGCATCCCCCGCGGTTTCATCCCCCGGAGCTTGGCCCCGAGCCCGGCCACCGCGCGCGTGAACTCGACGTGCGCGCCTCGTCCTCCCAGCAGGTGGAGCAGATCCTCGCGCAGCGCTTTGTCGCCTTTCATGGGTCGAACCTCCCGCCGTGGCGCGTGATCCTCCGACTAGCGGCGGCGGGTACCCCGCGGCCGCGTGACTCCGGATGACGCTCCCATCTTTACGCAGCGCACGGGAGGAATCCTGGCGGCGGCGTGGTAAGATTGACATGTTCCATCGACAGAATCCGAATTCTGTGGAGAGAACATATGCCGCTCCGACAGACTTCGCAACCCTTGCAGGCCGCCGAGCGAAGCAGCCGCCCGGTACCCGCGGTGGCCCGGGCCGCCGGCATGCTGCTCTTGCTGGGGAACGGGCAGGAGGAGGCCAGCCTCACCGACCTCGCCCGGCTGCTCGGCATTCACAAGAGCACG
>SCUU01000134.1 GCA_004297065.1 Gallionellaceae bacterium
ATCTCATCTTCCGTATCTCCTGTAGCACTTGTGTCGGCTTCATATCGCCCTCCTCGGGCAATATGACAACCGGACAGATTGCGCGCTACAAAACCGGACAATTCTAAAAACCCGCGACACGGGCACCACATGAGTATTGACCAAACTATGCTTAGCGATTAGTATGCGCGCCTCATCAATTCCCTGATAGCTCAGTCGGTAGAGCGACGGACTGTTAATCCGCAGGTCCCTGGTTCGAGTCCAGGTCGGGGAGCCAGATAATCAAGGGGTTAGAGTAAAATCTAACCCCTTTTACTTTTCTAACTGTGCCATATTTGTGCCATTGAGCAAATTTGCCACCCGTTCCGAATGCTCTACGAGTTGGGCTGGTGCAAGATGAGCATATCTTCTGACCATCGTTTCACTCTCCCAACCGCCCAACTCTTGCAGCACATTCATCGGTGTTCCCTGTTGAGCTAACCAGCTTGCCCAAGTATGCCGAAGATCATGCCAGCGGAAATTCTCAATGCCTGCACGTTTCAGGGCTGCCCGCCAACCACGAGTATTTGCAGACTCTGACGGAATGCCGCGATACGTGAAGACCCGCTGCGGATGCTTGCCTATTTGCCTTAACAGCACTTCCATTGCCGACGAATTTAGCGGCACATGAATGGCTTTTCGCGCTTTGGCTTGGTCAGGGTGTATCCAACACACCTTGCGCACCATATCCACCTGCGACCATTCCAGCTTTAATACGTTGGCTTGGCGCAATCCGGTGGATAACGCAAAAATCATCATGTCCTGCTGATGGGGAGGCAGTTCTTTCAGAAGTGTTTGCACTTGTTCCGGTGTTAGCCACCGGACACGACGCTTTGCTTCTTTGTAGAGCTTGATTCTTGGCAACTTCTCTAACCACTCCCACTCTAGCGCCGCTTTGCGTAGTATTGAACGAATCAACGCCAGCACACGGTTTGCAGTTGAAGGGCTGGATTCTTTTGCTTTGATCTCCCCAATGCGACTTATCAGTTCTCGGTTAATCTCCGTCAGCTTCTTGCCTTTCAGATACGGGTGTATCCAACGCAATCGGCTTTTGTCATCACGGTGAGTGGCCTTATGCTGAGTTTCCAGCAAAAACTTCAAAGCTGCATCATCCCAAACGTAGGCGGGCTTATCGCCCATTTTCTGCACACGCCATGCTTCGGCTTTTAAACTGTCGTGCAGTTCCTGCGCTTGCTTTTTGTCGGCAGTGCCAGCAGAGCTTCTAACTCGCTCGCCGGATGGCGCAACAAAGTCGATGTGCCATGTGTTACCGCGTTTTTTGAGTGACATGGTGAAACCTCCTTTCCAAACGTCACTCGCAACACTTGCCGGGGAACAGCATAAAGCGAGCGCAGATATTCGACAAGATGATCTTTGACGAACACCCAGCGCTTACCCGGTTTCGCGGCAGGCACAAGGCCAGCTTTGGCGCGGCGGCGAAGCTCTTCTGGATGCAGTTTGAGAAATTGGGCGGCTTCTTCAAGATCAAGCGTCTCCATCATCGCCGTCCTTCTCGCGCTGGTAGGCATCTGCTTCTTCCTGCAATCTGCGAGATGCGCCGACCATGTTTTTCTGGTTGTTGATGGTGTTGTACTTTCTGTTTTTGGCTTTCACCTTGCGTTCAACATAGCTGTGAAATGGCTCGCCTTTGCTGGCGTGAAACTGCGTTGCCTGATGCAAATATTCGCCCAGTCCTTCGCCAAAATCTTCAATGCCTCGGCTTGCCATGAACGACGTGAGGCCGCCCAGTCCATGAACGAATAACCGATCATCGGCAGGCAAGCGCGCAGGCCGGAAGCGTTGTAAGCGCGGCTGATCGATCGGCAAGGCATACACATCTGCAATGGCATCCCATAGGGGATGGTTAGGCCAGCGATCCCGTTTGCTGTCGTTTGGATTGGGAATGGATAGGCGCAGCCAGTCATGCGTCAGGTAGTGCCACAGCGCGGCCTGATGTTTCAGCAAATCAGACAGTGTGAGGATGTCCAACTCTTTGAGCGTTTGTTTTTCCGTTTGGAATTCCATGCGCCAAACTTTGTCGCCAAGCTGCCACCCGTTGGCTTTCCACAGCTCAAACAAATAGACCTTGTGCGACTTGTTGACGATCTCGACGACCTTCTCATAAAGACGAGCGTGGAGATTGCCACCCATGCCGATTACCCAGCCCGTGAAGGGCTCTTCTAGGCGGCAGTCGAAGTATTTAGCCATAAGGTTAGCTCGCGTGACCCAATCGCCCTGCTCGATCTTGGCAAGATTGTCGGCGCAGGAGAAATCCAAAAACAAATCGGCACGGCTGACACTCGCCTCACCTTCTACCTGTCCAAGCGTGTTAATAACGATGCGCAAATCCATTTCAGCCGCTTCTAGCCCGACAGCGGCAAGGTATTCACTGGAAATCTGCACATGCGCCATTGGTAGCGTATGAGATTGCTTGCGGTTAATCTTGATGTAAAAGCAGTTATCTACCAGCACATACGGGAAGCGCGGCACACCTTTATCTCGCACCTCGAAAATATGTGAATTGATGGCAACCTGTGCTAGTGCTTGTTCGGCTTCGTCTTCCGATTGTGCCTTGGTTTTCAGCTCATCTAGTTTGAAGTTCCAATCATCGGCAAGTTTCCCGCGATAGGAAAGATACAAACTATCCACCCCAAACCGGAGAACCTTAAATTTATCTGTATTGTCGTTAGAGGGTACTGTGTTACTAGGCGGCGTACCCTCCTCACCACGCTTATCGCCGTGGACGGTGCGCGCGCTTTCGCGCGCATCCCCGCTCACGTCGCCAAGCGCGGCTCGCTCTTGCTGTTCGTTAGTGGGAATTGTGTTACCGGATAAAGCCGAAGCCTTTGGGGTCTGGGTTGACATACATCCTCCGTCTGGTTGGGCGACTGCGCCATGCAATCGCGACGGCCTGGATTTTGTATATCGGCGGGTGAAAAGTAATCAACCCAAAAATGGCTTTTTTAGATTGTTGCGTTTTTCTTCATGTACGTGTCGGCAAACTTGCGCAAGGCTTTGGCGTTTCCGCCACCTTTTGCATTGCCGGAGTAGAGCTTTAATTCGTCAACAAAAAGCTCTTGGAGTTGCGCATCACTAAGGCGATTTGCACCTGCTTCGTGCAGCACTTCAAACACGAGCCGCATTTTTTGGAAGTTGGCCTGTTCACGCTTTGCCATTTTCCCGTTTATAGCGGCCTTGAGCTTGGCAAAGAAACTGTTGTCCTGCAATAAAGCGGCCTTGCTGATTCTGTTGCTCACAGACAGGCAGCAGATCACCGTCGAGTCAATGCGAATCGCATCAAATAATGCCTTGTCATCGCCAACACGAATACGCTCGATTAACTCATTCAGAAAACAGCCGTGATAAAGAACACAGCGCAGCGTGTTGACCATCGACCACGCGTTGCCGAATATTTCGGCCAGATGGGGGCGCATCTTTTCGGCTAGTTCTTTGCTGGGTGTATCCATTGCTTCGAAATGCTGTCCGACCTGCGTCGCAACTTTGGGGATTTCACTTGCCTGACTGGGTGCGACTGCAAGCTGCTTAAGCCATAACACCATTTGCTGGAGATCAAGAATACCGTCAAGATTTTGAGCGATACCCGCAAGTGCCAAATTCAGATGATCCCTGATGGGAAGCTCGTACAAATAGCACCACGCAAATGGCTCGACATCATCGCCTAGTAGCTTGGCTTTATCCTCCAGCATTCCCAGCCGGGATTCTTCCGCTTCAGCCATAAGAAGCAGCCAAAACTCAAGGAGAGTACGCAGATTTTCTGCGGTAGTGCCTTTGGCATAATATTTTGTTGAATTATCCATAGTGCTATTGTGAAGTGATGAGTCAATTTTACGCAGTGGGCGGCATACTATACACTCGCGCAAATCAAAAAATCGGGGCGGACAGGTGGCAGACAATTACGACCAGTACAGCAAGGCAGAACTGTTGCGCTTGTTGCGCGAGCGCGACCGCAAGCCGAAATTCGGGCTGGTGTGGGAGCGCGACGAGATCGAGCACGACAAGAGCCTGAATGACGATTTCGTGGCGCTTGATTTTGACCCTGCCCTATCCTGTGGCGATGCACCATTTGAAAATCTCATCATCGAGGGCGACAACTTCGATGCCCTGCGCTATCTGCGCATGACCCATGCCGGACGGGTGAATTGCATCTACATTGACCCGCCCTACAACACCGGCAACCGCGACTTCATCTACAACGACCGCTTCGTGGACAAGGACGATGCCTATCGGCATTCGAAGTGGCTGGAGTTCATGTATCGGCGGCTCACGCTGGCGAAGGATTTGCTGGCTATTGATGCTTTGATTTGCGTAAGTATTGATGACAACGAAATTGGCAATTTATTATTGCTCATGGACATGGTGTTTGGTGCATCGAATCGACTGGCATGCGCTCCTTGGCTAGCTGAGCCAAGCGGAGGAAAAGAAAAGACAGGTTTGCGCGGTGGGCATGAGTATATTTTGATTTATCACAACGGTGACAGTTCAAGTATTTCGCGTGAAGAACGTTCTACGGGCAAGCTAGATAAGAAAGATAGCTTGGGAGCGTACAGAAAGGGGCGAGAGCTTCGAAAATGGGGCGGGACATCATTAAGAATTGATCGACCAAAGCAATGGTTTCCTCTAACCGTACCAACTGGAGAAATTGTTTACCCTCATCGCAATGACGGAAAAGAAGGGCATTGGCGCTGGGGTAAAGATCAAAAAATGAGGGGCATCATTGCCAATCCAGAGTTGGCTCATTGGGAGCGTTGCCCGTATGACGACGGGCTTATTATCAATGGTGAAACTGATCGCTGGGTTCCATTTGAAAAAATAAGGGATAGCAAAAAAACGACTGGCTGGGGGACATGGCTGGATTCAGTCGGATTCAACTCTGATGCGACAAGAGAGCTGAAAGATATATTCGGTGAAAAACCTTTTGATACGCCTAAGCCAACTTCATTGATTGAGTGGCTTATTAGTCTACACGCGGATGAAGATGCACTTGTAGTTGATTTTTTTGCTGGCTCGGGCACAACTGCCCACGCAGTGATGAAGCTAAACGCGGAGGACTGCGGCAAGCGTCGCTTCATTCTGGTTTCCAGCACCGAGGCGACGGGAGAAGCGCCGGACAAGAATTTGTGCCGCGATGTTTGCGCAGAGCGTGTGCGTCGGGTGGCGCAAGGCTACACCAATAAAAAAGGCGAGGCAGTGGAAGGATTGGGCGGTGCATTCGCGTATCTACGTACCAAGCGCATTCCGGTTTCCCGTGTGTTTAATGATATGCAGCACGAGCAAGTGTGGCGGGCGTTGCAGTTGATACATGGTATGCCTCTGACCGGATACGACCAAAGCGTGTTGGTGCAGTTGTCGGGTAATGCAGATGACCGGCTGGTGTATGTGCCAAAACTTTCCGAAGCGGTGCTGGAGGAAGTGGCGCGGGTTGCGGGGTTGGGCGGGCGGCTGGTGGTTTATTCATGGCAACCGGGGCAGATCAGGCAGCGCGTGGAAGCATCGAATGTGGCCTTTGAACGCATTCCTGAATTTTTGGTTTCCCGATTCGGAGGTGGCAAATGATTGTCTCTCCGAGCCGGTATCAAAAAGATGCCAAGGACAACGCGCTGTCGATTTTCCGCTACGCCTTGCAGCAGATCGAGGCTGCACCCGATGAAGCGAATCGTAAGCAGGCAGCAGCTTATAACGGTTGCGCCTTGATACAAGCGCCGACGGGTTCCGGCAAGACGATGATGGCGGGAATGATTGCCGAAGAGTTTGCGCGTGAAGCGAAAATCGTGTGGTTCTGGTTCACGCCGTTTGCCGGGTTGGTGGATCAGGCCAGCGTTGCGCTGAAAAAACAATTCGGCAGTTTGCGGGTGCGCGATATTCAAGGCGACCGGCTGGCAATGGGTACGCGCAGCGGTGACGTGTTCGTTTCCACTTGGGCAGCGGTGGCGGCCAACAACGAGAAGGCGCGGCGCTTGCGGCGTGACGGAGATTTGTCGCTTTCGCTTGATTCGTTGATTCCTTCATTGCGCGAGCTGGGCTTTCATATCGGTGTAGTTGTGGACGAGGCGCATCACACATTTGGCAGTGCAACCGAGGCGGTGCGTTTTTATACCGAGGTAATGCAGCCGGAATTTACGCTGCTGATTACTGCCACGCCGGACGACAAGGACGTGGATAAATTCAAACGCACGACAGGCATTGCCGAGCTGCACCGAATTACCGTGAGCCGTCAGGATGCGGTGGATGCAGGGATGATTAAGGCGGGCATCAAATCGGTGGCCTATCTCGCGCCCGACGACCAGAAGGCACTGGTGGATTTTCCAATGGCGGCGCTGACCGATGCCAAGGCAGTGCATGAGCGCATCAAGCAAGAGTTGAAGAATGCGGGCATCAATCTGATGCCGTTGATGCTGGTGCAGGTGGCTACCAGCGAGAAAGACGACGACGTGGCGCGGGCGCGTGAGAATTTGAAGCAGTTGGGTTTCCGCGAAGAGGCGATTGCGTGCTACACGGCGAAAGAGCCTTCGGACGACTTGCTGGCGGTGGCGCTGGACGAAACAAAAGAGGTGCTGATTTTCAAGATGGCCGTGGCGCTTGGCTTCGATGCGCCGCGTGCATTCACGCTGGTTTCCATGCGCGACGCTAGGGATACCGACTTTGGCATTCAGGTGGTGGGGCGCATTTTGCGCGTGCATCGCCGCTTGCAGGGGCGCGAGGTGCCGAAATTGTTGCGCAATGGTTATGTGTTCTTGGCGGATGCAGAAAGCCAGACCGGGCTGACGGGGGCGGCGGACAAGATCAATGCGATCCGCACCGGGCTTTCCGAGATCAGCCCTTATACGATGGTGGTGAACATCGCCGGGCAGAATCAGGTGCAGATCGTGCGGAACGGGCAAAGCACGATGCTGCCCGTTGTGCCACAAAATCCGGCCATTCCCAACACGGCACAGGATTCAAATGTGCAGCCGACTTATGCGATAACAGGTGCGCTTTCTGGCGGAATGCAAAATGTGCTGGATGGTTTTGTGTTGGCTATGCCGGAAGCGCAGACCGAGCAAACGCGGCAGGTTGCAGCGGCACTTTCTGGAACTTCACGCTTCCCGCTGAAAATTTCTGGCCTGAAATTCAAGACGGAGCGGATGCCATTGGGAACCGATGCGCTGCTGGCCTGTATCGGCGGCAAGGTTGCGATTGGCGACCGTGAGATGAACCAAGGGCGACAAGCAAAAACAACAGTGATTCGGCGCGAAGAGGAGATTTTTACGCGCACGGTAACGGATACAAAATATCAGGCGCGAATATCCGAAGCCGAGATTGCGCGCCGTGCGCAGCGCGTATTGTTTGAGCCGGATTATCTCGATCCGCGTGACTTGCATGCCGTGCTGATTAAACGCTTGCAGTCTGAATATGAGGCGCGAGGATTCGATTACGACGAACGCGAGCTTGAGCTGGTGCTTGATTTGATTCTGGTGGCATCTCCGAATTTGATTCGACAAACAGCGCGGGAGTGCGCGGCGCAATATGCCGAGTTGATAGAGGCTTTACCGTTGCCGGATAGCATTGAATTGCCAGCAGGGGCGCGCACTTCACGCTTGAACGTTTACGGCGCAATGCCGCCCGATTTGAACCGCGACGAAATAGCCTTTGCCGAAAGGCTGGATAGTGATTTGTCCGGGACGGTGGAGTGGTGGCATCGCAACGAGCCGCGCAAGCCTTGGTCGATCAGCTTGATTCTGCCGAATGGTTCGCAATACTTCCCGGATTTTGTGGTGAAGGTGAACGGTCGCTCATTAGGTGATGGCTTGTTGCTGGTTGAGACCAAGGGCGATCATTTGCTAAATAGCGGCGACACGCTGGACAAGGTGCTGGCAAGTCACCAACTCTATAAACGCCCCGTGATGCTGATGCGCGAAGATAACGGGCGGTTTATGACTGTCCGCCAAGATGCCAATGGCAAGAATTCACCAGATCAGATTTTTAGGTTGGATTTGATGGTGGGGTATTGATCTTTGACCACGGGAATTGAGCAGGATGGTTTTGTTTAGTCGATAACCAATGACGAATTCTGTAACACTTGGTCGGGAACAACATGAGCAATGAAACTAATAGGGGGTAGTTATGCACAAAAGTCTTGATGCCGTATGTGTGTCTTTAGAAGCATTATCGACTGCCATTACAAACGGATGGAATGGCGAAACAACTTTTACCGAGACTTGGGGATGGAACTGCCCGGCACTAACTCGCCACGATATGGCAGCAATGCCTAAGCGGTTAGCCAAACGCATCCGAGACAAAGGGGACGAAGAAATTGAAGCTAACTTGCTTCCGCAAATAAATGACTTGCCCAGAAGATTGCAGGTTTTGCAAACTACCACTGTCCCTCAACTATTTGGCGGAAATTGTCCTGCTGCCTCTATGGCGATTATTGGAACAATTGAAACGTTAGAAAAAATTCTATATTCGGTCATCGAATCGCAATCTTCTCAAGATAAAAAAATCATGGAGAAGGAGATGATAGAGGCCGCCAAATTGCAGCGAAACACCTTAAGTAAATTGCGGGGGATTGAAGCAAGGACATCAGAGCTTAGTTCAAGATCGGAAAATCTGCATGAAAAAGTCGAACGCATCGAACAGGCGCACGAAGCAGCCGACCAGCTCCCAACAGATTTAGCGGAACTCAAAGAAAAAAGAGAAGACGTTGCGAGACTTCTAGCCGAGTCAGCCACCGACCGAGCAACGGTAAGTGACAAATTGTCTGAAATAAATACTATCCGCGGGCAATTAGAGGGAAGTGAGAAGAGAGTTGCCGCAATTCTCGAGCGGTGCGATAAAGCCTACCGAGCTACAACGAGTGAAGGTTTGGCATCTGCATTTGCAGAACGGTCAAAAAATCTTGGCTGGTCTATGTGGGTTTGGGTAGTTGGCTTAATTGTAGCTTTGGTTGTTGGTGCTAGCATTGGGTCTAGCCAGCTTCATGCATTGGCAAAGGCGATTACAGATACTCAAACCACTCGCCAAGATGGCTCGGTGTGGGTGGATTTAATTCTCACCATGTTATCTATAGGCGCGCCAATATGGTTTGCTTGGGTTGCAACCAAACAGATCGGGCAAAGGTTTAGACTTGCTGAAGATTATGGGTATAAGGCATCAATCTCTAAAGCGTATGAAGGCTATCGACGTGAAGCCGAGTTACTTGACCCTGCATTTCAAAATCGCCTATTTTCCTCTGCATTAACACGACTGGATGAAATTCCTCTTCGACTTGTAGAAACGGCAACGCACGGCAGCCCATGGCACGAATTGGCATCTTCTAATGTGGTACGCCAAGCTGTAGATACAGTGCCAAATTTTGTGGGGAAAGTGACAGAGCTTGCCAAGCAGGTTTTGCCTCAGCCATTACAAGATAAGAAAATGGAACAAGCAACGGAGAAAGTTGCTGAATCGGAACTTGCCAAAGGTGGCAAAAGTTAGCAACGATATAAATGAAAACTCGTTACGACACCGACCATCTCACCGAAGCCCAGTTTGAAACTGGTTCGCGTGGCCGTGTTCTGAAAAATCTCCTCGGCATCCGCAGCAAGCGCGCAATGGATGCACTGGAAACAAAAAAACTGTCTAAGGCAATCGACTGGGCAATAAATCACGTAGCTGCTAATCAGCGTTTCACCGTTGTAAACATTTGCCAGTGGCACAAACAATGGCTTGGTGAAGTGTATCCGTGGGCGGGCGAGTATCGACAGGTAAATATTAGTAAAAACGGTTTTGTATTTGCAATGGCAGCACAAGTGCCACGCTTAATGCAGGAATTTGAACGTGACGTTTTGGCGCGTTACACACCATGCGCTTTCAACGATCTTGGGGAGGTGCTGAAGGTATTGGCAATAACACATTGCGAGTTAGTGCTGATCCACCCATTCCGCGAAGGAAATGGTCGATTGTCGCGTTTGCTCTCGACGCTAATGGCATTGCAGGCGGGTTTGCCGTTGCTGGATTTTTCCAGCATCAAAGGAAAACAGCGTGAGGTGTACTTTGCCGCTGTGCGGGCAGCGATGGGGCGCGACTACTCGCCGATGATCGAGGTTTTCAGGAAGGTAGTGACCGCCAGCAGTTAGCGGGCTTTGGCTGGCTTCTTGCTGGGAGCAGGAGAGAGCGCACGTTCAGCCGCTTTCCTTACGCCCTCAATTGCCACCGAAGAAAGCACGTTAATACGCAAGGCGCGTTGATAGTCCGCTGCATTGCGTAAGTGGGGATTCTGTTCAAATAGTGATTTAGAAGCCATGCCCGAACTATAACGGACTAGGTGCGATAATTCAACAGCAACAAATGCTGCGCACTTGTAAATGCATAGTCACAGACTGGCGATACCAGACTGAGAATTATTTGATTGTCACAACAGCGATGCTCTTGTGCAAAAAAAGATACAGACTGGCTTTGCCAGACTGTGCCATATTTGTGCCATGACACCATTGGAAATGCCACTATTTAGGTAGTTTTGAGTAGGTTTCGTAAGGTGGCAAGCGATGCAAGCAACTGATTAACAACGAATTACAATTTTACCGGCTCGCCCTGTTAATCCGCAGGTCCCTGGTTCGAGTCCAGGTCGGGGAGCCAGATTAATAACAAGCATTTAGACCATCTTTCAAGGTGGTCTTTTTGTTTTCCAGTGGTCGCTATGCAGAAAGCCCGTGGGCCGGTCTAGGTAAGGCAAGCTCTTATTCCGCAACATTTACCGCCACCCCTAACGCGCGGATACGTCTGGCGAAGCTGTCTATTTGCTCAAACGATAGCGCACTCAAACGCGAGGCTTCAGGTTGCTTTGAAGTGCGTGCGATGCCGTACAGCAGCACTCCTCGCGGCCTGGTGCCCTGCCGCAATAGCGAATTTAGGAAATCCAGGTAGTCGTCTTCGTCTTGTCGGCCGGGGGCAACGCCATCCAGTGCGAACCAGCAGGTTTGCAGCCAAGTGTTGGGACAACAAGTTATCGCGGCGACCAGATTGGCGCGCACCTTGTCCAGCGCGGTGCGGGTGTCGTTGATGCGCGCCATGCCTTGTTCGCTGGCGCGATCCAGTTTGAACCACACCTCACCGTTCAGTTGCGCCATCTGGCGCAATCCCTGCTGTACGTTTTCGCGCTGCAGCAAACTGCCGTTGGTGATGAGCACCAGTTTGATATGTTCGGGCAAGGCCAGCTCGCGTTTAAGCTTGGCGATCAGGTCGATGACTTGCGCGAACTCCGCCGCGCTGGTCGGTTCGCCGTTGCCGGACAGTGCGATATCGTTGATGCGCCGCGCCTCCTGCGGCACGCGGGTAGACATGAAATCGCCGTGCAGCAATTCGTGCAGAAAACCGCGCAGTTCTTGCTCCAGCAGCGCCAAGTCGACCGGGGGAGCGCTGCCGAGTTTGAGCTCGGGCACCTGGCAATAAATGCAGCGCCAATTGCAGGCATTGTTGGTATTGAGATTGATCCCTACGGAAACGCCGCCGGCGCGGCGCGAGATGACGGGATAAACATAACGCAATCCGGCGGTATCGCGGCTGTGTTCGCTTACCTTGAGATTATCGTCACCCACATCATTCTCAGGATTTTATCAGCGGCAGGTATTGCGCCGGATCTACGGGCTTGCCGAACTTGCGTATCTCGAAGTGCAGCTTGACCTGATCGGCGTCGGTGTTGCCCATCTCGCCGATCTTCTGCCCCTTGCTCACACTCTGCCCTTCTTTTACCAGCACCTGGTCGTTGTGCGCATAGGCACTGAGGAAAGCTTTGTTGTGTTTGATGATGACCAGCTTGCCGTAGCCGCGCAGGCCGCTGCCGCTATACACCACTTTGCCGGGCGCGCTGGCCACCACAGGCTGCCCGCGTTTGCCGGCGATGTCCACACCTTTGCGGTTGGCGCTCTCGGAAAAATCGGCGATCACTTTACCGCTCGACGGCATGCCCCATTCCAAATCTTCCTCGTCATCGGCATCCGTCGCGGCGGCCACTTCCTTCTGCTCCCCCTGCATCTTCTCGGCTTGCACTAGGGCTTTCTCGGAATAGGGAATCTTGCCCGCTTTCGGCTGTGTCTTCATTCCACCGGAAGAAGCGGTAACCGGCGGCAACGAAGATTTGCTCTCCGCAATTCTTGTTGCGCCGGACACGGGGATGCGTAACTGCTGACCGATCTGTATCGCACTGGGGTTATCGATGCCGTTCAATTCCGCCACATCGCGGTAATCGGCACCATGCACAAAAGCGATGCTGTACATCGTATCGCCTTTTTGCACCACATAAACCTGCGTTGCCCCGTTCGTTACTACGGTTTTTTTCGCCGGTACTGGCGCGGCAACGGACGCCGCGGGCTTCCTCATTTCTACGCCGCGCTCCACGATGGGTGCTCGCCTGGCAGTGGGTGCCGCACATCCCGCCAGCATGATCGCAGCACATAGCAACAGAGCCCGGTGTGTGACCGGCTTGCCGGTTGATCTGTTTTTTGCGTCGGAAACTATCATGCTTTTCCCGTCAATATAGGCACGAATTTTACCGCCTCCAGACGACTTTCAATGTAGCCGTTTTCGTCGCGCTCGATCAGCGTCAGGACTTGTTCTTGCGCTCCCAGCGGCAGCACCATTCTACCGCCCACGGCAAGCTGCCCCAACAATGCCTGCGGTACGTGCGTCGCGGCGGCCGCCATGATGATGCCGTCGAACGGCGCGATTTCGGGACGCCCCATGGTGCCGTCGGCATAACTCAACACCACATTGCGCGCTTTTAATTCTTGCAGCGAAGCCGTCGCACGTTTGTACAAAGGCTGAATACGTTCGACCGAGTACACCTCGCACGCCACCTGCCCCAACACCGCCGCCTGGTAGCCGCAACCGGTGCCGATTTCCAGCACGCGGTTCAATTGCCCGCCGTTGCGCATGATCTCGATCATGCGCGCCACGATGTAGGGCTGCGAAATGGTTTGCGCGTGGCCGATGGGCAGGGACACATCGTCGTAAGCGCGCGTACCCAACGCCTCGTCGACAAAGATGTGGCGCGGCACCGCATTCATCGCCGCTAAGACCACCTCGTCGCGAATTCCCTGAGTGCGCAAACGCTCGACCATGCGCCCGCGGGTGCGTTGCGAAGTCATGCCTATGCCCGCGTGACGCACGTTCATACGCCATCCCCCATCCAGGTTTTCACTGCATCAAGTTGGGAATATTGCGTAAGGTCGATTTGCAACGGTGTAATTGATACGCGGCGATTCGCAACCGCGTAAAAGTCTGTTCCCGCACCCGCGTCCTGTGCCTTGCCTGCCGCGCCGACCCAATACACGGTCTGTCCGTGCGGGTTGTTCGCCTTGATAACCGGCTCGGCTTTGTGGCGCTTGCCCAGGCGCGTTACCTCGATGCCCTGCAACCGATCATATGCCACATCCGGCACATTCACGTTGAGCAACCAAGGGGCAGTATGCGTGTTCATCTCGAAGCGGCGCACCAGGTCGACCGCTACGCGCGCGGTCGTTTCGTAATGCGCCAATTCGTGCCCCGCAAGCGAAACCGCAATGGCGGGAATGCCCAGCAAATAACCTTCCGTCGCGGCTGCAACCGTACCGGAGTAAATCGTGTCGTCGCCCATATTGGCACCGGAATTGATGCCGGAGATGACCATGTCCGGCTGATAGTCCAGCATGCCGGTGACGGCCAAATGCACGCAATCGGTAGGTGTGCCATTCACGTAATAAAAGCCGCTGGCGGCACGGCGCAAATTGAGTGGGCGATCCAGTGTGAGCGAGTTGCTTGCACCGCTACGGTCGCGTTCTGGAGCCACTACGACGACATCGGCGATAACGGAAAGGTGCGCCGCCAAACAAGCCAGTCCCGGTGCGAAATAACCGTCATCGTTACTAAGCAGAATACGCATCTGGACTGGTGATGTTCAAGAAAATCTAGGGGGAAAAGAAGGAAGAAAACCGATCTGGTCGGGGCGAGAGGATTCGAACCTCCGACCACATGCACCCCATGCATGTACGCTACCAGGCTGCGCTACGCCCCGAAGGCGCGCATTATAGCAGAGAGAAATTCCCCTTGAAGAGATTTTAGTAGCCATTCGGCATGACATCACGCTTGCAACAAAGCGAGCACTTCATGGATTTCGCGGCGCAGGTCGTTGGCATTAAAGACCGGCTTTGCGGCGGCTACAGGTACAGCCACTGCCTCATGCTTGGCCACTTGCTGATCCAGACGGCTGCGCGCACCGCTGATGGTAAAACCATCCTCGTACAGCAACTGCCGGATACGGCGGATGAGCAACACTTCGTGGTGCTGGTAATAGCGGCGATTGCCGCCGCGCTTGACCGGTTTGAGTTGCGTGAACTCCTGTTCCCAGTAGCGCAACACATGCGCCTTGACCCCGCACAACTCGCTTACCTCACCGATGGTGAAGTAGCGCTTGGCCGGGATCGGTGGCAGTGCGGAATTAGGAACGTGCGCTTCCATGATAGGTCGTCTCTACCATGCTCTTGAGCTTCTGGCTGGGATGGAACGTCACCACGCGGCGCGCGGTGATAGGTATCTCTTCGCCTGTTTTTGGGTTGCGTCCAGGACGTTGCGGCTTGTCGCGCAACTGGAAGTTGCCGAAGCCGGACAGCTTTACACTTTCTCCGGCCTCAAGTTGCATGCGTATCTCTTCAAAGAATGCTTCCACCATATCTTTGGCTTCACGTTTGTTCAGTCCGACTTTCTCGAACAACAGGTCGGCCAATTCGGCCTTGGTCAACGTCGTCATACTTCCCCCTAAACTCGCATCTGCGCGCCATGCTGCTGCAATACAGCCAGCAATCGCGCGATGCTGTTATCAATCTCATTCTCAGTCAAAGTTTTTTGAGTATCTTGCAATAACACTCGGAAAGCAAGGCTTTTTTTGCCCTCTTCCATGCCCTTGCTGCGGTACACATCGAACAATCCCAGCTCCACCACAAACGGAGCTTTGTCGGCCTGCAATGCCGTCAACAGACTGTGCGCCGCAACACCCTCATCGACCACGACAGCCAGATCGCGGCGCACCGGAGGCAGCTTGGAGACCTCGCTGGCGACTGGCACACGCACCGCCATCAACGCCGCCAACTCGACCTCGAACCACACCACGGCTTGCGGCAAATCGTATTGCTGTTGCCATTGCGGATGCAGTTCACCTATCCAGCCGATGGCCTTGCCCTCCAGCAGGATGCGCGCGGAGCGGCCGGGGTGCGAGGCGGGATGCACCGCTGCTTCAAAGCTCAGGCTGCGCGGTGCGAACAAAGCTTCGACATCGCCTTTCACATCGTAGAAATCGGCATTACGCGTGGCTGCGCCCCACTGTTCGGACAGCGCCGCGCCGTAGGCCAATCCGGCCAGACGCTCGTGCTGCATATAGCCGCCCGCCTCATGCGCGAAGCAGCCGCCAATCTCGAACAAACGCACGCGCAGTTGTTTGCGCGCGAGGTTGGTGCGCAAGGCGCCGAGCAAGCCGCCCAGCAAGGTGCTGCGCATCACGCTCATCTGGCTGGCGATGGGATTCTTCAACGCGACAGGCGCGGCATTGCCGCATAAGTCGCGCTCCCACGCGGCTTCGACGAAAGCGTAGTTGATCGCTTCCTGATAATCGCGCAGCACCATGGACTGGCGCAATTTTGCCAAGGGGCGTTGCGCTTCGGCCAGCGGCAATATGCTCATGCGCGCTTGGATGGGCGTTGGCTGAATTTTTTCGTAGCCGTGTACGCGCGCCACTTCTTCGATCAAATCTTCTTCGATGGCGATGTCGAAACGGTAGCTGGGCGGCGTCACCATAAACTCATCGCCCCGCTGCTGGAACACCATGCCCAAGCGCGACAATATCTGTGCGATTTCATCCGCCACCAACGCGATACCCAACACCCGCAGCACACGCGAGGTACGCAGCTTGACCGCATGGCGCACGGGCAATGCAGACTGCACCTCCGTCACCGCGCCCGCTTGTCCGCCGCAGATGTCGAGGATCAGTTGTGTGGCGCGATCCAGCGCGATTTGCGTTGCCGCAAAATCCACACCGCGCTCGAAACGGTAAGACGAGTCGGAGCCGAAACCGAGACGGCGCGATTTGCCGACGATCACGCCAGGGGCGAAGAACGCGCTCTCCAGGAAGATGTCGGTCGTCGCGTCATCCACTGCACTGTCCGCACCGCCCATCACGCCGGCCAATGCAACAGCGCCCTTGGTATCGGCGATGACTAGCATGTCATCCTGCAAGTCCACCGTCTGCTCGTTCAGCAGTTTCAGTTTTTCTCCGGCGCGTGCGAAACGCACGTCGAGGTCGCCGTTCAATTTATTCAAATCAAAAGCGTGCAGCGGTTGACCGAGTTCGAGCAACACATAATTGGTGACATCCACCAAGGCGCTGATGCTGCGCAGACCGCAACGTTCTAAGCGTTGCACCATCCATGCCGGTGTTGCCGCCCTGGCGTTCACCCCGGAGATCACGCGCCCTGTGTAGCGCGGACAGGCCGCAGAGGCCGCCACGCTGACCTTGCGCGCCTGAGCGGCTGTTGGCTTGAATGTCGCTTGAGGTACGGCTTGCAGCGATGCGCCGGTCAGCGCCGCCACTTCGCGCGCGATGCCGTACAGCGACAGGCAGTCAGAGCGGTTCGGCGTAAGCTTGAGCGTGAACAGTTGATCATCCAGGTCGAGGTGCTCGCGTATGCTCTGCCCCACCACCGCATCTTCGGCCAGCACCATTAGCCCGGCGCTTTCTTCAGCAAGACCCAGTTCTTTTTCGGAACACATCATGCCGAACGAAGCGATGCCGCGTACTTTGGCTTGTTTGATTTCAATGCCGGGCAGCTTTGCGCCGACCAGCGCGCACGGCGCTTTCATGCCCACAACCACATTCTGCGCGCCGCACACAATCGCCAACGGTTCGGGCTGTCCGACATCAACACTGAGCAAATTCAGGCGATCCGCATCGGGATGCTTTTCTTTGCTCAACACTAGCCCAACCACCACTTTGTCGAATGCGGGCGCAACGCCCACCCTCTCTTCGACCTCCAGCCCTGCCATGGTCAGCAGGTGCGACAACGCTTCGCTAGACAGCGACGGGTTCACCAGAGCACGCAACCAGGATTCGGAAAATTTCATATCAATTAAATTGCTTGAGGAATTGCACGTCATTGTAGTTACGGCATAACGCGGCCTTGCCGCATGAGCCTCCACTGAAATGGTCTTCAATAGTTTTTTTCATTATGAAAACTGTCTAAGGAATTGAAGATCATTTTCAAAGAACAGACGCAAGTCGTTTACACCATAACGCAGCATGGCCAAGCGCTCCACGCCCATACCGAAGGCGAAGCCGATGTACTTTTCGCTGTCGATGCCGACATGTTTGAGCACGTTCGGATGCACCATGCCGCAACCGCCGATCTCCAGCCAACCGCCCTTCCAACTCATATCCATCTCGGCGGAAGGTTCGGTGAAGGGAAAGAACGAGGGACGGAAGCGCACTTGCATGTCTTCGGTTTCGAAATAGTTTTGCAGGAAATCGGCGATCACGCCTTTGAGATCGGCGAAGCTCACGCGCTCACCTATCCACAAGCCCTCGACCTGATGGAACATGGGCGAGTGCGTCGCATCGGAGTCCACGCGGTAAACGCGCCCCGGCGCGATGATGCGGATGTCCGGCATGCTTTCCAGATGAGCGTATTTCGCTACATGCGCTTGCATGTAGCGGATCTGGATCGGCGAGGTGTGCGTGCGCAGCACATGCTGCTCGTCGATGTAGAACGTGTCGTGCATGGCCCGCGCCGGATGGTCTTCCGGGATATTCAGCGCGGTGAAATTGTAGAAATCGTTTTCGATCTCGGGGCCTTCCGCCACGGCGTAACCGATGGAATGGAACAGCGTCTCGATGCACTCCAGCGTGCGCGTGACCGGATGCAGTCCGCCCACACCGAGGCCGCGCCCCGGCAGCGTCACATCGAGCGCTTCCGCCGCCAGCTTGAGGTTCAGCGCTTGCTGTTGAATCGCGTCACGGCGCGCTTGTAGCGCGGTCTCGATCTGCTGTTTTACTTGGTTGATGCGCGCGCCCGCCGCAGGGCGCTCTTCGGCGGAGAGTTTGCCCAAGCCTTTCAGCAGCCCGGTCAAACTGCCGTCCTTGCCGAGATAACGCGCCTTGGCATTTTCCAGCCCGGCCGCATCTTC
This sequence comes from Gallionellaceae bacterium, assembly GCA_004297065.1. Classification (GTDB taxonomy): domain Bacteria; phylum Pseudomonadota; class Gammaproteobacteria; order Burkholderiales; family Gallionellaceae; genus PALSA-1006. Next base: position 18,199 of record SCUU01000134.1, read on the forward strand.
CGTGGCAGCAAAGCTCTTCAGCGCGTCATCGAGAATGTGTTGTAGTTCTTGCATCGCTTTAAATTCCCCGCCCCTGACAAGGGGAGGTTGGGAGAGGTTAAAACAAAAAAGGAGGCTCGCGCCTCCTTTTTTACACTGCTTGCAACTTACGCGCCGAGGCTGGCTTTTGCTTGTGCAACGATAGCTGCAAAAGCGGCCTTGTCGAACACGGCCAAGTCGGCCAGCACCTTGCGGTCGATCTCAATCGCGGCTTTTTTCAGGCCGTTCATGAATACGCTGTATGCCATACCTTGCTCGCGTGCAGCAGCATTGATACGCGCAATCCACAAAGTGCGGAACTGACGCTTCCTTTGACGACGGTCACGGTAGGCATATTGCCCGGCCTTCATTACCGCTTCTTTGGCGATGCGGTAAACGTTCTTGCGGCGACCGCGATAACCCTTGGCTTGGGCAAGAACCTTCTTGTGGCGCGCGCGCGCCGTTACACCACGTTTTACTCTTGGCATTCTCTATACTCCTTAAGCGTAGGGCATCATGGCGCGAACAGACGCCGCGTTGGTTGCGTGGACTTCAGTCGTACCGCGCAACTGACGTTTTGTCTTGGTGGTCTTCTTGGTCAGAATGTGACGTTTGAAGGCTTGCGAACGCTTGATGCTTCCGCCGGCACGAACAATAAAGCGTTTTTTTGCACCGCTCTTTGTTTTCATTTTTGGCATGACAACTCCTTTTATTTGATGACGCCGGGAGGTCTCTGACAGAAACACTTGAAAACCCGGAACCACTTGTCTGGGACTGATTACTGCTACACCATGTCAGCCAGCCCCTTACACTGACGCAGCAAAAACTTATTTCTTCTTCGGGCTCAGCACCATCACCATCTGACGGCCTTCCATCTTGGGAAATTGTTCAACCACACCGTGCTCCAGCAAATCCTGCTTCACGCGCTCCAGCAATTGCATACCGAACTGCTGGTGAGCGATCTCACGTCCGCGGAAACGCAAAGTGATTTTGGTTTTATCGCCGTCAGCCAAGAACTTGATCAGGTTGCGCAACTTGATGTTGTAGTCACCCTCATCGGTACCCGGCCTGAATTTGATTTCCTTGATCTGAACCTGTTTCTGTTTCAGCTTGGCTTCGTGCTGCTTTTTGGCTTCGGCATATTTGAATTTGCCGATATCCATGATCCGGCAAACGGGGGGCTCCGCCAAAGGCGCGATTTCCACCAGATCCAATTCTGCCTCGTCTGCCAAACGCAACGCTTCCGCGACTGCCACGACGCCCAGCTGCTCTCCCTCCGCGCCTATGAGCCGCACCTGGGGTGCTGTGATCTGCTCGTTCATGCGCTGTGATTTATCTTGTGCTATTGCAATTTCTCCATTTAAAAATTAAGCCATGCACCCATTAGGACTCTGTTTTCAGGTGCTCTACCAGAGCATCTAGCGACATCTGCCCAAGGTCTTCACCTTGACGGTTACGCACGGCCACGAGACCAGCAGCCATTTCTTTATCACCGACGATCAGTTGATAAGGCAATTTTTGCAAGCTATGTTCGCGTATTTTATAGGTAATCTTCTCATTGCGCAAATCCAGATGCACTCGAAAACCTGCGGCACGCACAGCTTCCGCGACTCTCCCGGTATATTCCTCTTGCGCCTGCGAGATATTCATCACCACCATCTGCACCGGTGCCAGCCACAGCGGTAGCGCTCCGGCATGGTTTTCCACCAGAATACCGATGAAACGCTCCAGTGAACCGAGGATCGCACGGTGCAGCATCACCGGCACCTTGCGGGTATTGTCCTCGTCCACGAACTCCGCGCCCAAACGTCCCGGCATGGAAAAATCAACCTGAATGGTGCCGCACTGCCAGGAACGCCCAATCGCGTCCTTGATGTGGAATTCGATCTTGGGGCCATAGAACGCGCCCTCGCCCGGCAACTCTTCCCAAGTCATGCCGGATGCGCGCAAAGCGGCGCGTAAGGCACTCTCGGATTTATCCCAGATTTCATCTGAGCCAACCCGCCCCCCGGGACGCAACGCCAGCTTCACCACCACATCGTTGAAGCCGAAGTCCTTGTACACCTTCAGCACCAAGGCATTGAACGCGGTCACTTCGGATTCGATCTGCTCTTCGGTACAGAAGATGTGGCCATCGTCCTGCACGAAACCGCGCACGCGCATCAGACCATGCAGACCGCCGGACGGCTCGTTGCGGTGGCAGGAACCAAACTCGCCGTAACGCAACGGCAACTCGCGATACGAACGCAAGTCGGCGTTGAACACTTGCACATGACCGGGGCAATTCATCGGCTTGATCGCGTAATCGTGTTTCTCCGACTCGGTGGTGAACATGTTGGCCTTGTAGTGCTCCCAGTGCCCAGACTTCTCCCACAGCACGCGGTCGATGATCTGCGGGCAACGGATTTCCTGGTAACCGTTGTCGCGATACACCGCGCGCATGTACTGCTCGATCACCTGCCACACCGCCCAGCCTTTGGGATGCCAGAACACCATGCCCGGCGCTTCGTCCTGCATGTGGAACAGGTCGAGCTGCTTGCCCAGTTTGCGGTGGTCGCGTTTCTCCGCCTCTTCCAGACGCATCAGGTACGCGTCGAGGTCTTCCTTCTTCGCCCAGGCCGTACCGTAGATGCGTTGCAACATCTCGTTCTTCGAGTCGCCGCGCCAATATGCGCCGGCCACCTTCATCAACTTGAACACCTTGAGCTTACCGGTCGAAGGCACGTGCGGTCCGCGGCACAAGTCGGTGAATTCGCCCTCGCTGTACAGCGACACCTCCTGATCGGCAGGAATGGAGGCGATGATTTCAGCTTTATAGTGTTCGCCGATATGTTTGAAATAAGTGACCGCTTCATCGCGAGGCAGCACGCGGCGCGTGATCGGCAAATCGAGTTTTGCCAACTCACCCATACGCTGCTCGATTGCCACCAAGTCTTCCGGCGTAAACGGGCGCGCATAGGCAAAATCGTAATAGAAACCGTTTTCGATGATCGGACCGATAGTCACTTGCGCGTCGGGAAACAACTCTTTCACCGCATAGGCCAACAGGTGCGCCATGGAATGGCGTATCAGGTCGAGACCCTCGGCATCCTTGTCGGTGATGATCGCCAACCGTGCGTCGGCAGAGATCAGGTGCGAAGCATCCACCAGCACGCCATCGAGCTTGCCCGCCAGCGCCGCACGAGCCAAGCCTGCGCCTATGCTCTGCGCGACCTCCGCGACAGTAACCGGGTTGGGAAAGCCGCGTTGTGAACCATCCGGCAAAGTGATGATCGGCATGTGAATATTCTATGAAAAGAAAATGCGGCAAAGCCGCACTTAAAATTAAAGTCCAAAGTTTGCTTGGTGGGAGCAACTGGGATCGAACCAGTGACCTTTTCCTTGTCGAGGAAATATTCTACCGCTGAAATATGCTCCCTGAGCAGGCGCGCATTATAGGGATTTGCCCCACCCGTAACAAGCCCTTCATCCCTAATAATCCGAACCCATGGCTTGATATTGATCGCCGTGCGCCAGATTCTCGAAGCGCGTGTATTCGCCGCGAAACGCCATGGCCACGGCCCCGATCGGGCCGTTACGCTGCTTGCCGATGATAATCTCGGCCTTGCCCTTATCGGGAGAGTCGGGGTTATAGACCTCATCCCGGTAGATAAACAAGATCAAGTCGGCATCCTGCTCGATAGCGCCGGACTCGCGCAAATCGGACATGATGGGGCGTTTGTTGGGGCGCTGCTCCAAGCTGCGGTTTAACTGCGAGAGCGCGATTACCGGCACGTGCAATTCCTTGGCCAACGCCTTTAGCGAACGCGAAATTTCAGATATTTCGGTGGCCCGATTTTCGCTGCTCCCTTTGCCGCTGGACGGTGATGACATCAATTGTATGTAGTCGATCACGATCAATCCCAGACCATTGCTTTGGCGGTGCAAACGCCGCGCGCGCGAACGCAATTCCAGCGAATTGAGCGCTGCAGTTTCGTCGATAAAAATGGGGGCATCGTTCAGCCGCCCCAGCGCGTGAGTCATGCGCGACCAGTCGTCGTCTTCCAGTTTGCCGGTGCGCAAGGTATGCTGGTTTAATCTGCCGACCGAGCCGATCATGCGCATCGCCAACTGCGTGCCGCCCATTTCCATACTGAAGATCGCCACGGGTTTGTTGGTATCCAGCGCCACATTCTCCGCGATGTTGATAGAGAACGCGGTCTTGCCCATACTCGGTCGCCCCGCGACCACGATCAGATCGCCGGGTTGCAAACCCGATGTCATGCGGTCCAAGTCGGTAAACCCGGTGGCGATGCCGGTTACATCGCTGGCGTTATCGCGCCCGTACAAAGTCTCGATACGCTCTACCACTTGCGTCAACAATACCGGGATGCCCACGAAGCTTTTGTTTCCGCGCTCGCCCTGTTCGTTGATTTCCAGCACGCGGCTTTCCGCCTCGTCCAATAGCTGCCCGGCCGAACGTCCGGCCGGGTTGTAGGCGCTGGTAGCGATGTCGCTGCCGACCTCGACCAGTTTGCGCATGATGGAACGCTCGCGCACGATCTCGGCATAACGGCGGATGTTGGCTGCCGTGGGTACGTTGGCCGCCAACGAACCCAAATAAGATAAGCCGCCCGCCTTATCCAGCTCGGCATTGCTTTCCAGCGACTCCGCCACTGTGATCACATCCACCGGCTTGGCGTGATCGTTCAAACGCGCGATGTGGCGATAAATCAGGCGGTGTTCATTGCGGTAGAAATCCCCCTCGACAATCAGGTCGGTGATTTTGTCCCACGCGCTGGTGTCCAGCAAAATGCCGCCCAACACGGATTGCTCCGCCTCCACCGAGTGGGGCGGCAGCTTGATGGCATCCATCTGAGGATCAGCGCTAGAAGCAGAGAAATTTTGCATGGTGCGAACATTTTCGGGAGGAGGATTCTACACCGAATAGAAAAACAAAAAGGGCTGTCGCCAACCCTTTTTGTCACTGCATCCATCAAGCTGAAACTTATTCGCCCAGCACGGATACCGTGATGTTGCTCACCACATCGGCGTGCAAAGCGATGCTGATCGGATGATCGCCGATCTGCTTGATATGCCCGTCGGGCATGCGCACTTGTGCCTTTTCGATCTTGAAGCCTTGAGCTTCCAGAGCAGTAGCGATATCCGCATTGGTGACAGAGCCGAACAGTTTGCCGTCCACACCCGCTTTTTGCACGATCTGCACAGTCAGTCCACTGAGCTTCTCGGCACGCGCTTGGGCATCGGCCAGCTTGGCGGCTTCTGCCGCTTCCAGCTCGGCACGGCGTGCCGCGAAATCCGCCACGTTGCTCTCTGTCGCGCGCTTGGCTTTGCCTTGAGGGATCAGGAAATTACGCCCGAAACCGTTTTTTACTTTAACCACATCGCCCAACTGGCCGAGGTTAACCACTTTTTCCATCAGAATAACTTGCATGGCGGCTCCTTAGTGCAAATCTGTGTAAGGTAACAGCGCCAAGAAGCGCGCGCGCTTCACCGCGACGCTCAATTGACGTTGGTAACGGGACTTGGTACCGGTGATACGTGCCGGGATCAGCTTACCGTTCTCGGAGATGAATTCCTTGAGGATGTTGATGTCCTTGTAATCCACTTCGGCGATCTTCTCGGCGGTGAAGCGGCAGAACTTGCGGCGCTTGAACAATTGACGCGAAGAGTTGCTCTTCTTGTCATCCTTTTTCTTAAATACACGAGCCATGTTGTGCCCCTTATTTCAATTTAATGTTATCAATGTGCAGCACCAGTTGCGCGATACGCAAACTGCGTTGAGCCAGAAAACCTTCCACCTGCACCTGCTGCCCTACTTGCAAACCGCCAAGCTGCTGTGCAGCTTGCCCCAGAGCCACCGCAGGAATATCGCATTGCACTTGCCGCGCAATACCCGCTTCCTGTTGCGTTGAAACGTGGCGTATTTTCAAACTGATCCGCGGAACCCCCGCTGGGGTATAACGCAAAACATCCAACTCAAGCAATTCACCGTCGATAACGCAACGATTGCTACTCAAACCGATCAAGCCGCCGCTGGAGCCGGTGCTGCTTCGGCAGCTTCGCCGGTCAACGAACGCGACTTCTCTTCCTTCATCATCGCGGAAGGCGCTGCAACAGCGGCCTTGACCTTGATGATCAGATGGCGCAACACGGCATCGTTAAACTTGAATGCGTGTTCCAGCTCGTCCAGAGTCTCCTGATCGGCTTCGATGTTCATCAGCACATAGTGTGCCTTGTGGATTTTCTGGATCGGGTAAGCCATCTGGCGGCGGCCCCAGTCTTCCAGACGGTGGATGTGACCGTTCTTGCCGGTCACCAGCGTGCGATAGCGCTCGATCATCGCCGGAACTTGCTCGCTCTGATCGGGATGCACGATAAATACGATCTCGTAATGTCGCATTACATCTCCTTGTGGTTAAAGCCCCCCGACATGCGTAGCCGGTGGAGCAAGGTTTTAGGGAGCGCGGATTATAGCGATATTCAGCCCCCCGTCAAGCAGAACGCCTTTACAGTGTCGCGGGTTTTTAGAATTGTCCGGTTTTGTAGCGCGCAATCTGTCCGGTTGTCATATTGCCCGAGGAGGGCGATATGAAGCCGACACAAGTGCTACAGGAGATACGGAAGATGAGA
>SCUU01000330.1 GCA_004297065.1 Gallionellaceae bacterium
CCTGCCCGGCGTAGCGCGCGCCGTCGGCCTCGCCGAAGGCGGCGGTCCACAGCGGCAGGTCGCTCGGAAACGCCTGCGGGAAATCGCTGGGCTCGATGCCCACCACCAGGCCCGCGTTGGCGTTGCGCTCGTTGCGCGAGTACTGGCTCATGCCGTTGGTGACCACCCGCCCGGGTTCGGAGGTGGCGGCCACCACCGTGCCGCCCGGGCACATGCAGAAGCTGTAGACCGCGCGGCCGTTCTTCGCGTGGTGCACCAGCTTGTAGTCGGCCGCGCCCAGCAGCGGGTGGCCGGCGTGGCGGCCCCAGCGCGCGCGGTCGATCACGCCTTGCGGGTGCTCGATGCGAAAGCCGATGGAAAACGGCTTGGCCTCCATGAACACGCCCGCGTCCCACAGCAGGGCGAAGGTGTCGCGCGAGCTGTGGCCCAGCGCGAGCACCACGTGCCGCACCGGCATGTCCAGCGTGTCGCCGCTGTCCAGGCGCCGCACCGTGAGGCGGTCGACGCGCTGGTCCTCGCCTTCGCCCGCCAGGCCGATGCCGCAGACCTGGTGCTGGAAGCGGATCTCGCCGCCGAGCGCGACGATCTTCTCGCGCATGGCCTCGACCACGCGCACCAGCTTGAAGGTGCCGATGTGCGGGTGCGCGGTGTAGAGAATCTCGGGCGGCGCGCCGGCCTCCACGAACTCGTGCATGACCTTGCGGCCGAGGAAGCGCGGGTCCTTGATCTGGCTGTAGAGCTTGCCGTCGGAGAACAGGCCGGCACCGCCTTCGCCGTACTGCACGTTGCTCTCGGGGTTGAGCACCTGCTTGCGCCACAGGCCCCAGGTGTCCTTGGTGCGCTCGCGCACCGGCTTGCCGCGCTCGAGCACGATGGGCCGCAGCCCCATCTGCGCCAGCGCCAGCGCGGCGAACAGGCCGCAGGGCCCCAGACCCACCACCACCGGGCGCTCGGACTCGTCGCCGGGCC
>SCUU01000135.1 GCA_004297065.1 Gallionellaceae bacterium
AATCTCATCTTCCGTATCTCCTGTAGCACTTGTGTCGGCTTCATATCGCCCTCCTCGGGCAATATGACAACCGGACAGATTGCGCGCTACAAAACCGGACAATTCTAAAAACCCGCGACATTTACCCAAGAAAAGGATTGACACCTTCGCCCTCTCTCGCTAAATTCAATCCCTAGCAATTCAGTCAACCAAAGATCAACCTTCAAGGAGATAAGCATGGCAGTTTTAGTAGGCAAGGCCGCCCCGGATTTCAATGCTGTTGCCGTGCTCGGTAGCAACGAAATCAACGAATCTTTCAATCTGCACAAGCACATCAAGGGCAAGTACGCCGTGGTGTTTTTCTACCCGCTGGACTTCACCTTCGTGTGCCCATCCGAACTGATTGCTTTCGATCATCGCCTGGATGAGTTCAAGAGGCGCAACGCCGAAGTGATCGGCGTTTCTATCGACTCGCAGTTCAGCCACTTGGCCTGGAAAAACACCCCGGTGGAAAAGGGCGGGATCGGCAATGTGGGCTATACGCTGGTGGCCGACGTGAAGCACGAAATCTGCAAAGCCTACGACGTCGAGTCCGACAGCGGCGTGGCTTACCGTGGCTCGTTCCTGATCGACCGCGCCGGTGTGGTGCAACATCAAGTCGTGAACAACCTGCCGCTGGGCCGCAACATCGACGAGATGCTGCGCATGGTCGATGCGCTGCAATTCACCGAAGAGCACGGCGAAGTGTGCCCGGCGGGCTGGAACAAGGGCAAAGCGGGCATGAACGCGTCTCCCGAAGGCGTTGCAAAATATCTGGCATCCCACGCCAAGGAGCTGTAAGCGAGCAAGACGTTTGCAGCAGTAAGCAGAAGGCTCCTCCGGGAGCCTTCTGCATTTTGTGTGAACACTATCAATGTGCGGTTAACGGGCATGGCAATGATGCCACCCCTGATAATGAAACTCGCCATGCCCGCTCCCCCTATCCAACTTTCCCCCGCGCGCGGGAGAAAGGGCAAACGAACCGCTACGCGAGTTTCACGTTAATATTGCGGCGATTCATTACGGGAAGAATTTTGTGATTGAACATCGAAAAACATTGAATATGTCCTTGCTGTCGCACGGAATGATGGCGCTGCTCACGGCGCAATTCCTCTCCGCCTTGGCCGACAACGCTATCCTGATTGCCGCCATCGCTATCGTTAAAGCGCAAGGGTTGCCCAATCTGGTTCCCTTGCTGCAAGAGTCGTTTCTGCTGCCATTCATCCTGCTTGCGCCTTTTGTCGGGCAAATTGCTGACGGGTTTCCCAAAGGGCGCGTGATGCTGGCGGCCAACCTGCTCAAACTTTTCGGCGCGCTCGCCATGGTGGCGGGCGTCAATCCGCTAACGGCATACGGGTTGATCGGTATTGGCGCGGCAATGTATTCGCCGGCCAAGTACGGGATCCTTGCGCAGATGTTCGGGCCATCCGTGCTGGTGCGCGCCAACGGCATGATGGAGGGGTCAACCATCGTGGCGATTCTGCTCGGCGTGATATTGGGCGGATGGCTGGCCGATCATTCGCTGGCTTGGGCGTTTGCCGGTGTGGTGGCGGCCTATAGCCTAGCAGCTTTCGCCAATTTATTTATTCCGTCGCTGCCGGCGGAAAATGCCGGGGCGAGCTTCCATCCCTGGCGGTTGACCAGGAGGTTCTTTGCATCGTTCTGGTTGCTGTTCAAGAATTCCGATTCCCGTTTCAGCCTGTTGGGAACCAGTGTGTTTTGGGGCTGCGGCACGACCCTGCGCCTGATGCTGTTTGCATGGGTTCCGGCGGCCCTGCTGGTCGCCGATAACCAGACTCCTGCCAACCTTATGGGTGCCGTGTCCATCGGCATTGTGTTGGGGGCCGTTGCCGCAGGGTTGTGGATATCGTTGCACAATGTCAACCGCGCACTGGCGGGGGGCTTGTTGCTCGGTCCGCTCATCCTTGCACTCGCAGGCATACACGATCTCAAAATGGCTGCGGTGTTGATGGTCGCAATCGGCATGAGTGGCGGCTTATTCGTCGTCCCGCTGAATGCCTTGCTGCAAGAACGGGGACACGAAAGCATAGGTGCCGGTAACGCTCTGGCAGTGCAGAATTTTGCCGAAAATATTGTCATGCTCTCGTTCGTCGGGGCTTACGGTTGGGCGGCTGCGGCAGGTGTTCCGATTGCAACGAGCATCGCCGGGTTTGGTTTGCTCTTGCTGGTGTTTATCGGGATGCTCGCGCTATCCAGATTGCGGCGCGCTTGAAAAGCTTGCGGGGAAGGCCGCTGTCCCGCTCAGAAAGCGTAAATGAATTGACCAAGTGGCGGGCGTTTTAATTGAATTGCGGATTGCAACATCGCGCCACATTCTGCAATATCTGTCCGAGATGGCACTCTTTCAACGAAAACATGGCGGCTGCCTTTCCCGATCCCTGCGCAGCTCGGTGTTGGGGCTCACGCTGCTTTTCCCCTTGAGCGCGCTTGCCGAGGAGCCGGTTGCCGAGAAAAAAACGCTGGTGAATTACATCGATCCTGTGATCGATGTGCCGCGCGAATACGTGTCGGAGAAGTTCGTCAATTTTGCCGGCAAGATGGATAGTTTCTTCGGCAACGAACTGAATTACCAGGAAAGCAATAAAAGCGTACTCCAGTTCGATCTTACGCGCCTGTTCGAACAGGAATCCAGCCATAACATCGTGTTGTCCTACCGGGTCAAGCTGCATTTGCCCGCAGCGGAGAAGCGCCTGCATTTGTTGCTGGAAACCAACCCCGATAAAAATCTGCCGGGCGCAACGGGGACGCAGGTGCGGCAAGGCAAGGCATCGATATTCAAAGAGGTTGCCGCGCCGGATAGTTATTCCGCTGCTCTGCGCTTCGAGAACGTGCCGGATAGTCCCTGGCGTTTTAGTGCCGACACGGGTATCAAGCTTGAAGGCGTGTCGCTACAGCCGTTCGCGCGCACACGCGGCAGTTTCACCGAGCCGGTGGGGCCGGTGCAACTGCGCTTGGCGGAGTCCCTGTTCTGGTTCAATACCATAGGTGCGGGCGAGAACACGCAGTTCGACGCGGAATATTTCTTCGGCAATCCGTTAATGTTCCGCGCCACGAGCAGCGCCACATGGCTGCACGACAAACAGAATTTCGATCTGCGCCAGGATTTTTCGCTTTATCAAACGCTGGATGAACAGGCTTCCCTGCTGTATCAGTTGAGCGCGATCGGGGTTAGCAGTCCGAAAACGGAAGTGTCGGAATATGTCGCCTTGCTGCTTTATCGCCGGCGTTTTTTGCGCGACTGGATGTTCGTCGAGTTGAGCCCGCAACTGCATTATCCCAAAGAACAAGACTATCGCGCCAACTCGCAATTCGTCGCGCGTCTGGAGATATTGTTTTCCAAATAGGGTGTTCCGGGGCGAGGGTCGCGGGCATATGGGCACCTCTAAAAATCCATATTTTAGTTGCGGCATAACCTGAAGGTTAGCCTACACAGCAACTTCGTTGTATCCCAACTGATGGAACTACTGGTGAAACAACTAGCCATCTCACTAAGG
>SCUU01000136.1 GCA_004297065.1 Gallionellaceae bacterium
TTTGCCGGCTTATAAGCAACCACTAGGCAACCGTCTTTTGGTTGCTTGGTGGGATGGCTATAAGCAATCACTTGCCGCGTTTGTGCGGCTTAGCCAGATGGCTAGTTGTTCCATCAGTTGCCGTATCAGCAGTTCCATCAAGGGCGATGGGCAATAGGATAATTGGCGATTTGAGCTGTTTTTGTTTATGTCACAGTAAGGCTAAGGAGGCGCTGATTTTGAGAGGAAAACTGGATGTGATGGAGCTGGGCGTACACGCCGCCTTGCGCCAACAGTTCGCGGTGCGTGCCCGTCTCGACGATCTGGCCCTTTTGCAGCACGACAATGCGGTCGGCCTTTTCAATAGTGGAAAGGCGATGCGCGATGACCAGCGTGGTGCGTCCCCGCATCAGCGTCTCCAGCGCGGCCTGCACATGGCGCTCGGATTCGCTATCCAGCGCCGAGGTCGCTTCATCCAGAATCAGCACGGGCGCATTTTTGAGAATCGCTCTGGCAATCGCCAGACGTTGGCGCTGTCCGCCGGACAAACGCACGCCCTTCTCGCCCACCAAGGTATTCAAGCCTTGCGGCAGATCGCGGATAAATTCCATCGCATGCGCAGCCTGTGCGGCCGCGATAACTTCCTCTTCCGGCACTTCGCGCATCTGGCCGTAGCTGATATTGGCGGCGATGGTGTCGTTGAACAGCACCACTTCCTGGCTCACCAGCGCGATGTTGGAGCGCAGGCTGGCCAGAGTGAGGTCGGCAAGGTCGTGTCCGTCCAGCGTGATGCGTCCGCTAATCGGCAGATAAAAACGCGGCACGAGATTGGCCAGCGTGCTCTTGCCGCTGCCGGATGCCCCCACCAAAGCGACCGACTGCCCGGCAGGAATATCGAGGCAGATGTCATTCAAAGCCAAACGCTCGTCTGCCTGGTAGGACAGGCTTATATGCTCGAACGCGAGCTCCCCCTTGGCGCGCGCGATGGTTTCCTTGCCCGTATCCGTCTCGCCCGGCGTGTCGATCAATTCGAACACGCTCTCCGCCGCCGCCAATCCGCGCTGCATGAATTCGCTCACGCTGGTCAGACGTTTCAGCGGTGCGGTCAGCATGAGCATGGCCGTCACGAAAGACAGAAAGCCGCCCACGGTGGAGGTATCGCTCTTCGCTTGGCCGATGGCCAGATAAATCACAAGGGAGACCGCGATTGCCGCCACCATCTGCACGATGGGCACATTGGCCACGGCGGCAACGGCCTGCTTCATCAAGTGCTGGCGCACCCCGTTGATTTCTGTATGGAAGCGTTCCTGCTCGTAACGCTGCCCGCCGAACAGCTTGACCACCTTGTGCGCGGTAACGCTTTCTTCGATGACCTGCGTGATATTGCCCATCGCGCGTTGCGTATCGCGGCTGGATGAGCGCAAACGGCGATTGATGGTGTGGATCACCAATGCGACGACGGGCGCCACGATCAGCGACAGCAGCGTCAATTTCCAGTCCAGGTAAAACAGCCACCCCAGCAACCCGACCAGGATGATGGAGTCGCGGATCGTAATGGTCACCACATTGGTGGCCGCCGCCGTGACATTGGTGACGTCGTAAGTGAGTTTGGAAATCAGCGAACCCGTGGCATGGTCGTCGTAAAAGCGTGTGGGCAGAGTCACCAGTTTGCCGAACATCTCGGCACGCAAATCCATGACCAGCTTGTTGCCCACCCAGTGGATCGCGTAAGAACCGAAGAAACTTGCGAGGCCGCGCACAAAAAAGATCAGCAGGATAAAGACGGGGGCCCAGCGCATCACCGCGTCGTCTTTGTGTACGAAGGTGCCGTCCAGAAAGGGCTTGAGCAATGCCGGCAACATGGGTTCGGTGGCCGCAGACACCGCGATGCCGAGGATGGACACGGCAAACGCCTTCCAGTACGGCTTAACGTAGCCGAGCAGGCGGGCGTAAAGCTGGAGCGTGGTCAGATTCAAAGCGGGCACCCTGTCTGCAAGGGTGCCGCCTTGAGCACATCAAAACCGGGGCGGCATTCAGGCAACATGAGAATCGCGCTGCGCCTTGCCTTTCAGGAGAGCGAAACCCATCTGGGCGGCCACCGCGCACGCCACATACAGCAACGCGACTGCCACGTAAGAACCGAAATATTGCGCCACGCGCGCAGTGTATTCAGCCGCGCTCATGCCGGCATAACGACCGGAGAACAAATAGAAGCTCACATTGGAAATGACGAACGCCGCCGCACTCGCCACGGTCGCCACCGCGAACAGGTTCAGCAAACTTTTGCCGGTCAGTGTGTGACGCGGCGCAAACCAGCGCCCGGCAAACCACATGGCGGCATACGCAAAAGCAAGGAAGCCGTAGGCGGGCGTAACGCACCAGTCGCTGCTACCCCGCACGCCGATCGCATAGTAATCGACCAATGCCGCCTCGCCCAACAACGCGGCGAACACCCACAGCGCGCCGGAAAATCGCGCCAAGTACAACCCGCCCAGAAAGAACACGGCCAACGAAGCGTCCGGCAACGCCACCGACGAACCGAAATGGTTGAAGCGGGTGAGCGCCATCGCCAGCACCAACCCGGCAATCAGCAGCCCTGAACGACTTTGAAGTATTTTCATATAACCTCCTTGTGCGTTTCCGCCTGTGAAATAGTGGCGGGAACTTTAACAGAAAAAGGGGGCGCAAAATGACGAATCACGCTTTTGCGCCCCCGCTCACTACTGGTAGCTCAACCCGAGGAACAAGGTGCGCCCCAAGGTGTTATAGCCGTGCGCCAGCATGTAATCCCGGTTGAACAGGTTGTCCGCGCGCAACGACACATTCAGATGCTTGTCCACCGCGTAACCGGCGCTGATGTTCACCACATCGTATGCCGCCAGCTTGGTACGCGCGAAGGTATTGATGTCGTAATCCTCGCGCTCGCCGCTATGCTGCCATTCCCCGCCCAGCTTCCACTGCCCCAGTTGTTGCGTTATCCCCGCATTGGAAAACAACTTGGCACGGCGCAACAGCAGCAGACCGGTTTGCTCATCGCGCGGATTTTGCTGCGTCAATGTGGCCCTGATTGCTGTCTGACCGAACTGGGCGGCGTATGTCGCTTCCACGCCGTCGATACGCGCCGCATTCAGGTTTTGCAGCGTCCAGGTATTGTCGGCAGCGATGAGGTCGCTGATGCGGTTGTCGAAATACACCAGATGCAGTTGCTGCGCATCGGCGGCGTAATGCAGCCCGAACTCCCGGTTGTTCGAGCGCTCAGGGCGCAGGTTCGCATTGCTGCCCCAACCTGCCGGCCCATACAGATCGGTAAACGTCGGTGCCTTGAACGCGGTACTGATGCCGGCCGTGGCACGCCACGCCTCGCCCATGGCAAGGCCGTAGCCGAACAGGCCGGTATCGGCCGCGCCAGAATCCGAGTAATTATCCTGACGCACATTGAGCTGCACCTGCTGCACGCCGTAGTTGCCGGTATAGCCCGCCAGGATCGAATTCACCTGCCGGTCCGTTTTGGTATACGCCGTTGTGCTGCTCACGCGCTGATCGAGCCGCTCCGCCCCCAGCAACAAACTGCCGCCGGAATCCAGCGACAAAGTGTTTTGCCAAGCCCATTGATTATTGCTGGTGCGGATCGCCGAACCCGCCGCACCATTGAGGTAGCCCTTGTAATCGTCCTCCCCCTGCGCCCATTGCAGCTTGCTCGACCATGATTCGGAAAAACGGTTGTCAGACACCAGCGAGTATTTGCGCAATGTAGAAGTAGATGTATTCACATCCGTGGCCGCGCCGAAGGCATTGTCGTATTGCACATCGCCCAGACTCTGCAATGCCGAAACGGAAAGGCTGTGATCCGCGTTAAAAGCCTGGCGCACATTGGCCGACAGGCTGGTATTGTCGTAACCGTCGGCATCGGGATTAACGCCCGGAACGATGCCCGGCTTGATCGCCGACACCCCGTCCGTTTTGAATTTCGACGCCTGCACATTGAAAGCCGTGCTACCCGCCTCGCCGCCGAATCCGACAGAGGCCCTGCGCGTGTTGTAAGTCCCCACCCCGCCGCTGACATTGAAGGACGGAGCCCCCCTGCCGTGTTTGGTGAAAATCTGGATCACGCCGCCGATGGCCTCGGAACCGTACACGCTGCTCACATTGCCGCGCACCACCTCGATGCGCTCGATCTGATCCAGCATGATCTGGTCGATTGCCGTCGCGCCGGTAGTGGCCGAGTTAATGCGCACTCCGTCCACCAGCACCAAGGTGTGACTGGAGTTCGTGCCGCGCATGAACAAACTGCTTTGCTTGCCGACGCCGCCGCTTTGGTACATCTCGACGCCTGCCAGCGTCTTCAGCAAGGACGGCACATCCACCGCTTGCGAAGCCTGGATGTCGGCTTGGTTGATGACCGTCGTATGCGACAGCGATTGTTTGAGCGGCTGCGCCACACGCGTCGCCGTGACCACCACTTCGTCGAGTTTTTCTGTCGTTTCCGCGTAAACGAGAGGAGTGACCGCACACAGCAGCGCGGCTAATAGTTGTTTCTGTTTCATTTGATTTTCCTGAATGAGTCCCAAGCGTCCCCGTTGGAACATTGCAAAAACAGGAAATACCGCAGAAGAGTAAAGAAGACCGAAACTGAACAGCCCGATCATCCGTGCGCCTCCCGCAGCACTTCCTAACTTACTCCCAGGCCGGTATCCGGGCTCGCAAGTCTTGATCTGCCGCCTTCCCATGATTGCTCACAGTGGCGTGTTAGCAGACCCTCACTTGCTTACCGTTGCGGGGGCAGCACAGGCACTTCACCTGTTTCCCGTTTAACTGCATGACGCGAATCACGCAGCACCTAGAAGCGGCGCGCATTGTATCAGAGGCCGGATCAAGCCCCGCCAAAATACTTGCACAACCCTTTGTTAGCGTTTGACTCAACAGGATTTTTTAAACTATAGTTCGCCCCATGCAAGGCGAACTGAACATACTGGAGAACAAACTCGCTCAATTGGTGCAACTCACCAAGCGCATGCGCGCCGAGAACCATCAACTGCGCCAAGACCTCGCCGAAGCGCTGAGCCACGCCCGCCAATGCGACGACAAGATAGAAAGCGCGAAGTCGCGGCTGGAACGCATCCTCGCAAAACTTCCCGATGAAAAATCATGAGCGGCAATAAATCGCACGCACTCGATGTAAAAATTCTCGACCGCGAGTTCCGCGTCTCATGTCCCGAGGATGAAAAGGCAGAGCTGCTGGATGCAGCCGCCTATCTCGACAAAAAGATGAGCGAAATACGCGACAAAGGCAAAATCGCTTCAGTGGAAAAAATCGCCATCATGGCCGCGCTCAACATCACCCACGAGTTCCTCACTACCCGACTGGGCGGCGGGGTTGATATGGGCGACTACAAGCGTAGAATGCAAACCATGCAGGCAGCTATCGACGAGGCTCTGGCGGATCAAGATAAGTTGTTCTAAACAGTTTTAAGAGTTGTCCCTGCGGTGTTCGTCAGATTCATAATTCTTTGAACCAATGAGCTAATGCTTAGGTTGCGACCCATTCAAGTCACTGTTGTGAGCATCCCTCGCGGATGCACCTGATGTGACCGGGAACCGACCCTCTTGAACCCAGGTTCAAGATATTGAGTCAACGGCACAGGCGGGGGCTTTATTCCAGTGCGATCTTCCCGGATCGCACTTTTCTTTTGTGGAAATAAAACATGCGTTATTGGCTGATGAAATCCGAGCCCACCGATTGCAGCATCGACGATTTGGCCGAGCTGCCGAATCAAAGCGTGGCATGGTACGGCGTGCGCAACTATCAGGCGCGCAACTTCATGCGCGACCAGATGCAAGTCGGCGACGGTGTGCTGTTCTATCACTCCAACTGCAAAGAGCCCGGCATCGCCGGCATCGCACAGGTCAGCAGTAGCGCCTATCCCGATGCCACCCAGTTCGACAAGAAGAGCAAATACTTTGATGCCAAAGCCACGCAAGAGACACCGCGCTGGTTCAATGTGGAGGTGCAGTTGGTGAAAAAGATCGCGCCCATCTCCATCGAGGAACTGAAGCACCATCCCGAACTGGAGCACATGCGCACCTTGCAACGCGGCAACCGCCTCTCCATCACCCCGCTCGATCCGGCGGAGTGGAGATTCATCACCTCCAGATTGGCAAAGGCAGCGTGAAAACCACCCATATCCGTAGCGGGCGGTTCGAGAACAAGGTGCATGTAGCGCAGCGAACGAGACACGCCAAATGGGTAGGCGAAGAGCCCGCATCGCTCAGTAGGATAGTGAAGGTTTTCTGATGGAGTGGATCGCCGCCTATCTGGTGTTGGGCGCAGTCGCCGGATTCCTCGGCGGCATGTTCGGCGTCGGCGGCGGCACGGTGCTGGTTCCCGTATTGCTGCTGCTGTTCGAGGCGCAGCACTTCCCCGCCGAACACTCCATGCATCTGGCACTCGGCAGCTCGATGGCGGTCATCCTGTTCACCTCCGTCGCCAGCATGAACAAACACCACCAACATGGCGCGGTGAACTGGCGCGTCGTGCTCACCATCACACCGGGGATACTGCTCGGCACCGCCATCGGCACCATGCTCGCCGCCAGCATCTCGCCCCACTACCTGACTCTCTTCTTCGCGCTGTTCATGTGTTTCGCGGCGTCGCAGATATTGCTCGACGTAAAGCCGCACGCCTCGCGCCAACTGCCCGGCATCGCGGGCATGACACTGATGGGAACCGTCACCGGATGGATCAGCACACTGGTCTCGGTCGGCGGAGGCACACTGACAGTGCCCTTCCTTATCTGGTGCAACGTCCCGATACGCCACGCCATCGGCACCGCCTCCGCCATCGGCTTCCCCATCGCCGTCGGCGGCACAGTGGGTTATGTGCTGACGGGGCTACACACCACCGGCCTGCCGCCATCCAGCTTCGGCTATGTCTATCTTCCCGCCATGTTGGGTTGCGCACTCATCAGCGTCACTGCTGCACCACTGGGGGCAAAGACCGCGCACCGCACGAATGTGGCGATGCTGAGGAAATTGTTTGCGGTGCTATTGATCGGGTTGGCGGGGAAGTTGTTGTGGAAGGTGTTATAGAGAGGTTGTTGCTGGCAAGGAAAAACCGTCGGGGGTAGCCCGACAGCTGGTCACTTTTTCTTGCTTCGCCAAGAAAAAGTGACCAAAAAGAAGGCGACCCCGGTGCGCCGCTGCTTCGCAGTTCCCTGCGTTGCTCGACTGGTCAGGCCTCCTCATAAACTCGCACGACCCGCTACGCGGTCACGTGCTCAAACATATTCGTCGGACTCCCCCCGACCAGCCTGCGCTACTCGGCGGCGCACAGGGAAGGGAAAAACGAAAACCATGAACCAAACTCAAGAGTGGGCACGTTGTGCCCACTCTATGACTTGACGAGAGCATTGTAATACTGAACAACGCCCAAGAGACACTCGCTCGCGAACGTATTACTATTCGCAGGATGTAAAGATAAAAGAAGGTTACGCTAAATGAAGATTTTTGATTACTTACGCGATCCAGTTTGGCAATTTATTGGTGCAATAATTTCCCTACTCGCACTTGTTGTAACGCTTTGGCCGAACCTCAAAATTACAGCCGGCGAGCCAACCATGTCGATGTGTAACTACCAGCAATTTTCTGTATTCAACACTGATCCAGCTCCGCCCGATGTGCGCGATAAACTGCGCCTAATTTTTCGAGGAAAGGAAATACCCGTTACTGAGCTTTCGGTTACCCAATTTTGCCTCTCAAATCATACTGGCCGCGTTGTAGAAAATAGCGACTTCGTTCAACCTCTTTCCTTCACGCCATCCGAGGGTGTTGATGTTATCTATGTAAGGAGTTATCGCGAAGAGTCAACAACGGCAGTTGCGACCAATTGGCGTCATTCCGAAAAAAATAAGTGGGAAATGACCCCCACTGTTTTGAATCCAGAGGAAACTCTTTGGATACAATTGATATATCGAGTGCCAGAATCCCTGAAGCAAAAAACTGCAACAGACATATTTCATTGGCAAGCTCTCTTTAAAGGGGCTACGTTCAAACTATCTGCTCCCACGAGCGATGAGCCTGTTTGGTACAACCTAGGAATTCGACATGATGGCCTTGGACTTTATCTGCTTGTAGGGACAGGCCTTATTTTCTCGCTTATAGCTCTCTTGATTTATCGCAGAAGATTACATGTAGAAAATGCTGGTCATGCTGGTCTTATACCCATAGTTTCTTTATCTGCTATTTCTTGGGCAGCAGCAGAAATGACTGTAGACACATTCTACAATCACCGAGTTGGACAACCATTTGCAGCTTGGTTGTTTGTCGCAATGTTAGCGGTTATCGCAATTACTTCTGTTGTCTTGGATGTCAAGCACTCCAAGGAGCATAGAGTTAAGTAGCGTGGGCACAAAGTGCCCACGCTATGGCTTTAAGTTTTGACTTTCCATCCCCTGTGCGCCGCCGAGTAGCGCAGGCTGGTCAGGGGACTTCGGCGAGGACTGTCTGAGCGCGTAGCGCGAGTTCCGCAGCCGCCTGACTAGACGAGCAACGCAGGGTACCCACGAAGTGGGCGGCAAACCGGGGTCGCCTTTTCTTGGGTTACTTTCTTTTTGGCGAAGCAAAAGAAAGTGACTAGCTGTCGGGCTACCCCCGACGGTGTTGATTTTTGAACAAATAAACCAGCGGGCTTCGCCCATCCTTCGATACGGCTGCGCCTACTCAGGACGAACGGTCTCAGAGGCTCTCAGAATGACCGAGACGGTGGCAGCCGCCTCGGCAGCACTCACGATGCGAACACCTTGATATTGACCGCCGAGACTATGCAAGTGCTTATCACCCGAGACGATCAAACCCGCCTGCGCCGCTACTGCGCAAGCCAGTACATGGTCATCATCGGGATCATCCACGATGACGCGCGGCACGTTTGTTGGTGAACTCATGTACGCCAAGCGCCGCAATTCCCGCACGATGTCTATCGGTGCCAGTCCGGCTTGAGTCAATCGCGATGCAAATTTTTCGCGGGAAAGAACATCCAGCAATTCCGCCATCAGCACCGGACTGCTGCATAACTCAAACGCCTGTGTTCTTGCCGCATCAAGCAGTTGGCGCGGTGCGCCATTCGGTGAAATCACGCCGGAGATCAGCGTGTTTGTATCGAGTACGATGCGCACGTTAGCCGCGTTGTGCTATGCGCTCTTTGCGTGCCGTTTGAATTTCGGCGTCGATTTCTGCGTCGGATAATACGGGCTGGTTTAATTTGTCGAGCTTGGCGAATGACTCCCCCAAAGCTGCTCCTGCAATAGAACGTGATTCACGCGCAGCCAGAAATTCCACGAAGTCTTCCACTTCAGCTAGACGCTGTTGCGGCAGTTGTTGCAGTTTTTGAATCAATGCTGGGGCGATTGCGTTCATGTTGATCTCCATGCAATTCATGGCCTCAAGATAACCGAATAAATTGGCTTTGGCAAAGCTGACGCATTCATATGATTTGCAGGGGGCAACCCCTCGCGACTAAGCCAGCAACCCGCCAAATATTCGCACCTCACTCGGTTAACGGCACAACCCCAAAACCTCTAAGCCTTATAGGCTTTACGTGTATTCCCGACTGTTTTACTCGTATAATAAAAATGGCTTCAGTCAATTATTCCAGAATAGTTGAGTTCATTAACCTACCGGTAAAAC
Source organism: Gallionellaceae bacterium (assembly GCA_004297065.1). GTDB lineage: Bacteria > Pseudomonadota > Gammaproteobacteria > Burkholderiales > Gallionellaceae > PALSA-1006. The sequence goes on from SCUU01000136.1 coordinate 9,658, forward strand.
AATATGGCAATTATCGCTACAGTTGCATCCGTATTAACAGTGGTCATTTTTGTTTCTTTCTCAATTTTCATGATCACTCAGTTGTTCAAGAAAAACGATTAACTGAATCCGGGGCTGCAATCGGTATGGTTGCGGCTCCGGGCAATACATCAGCAGCACTCGATCAGTATTCGTCCGATCAGCCCCCCAGATAAGCCCTCTGCACCGCCTCACTCCCCAGCAACTCGCTCGCCTTACCCGCCAAGGTAATCACCCCGCCCTCCAGCACATAACCGCGTTGCGCGGCCTCAAGCGCGAGCTTGGCATTTTGCTCAACCAACAAAATCGAAACCCCCTGCGCGGAAATATCGCGGATGGTTGCAAAAATTTTCGCGACCATCATCGGCGCGAGCCCCATGCTGGGTTCGTCCAGCATCAACAGTTTGGGGCGGCTCATCAGGGCGCGCGCCATGGCGACCATTTGTTGTTCGCCGCCTGAGAGCGTGCCCGCGAGTTGCGCGCGGCGTTCGGCGAGGCGGGGGAACAGGGCGTACATGCGATCGAGGTCGGCTGCGATCTCGTCATCGCGGCGGGTGTACGCGCCCATGTACAAGTTCTCCGCCACGGTCAGGCGCGCGAAGATGCCGCGACCTTCGGGCACCAGCGCCAGACCTGCGCTCACGCGCTGGTGCGCGGGCTTATGGTGCAACGAGTCGCCCTCGTAGTGCAGCTTGCCCGCAGTGCAATGCTGCAATCCGGCGAGTGCTTTGAGTGTGGTGCTTTTGCCTGCACCGTTGCTGCCGAGGAGAGCGACCAGTTCGCCCGGCGCGATGTGCAGGGCTATGCCTTTCAGCGCGTGGATGCCGCCGTAGTTGACTTTGAGGTGTTCGACTTCCAATAAGTTGGTGGCATTGTTCACAGTTGTTCCCCCACCCCAGCCCCTCCCCCGGAGGGAGAGGGGTTAGTCGCTTCGCCACCCAGATACGCGGCGATCACCGCCGCATCGTTGCGCACTTGTTCCGGCACACCTTCGGCGATTTTTTTGCCGTAGTCCAGCACGGCCACGCGGTCGCACAGACCCATGATGAGTTTGACGTCGTGCTCGATCAGCAGCACGGTGATGCCGCTGTCGCGGATTGTTTTCATCAGCGTTTTCAGGCTTGCGGTTTCGGTGGCATTCATGCCGGCGGCGGGTTCGTCGAGCGCGAGCAGCTTGGGTTCGGTGGCCAGCGCGCGGGCGATTTCCAGTCGGCGCTGTTCGCCGTAGGAAAGATTTTTCGCCAGCGTGTTGGACGGGCGATGGATGCCAACGTAGCGCAGCAGCTCGTGCGCTCGCTCGGCGATGGCGCACTCTTCCTCGCGCGCGGCGCGGTTGCGGGTGAGCGCGCCCCAGATGCCGGAGCGCGTGCGCAGGTGGCGGCCGACCATCACGTTTTCCAGCGCGCTCATGTTGGCGAACAGGCGGATGTTCTGGAAGGTGCGCGCGATTCCGGCCTGCGCCAGCAGGTGCGGTTTGCAGCGCGTATAGGCGCCGCCGTCGAAATTGAATGTACCTTCATCGAGCTGGTACAGCCCGGTGATGACGTTGAACAACGTGGTCTTGCCCGCACCGTTGGGGCCGATGAGACCGTAGATTTCGCCGCGCTTGATGTGCAGCGAAACACCCGACAGCGCGGTCAATCCGCCGAAGTGTTTGCACACGCCGGAGAGATTTAACAGGGTGTCATTTGGCTGCGTCATACACCGACTCCTGTTCCTGCTGCGCGACGGTTTCATCCGGCATCAATTCGCGGCGGCGCTGGCTGGACGGCCACAGCCCGGCGGGTCGCCACAGCATGACCAGTATCAGCGCGAGGCCGAACATCAGCATGCGCAGGCTTTCGGGATCGACCACGATTTTGCCGAACAGCGCCTGCTGCACCGGACCCGCGCCGTGGCGGAATGCCTCGGGCAGTACCACCAGCAATACGCCGCCCAGCACCACACCCGCGATATTACCCATGCCGCCCAGCACCACCATGCACAGGATCATCACCGATTCCATCAGGCTGAAACTCTCCGGGCTGACGAAGCCCTGGAAGCCCGCGAACAGGCCGCCGGAGATGCCGCCGAAGGTCGCGCCCATCGCGAAGGCCAGCAGCTTGATGTTGCGCGTGTTGATGCCCATCGCGCTGGCCGCCACCTCATCCTCGCGTATCGCCATCCACGCACGACCGATGCGCGAATGCTGCAAGCGCAGCGAGACGAAAATCACCAGCAGGGTGAAGCCGAGGAACAGGTAGTAATGCAGATGCACGGCGGTGAAATCCAAGCCGAACAGTTCGTGCGTTTTGCCGAAAGAAAAATCGCCCACGCGCAGCGGGTCGATCATGCTGATACCCTGCGGGCCGTTGGTGATGTTGACCGGCGCGTTCAGGTTGTTCATGAAGATGCGGATGATCTCGCCGAAACCCAGCGTGACGATGGCGAGATAGTCGCCGCGCAGGCGCAAGGTGGGAGCGCCGAGCAGCACGCCGAACACGCAGGCCAGCAGCGCCCCCAGCGGCAGCACCGCCCAGATCGGCCAGTGCAAGCCGAACTGCGGCGAACCGAGCAGGGCGTAGGTGTAAGCGCCGACCGCGAAGAAGGCGATGTAGCCCAAGTCGAGCAAACCCGCGTAGCCGACCACGATGTTCAAGCCCAGCGCCAGCATGATGTAGAGCAGCGCGAAATCGGCGATGCGCACCCAGCCGTGGCCGAGCAAGGAGTCGATGATGAACGGCAGCACCAGCAGGGCGAGTGCCAACAACAGGTGACGGTTTGCGGGACGGCGCAGCTTCATCCTAAAAACCTCAACCCTATCCGCAGATTTCGCAGATTAACGCAGATTTTCATACTACTAACCGCAGAGACTACATCACTCCAAAGGTGGGTCGAAGTACCGAGGTAATGGTTTGTTTTAATCGGCGTTAATCTGCGTAATCTGATGAAACTACTAGCCAATCCACTAAGCCAGCAAGCTGGCAAGTGGCTGGTTATGCGGACAACTGTTTTTTGTAACTTCATGCGCGCTCCGCCACGCGTTCGCCCAGCAAGCCGGACGGCCTGAACACCAGCACCGCGATCAGCACGAAGAAGGCGAACACGTCCTGATAATTGCTGCCGAAAAAACCGCCGGAAAGGTCGCCGATGTAGCCCGCGCCCAGACTTTCGATCAGCCCCAGAACCACGCCGCCCAGCATCGCGCCGCGCAGGTTGCCGATGCCGCCCAACACGGCGGCGGTAAAGGCTTTCAGGCCGAGCATGAAGCCCATGTAGTAATGCACGATGCCGTAGTTGGCGCTGACCATGAAGCCCGCCACGGCGGCGAGCGCCGAGCCCAGCATGAAGGTGGCGGAAATCACGCGGTTGATGTCCACGCCCATCAGCGCGGCGGCGGAGGGATTTTCCGCCACGGCGCGCATGGCGCGGCCGAAGCGGCTGCGGTGGATCAGCAGCATCAATCCCGCCATCATCCCCAGCGCGACCAGCACGATGGCGATTTGCACATCGGTGATGATCGCGCCGCCCAGTTCATGCAGATCATTGCTAAACGGCAAAGGGAAAGCGTGGTACCCGCGCCCCCAGACCATCATCGCCAGATTTTGCAGCACGATGGAAACGCCGATGGCGGTAATCAGCGGGGCGAGGCGCGGCGCATTGCGCAACGGGCGGTAAGCGATGCGCTCGATGCCGTAGCCCAGCGCCATGCACGCGGCGATGGCGAGCATCAAACTGCACAACGCGGCCAGCACCGGAGAGAGCGCCGCCGCGAGCAAAGTTTGCAGCGCGGTGAGCGCCACCATCGCGCCGACCATCACCACTTCGCCGTGCGCGAAATTAATCAGGCCGAGAATGCCGTACACCATGGTGTAGCCGAGCGCGACCAGCGCATACACGCTGCCCTGCACCAGGCCGTTGATGATTTGTTGGAGGAGGATGTCCACGATTTACAAGAGGGCCGTCATTCCGGCCAACCCTCACCTCAATCCTCTCCCGGAGGGAGAGGAGGCGATTGCTCTTTCCCCATCTGGGGGAAAGTTGGATAGAGGGCTGGCCGGAATCCAGCGTTTTTATTTAACATACTTTGGGTTTTGCCCTCGCGTTGCGAGGAATTATTTTCTTGACTGGATTCCCGCCCGCGCGGGAATGACGGATTGCCAAAGAGTCGCATCTCAATTATTGCGCGGCAGCAGGCGCTCCGCCCATGGTTTCCACCACTTGCCATTTGCCCTGGCGTACCTGATACAGCGTCACCGCGCCGCCCTTGAGGTCGCCCTTTTCGTCGAAGGCGATTTTGGCGGTTACGCCCTCGTGCACGATCTTGCCCAGCTCGGGCAGGTATTTGGCGGGCTCGGCGGAACCAGCTTTTTGCATGGCCGCGATCATCACGTTCACGGCATCGTAGCAATACGGCGCGTAGAGTTGGATGGGCTGTTTGAAGCGCGCCTCGTAACGGCTGGCAAAATCGCGCCCGCCCGGCATCTTGTCCAGCGGCACGCCGGACAAGGAGGCGTAAGTGCCCTCTGCTGCCGCTCCGGCGTTGTCGATAAACTTTGGCGTGTAACCGCCGTCGCCCATCATGAATTGCGTCTTCATGCCCAAGCCGCGCAGTTGCTTGACCATGGGCGAGCCCTGCGGATCCATGCCGCCGAAGAAAATCAGGTCGGGCTGTTTGCCTTTGATGGCGGTCAGCACGGCGGCGAAATCTACCGCCTTGTCGGTGGTGTATTCGCGCGCGATGATTTGCGCGCCGCCAGCTTGCGCGGATTTCACGAACTCGTCCGCGATACCCTGACCGTAGGCGGTGCGGTCGTCGATCACCGCAATTTTCTTCTCGCCCAGCTTCTTCGCGGCAAACTCGCCCAGCACTTTGCCCTGCTGCGCGTCGTTGGCCATCACGCGGAAGGCGGTTTTGAAGCCCTGCGCGGTATAGGCCACGGCGGTGGCGGAAGGGGAAATCTGCGGGATGCCGTTCTCGCTGTAGATGCGCGAGGCGGGAATGGTCGTGCCGGAATTGAGGTGGCCGATCACGCCGTTCACCTTGGCATCCACCAGCTTCTGCGCCACGATGGTCGCGGCTTTGGGGTCGGTCTGGTCGTCTTCGCTCAACAGCTCGAAGCGCATTTTTTTGCCGGCTATGGTGATGCCTTTGGCGTTGGCGTCGTCTATCGCCATGCGCGTACCGTTTTCGTTGTCTTTGCCGATATGGGCTTGCGGGCCGGTGAGCGGCGCGGAAGCACCGATCTTCACCACCAGTTCATTGGCGTCTTGTTGTGCGGTCGTCTGGGTTTCGGTTTTGTCGCAGGCCGCCAATACCGCAACCACGGACAACGCAAAAACTAGGGGAAATTTATTGAAGCGCATATCGTGGGTCCAGCAAATATAAGGACGGCGGGATTATGCTCAGCCCCCTAGTCCCTGTCAATTTTGGGCAACAAAAAAGCCGGCTTGCGCCGGCTTTCAGGAGCAAAGGCTGAATTATTTAGCCAGTCCCAAGATGAATTGAACCGCTTCTTTGATCTCAGCTTGCTTGGTGCCTGCTGCATCGTTTGCTGGCATAGGCATAGAACCCCATACGCCGGAACCACCCTTGGATACCTTGTGGATCAGCTTGGCTTCCATGTCTTGACCCTTGTACTTCTTGGACACCTCCATCCAAGCTGGACCAACAACTTTCTTGTCGATCGCGTGGCAAGCCGTGCAATTCAGCTTCTTTGCCACTGCTGGCATATCAGTAGCCATTGCGGAACCGGCAACCATCAGACCTGCTGCAGCGATCATGCTAACCAAAACGGATTTCATAGTCTCTCCCTGTAGATTGAACACCATTAGAATTTGGGATTTGTTACCCCGCGCGCATTCTAAACAAGTCTGCCAACTTTGCAAACCCGCTTAGCCGTGAGCCATCCATTAACGCTTGCCGCGATAGCGGGGTTGACGCCGATCTATCGGTCTTCCAGCCATTTAATCAAATCTTCCCATTGCACCAAATCGTGCGCGGCCAGATGCGGCGGCACGTCAAAAAGGCTTTTACCCTCAAACGCCGCATTCACATATACCTGCGCCTCGCGCAAATAGCCTAGAACCGGCAAATCGAGCTGACCGAGAAATTGCTCCAGCGTGGCCGCCGCGCGGGTACGCGGCGCCATGCGCATACCCACCACACCGATCTGGACGCGGCCTTTACGCGCCGCTTTTTCTTCGCTCAACGCGCGCAAAAAATCATAACTAGCCTGTATGTCGAACAGCGAGGGCGCGATCGGCACAATGATTTTCTCCACCAACTTGATCGCATGATCCAAGTTCTTGCCATGCAGCCCCGCTGGCGAATCGATCACCAACACATCCGCATGCTCGGCTTTTTCCTGTTCGGTATGCATCGGCCAGATGATAGGCAAACTGCTATCGCGCTGAGCCAACCACAGATTGGCAGATTTCTGTCGATCCAGATCAAGCATCGCCACATGTCTGCCCGTCGATGCCAGATAACCCGCGATATTGGTACTCAATGTCGTCTTGCCACTGCCGCCTTTGGGGTTAGCTATCAATATGGTTTGCATCATGCTCCTCCTGATTGGGTTCAACGGTTAAGCGCCGCTAACAATAACGTAGTGATTCCACCTCATATGAGCAATGTTACTTGAAAAGGATGCAATACACTGCCGCATCATTGTTCCACTTGTGTGACATCGCGCACCGCGCCTTTATCCGCGCTGGTCACCATCGCCGCATAAGCGCGCAATGCCGCCGATATTTTGCGCGGACGCACAACAGCGGGCTTCCAGGCCAGCTTGCCTTGGGCTTCCATCGCGGCGCGGCGTGTTGCCAACTCGGCATCAGAAATTGCCAAGTTGATGGTACGGTTCGGAATGTCGATCTCGATGCGGTCGCCTTCCTGCACCAAGCCAATCGCGCCGCCGCTGGCCGCTTCCGGCGAAGCGTGGCCGATGCTCAAACCGGAGGTACCGCCGGAGAAGCGCCCGTCGGTGAGCAGCGCGCAGGCTTTGCCCAAGCCTTTCGATTTCAGGTACGAGGTCGGGTACAGCATCTCCTGCATGCCGGGGCCGCCTTTGGGACCTTCGTAACGGATGATGACCACGTCGCCAGCCACGATCTGGTCGGCGAGGATGCCTGCGGTCGCCGCGTCCTGGCTCTCGAACACGCGCGCGCGTCCGCTGAATTTGAGGATGCTCTCGTCCACGCCCGCCGTCTTGACGATGCAGCCGTCGAGCGCGATGTTGCCGTGCAGCACCGCGAGGCCGCCGTCCTGTGAATACGCATGCGCCTTGTCGCGGATACAGCCCTTGGCGCGATCCGCGTCCAGTTCGGGATAGAGCATGGATTGCGAGAAAGCGATGGTGGTGGCGATGCCGCCGGGTGCGGCGCGATAAAACTTCTTCACCGCTTCGTCTTGGGTCAGCGTGATGTCCCACTGCTTGAGACCTTCGCGCAAATTCTTGCTGTGTACGCTACCGACTTCGCCGTGCAGCAATCCGGCTCTATCCAGCTCGCCCAAGATGGCGACGATACCGCCCGCGCGGTGCACATCTTCCATGTGGTATTCGGATGACGGCGCAACTTTGCACAGCGTCGGCACATGGCGCGACAGCCTATCCATATCCTTCATGGTGAAGTCCACGCCCGCTTCGCGCGCGATAGCGAGCAGGTGCAACACGGTATTGGTCGAGCCGCCCATGGCGATGTCCAGCGTCATGGCGTTCTCGAAGGCATCGAAGGTGGCGATGCTGCGCGGCAGGATGCTCGCATCGTCCTGCTCGTAATAGCGCTTGGCGAGTTCGACGATCAGGCGTCCGGCGCGCAGAAATAGCTGCTTGCGCTCGGCGTGTGTCGCCACCAGCGAGCCGTTGCCCGGCAAGCTCAAACCTAAAGCCTCGGTCAGGCAGTTCATCGAGTTGGCGGTGAACATGCCGGAGCAGGAACCGCAGGTGGGGCAGGCGGAACGCTCGATGGCTGCCACTTCTTCATCGCTGCAACTGCTGTCCGCCGCCGCGACCATCGCATCGACCAGATCGAGGCCTTTCACCTTGCCCCGCCAATTGACCTTGCCCGCCTCCATCGGCCCGCCGGAAACGAACACCACCGGAATATTCAAACGCATCGCGGCCATCAGCATACCCGGCGTGATCTTGTCGCAATTGGAAATGCACACCAGCGCATCGGCGCAGTGCGCGTTGATCATGTATTCCACCGAATCGGCAATCAGGTCGCGGCTGGGCAGCGAGTACAGCATGCCGTCGTGCCCCATGGCGATGCCGTCGTCCACCGCGATGGTGTTAAATTCCTTGGCGATGCCGCCCGCCTTCTCGATCTCGCGCGCCACCAGTTGCCCCATGTCCTTGAGGTGGACATGTCCGGGCACGAACTGGGTGAAGGAATTGGCGATAGCGATGATGGGCTTGCCGAAGTCGCCGTCTTTCATGCCTGTGGCGCGCCACAGGGAACGCGCACCGGCCATATTGCGACCGTGGGTGGAGGTATGTGAACGGTATTGCGGCATGATGTCCCTCTTAAAAAATTGAAGCACGTATAATCTGAAAACCAATTCTAACCGATTCGCCTTATGCTCGTTCATCCGCAATTCGATCCCGTCGCCATCCATCTAGGTTCTTTCGGCATCCACTGGTACGGGCTGATGTATCTGCTCGGCTTCGCTTGCTTCATCTGGCTGGGACGCTTGCGGTTGCGCTCTGCTTTACCGATGCCCTCTCCTCAATCCTCTGGTGAAACAACTAGCCATTCGACTAAGCACGATAAAGCCGTGCAAGTCGCTGGTTATTCCGCACACCCCACCCGCCGTTGGCGGGCAGAGTACAAGAGCGGGCGAGGAAGCGAACGCGAAAAACAATCTTCAACTCCTGACAAGTTCCTCGACGACCTGCTGTTCTACGGCGTGCTCGGTGTGGTGCTGGGGGGGCGTTTGGGCGAGGTGTTGTTCTACAACCCCGGCTATTATTTTGCGCATCCGGCCAAGATACTCGCGGTGTGGGAAGGCGGCATGTCCTTTCATGGCGGTTTCCTCGGTGTGTTGATCGCGATGGTCGTTTTTGCGCGCAGCCGCAAGTTGGTCTGGTTGCAATTGATGGATTTCATCGCGCCGCTGGTTCCGCTGGGCTTGGGGGCGGGGCGTATCGGCAATTTCATCAACGCCGAACTGTGGGGGCGCCCGACCGATTTACCGTGGGGCATGGTGTTTCCCAACGTGGACAACCTGCCGCGCCATCCTTCGCAACTGTACGAGTTCGCGCTGGAAGGCATGGCGCTGTTCGCTTTGCTGTGGCTGTATTCCAACAAGCCGCGCCCGGCCGGTGCGGTGTCCGGTCTGTTCCTCGTCGGTTATGGCAGTTTCCGTTTCATCGGGGAATTCGCGCGCACGCCCGATGATGGAATTTTTGGCTTGATGACTTTCGGCATCAGCATGGGGCAATGGTTGAGTCTGCCGATGGTGCTGGCCGGGGGAGCACTAATGCTGTACAGCTACCGCCGCAAGGCTTGACAGCGCCACTGCGCTCACCCAACATGCGCCCGTTTCATTCAGGCAATCGCCCACTTTGGACAGTCTTTCATTAAACGCCCTGCTTGGCATCCTGCTATTACTGCTGGTGTTCGGCGCGTGGTTTTCGGCAGCAGAAACCAGCATGATGGCGATCAACCGCCATCGCCTGAATCATCTGATACGCAAAGGCAACCGCAGCGCGAAATTGACCGGACGACTGCTCTCCAAAGTGGACAAACTGCTCGGTTCGATTCTGTTCGGTAATACTTTGCTGAACGTGGCGGCGGCAGCCATCACCAACATCGTCATTTTGCGTCTGTTCGGTGCCAGCGAATTGGCATTACTGCTGGGCACGCTGCTTATCACTTTCGTGCTACTGGTATTCAGCGAGATCATGCCCAAGGTCATCGCCGCGAGCTATCCTGAACGTGTCGCGCTGCCTTCCAGCTACTTTCTCGCACCGCTAATCACGCTTTTTCATCCGGTAGTCTCGGTTGCCAGCGCCCTCGTCAAAGGTTTTCTGTCGCTGTTGCGCATCAAGGTGCAAACCGACCAGAGCAAACAGAAGGTGAGTCTGGAAGAGGTGCGCATGCTGGTACTGGAGGCGGAACAGTTCCTGCCGCACAAACACCAGAAGATGCTGCTCAATCTGGTCGATCTGGAACGGGTCGAGGTCGATGACGTGATGATCCCGCGCAGTCAGATCGAGGCACTCGACATCCATGCCGATGCCGACGTCCTGAAGCAGCAATTGGCGACCTGTCACCATACCCTGCTGCCGGTGTATGAAGGCGCACTGAACAATATCGTCGGCATCCTGCATGTGCGCAAGACCCTCGCCCCGCTACAGCAGGAGACGTTCAGCGCCGAAGCCCTGCGTGAGCTGTTGCAGGAACCGTATTTCATCCCGTCCAACACCACGCTGCTCACGCAACTCCAGCACTTTCAGGAACGCCATCTGCGTCTGGGGCTGATCGTGGACGAGTACGGCGAGTTGCTGGGTTTGGTAACGCTGGAAAATATCCTGGAAGAGATCGTCGGCGATTTCACCACCCAATCGCCCGCGCAAACCGGCAAATTTTTCCGGCAAGAAGACGGTAGCCTGTTCATCGAGGGCAGCACGCTGCTGCGCGACCTGAACCGCAAGATGGGACTGCACTTTCCGCTGGACGGCGCAAAAACCCTGAACGGGCTGATACTGGAACATCTCGAAGATATCCCCGAAGCCGGCACCAGTTTAAAAATCAGCGGTTACCCGATCGAGATCCTTCAGACGCAAGACCGCGTGGTGAAGGTCGCACGGATTTTTATCGCGCCCCCGCAACAGCCGAATAGTTTCTAGCGCTTTACAATGGGCACAAAGCCAAGCATGATGCAAAAAATCTTTATAATCCTGTCTATTGGTGAGATTTGTTAACGACTCTGATCACTTGCCGTTGTGATTATTGAGCTGAGGAAACAGTATGGCCACTGCAAGCAAAGCGGAAAAAACAAAAGAATATCTGTATAGCTGGGAAGGCAAAGACAAGTCGGGCAAAGCAGCCAAAGGCGAAATGCGCGCCCCCGGCGAAGCTGCGGTTTCCGCCAATCTGCGCCGCCAGGGCATCACCGTCAGCAAAATCAAAAAAACCTCCGGTAAAGGCGGCAGCGTATCCGAAAAGGACGTCACGCTGTTCACCCGCCAACTCGCCACCATGCTGAAATCCGGCGTGCCGCTGTTGCAGGCTTTCGACATCGTGGGCAAGGGGCACGACAACCCTGCCGTGGCGCGCCTGCTGATGGACATCAAGACCGATGTGGAAACCGGCAGCAGCCTGGAACAGGCATTCCGCAAATATCCGCTGTTCTTCGACGACCTGTTTTGCAACCTGATCGGTGCCGGTGAGCAGGCGGGTATTCTGGACAGCTTGCTGGATCGCCTGGCGACATACAAAGAAAAAATTCAGGCCATCAAAAGCAAGATCAAATCCGCTCTGTTCTACCCTGTTTCCATCATCGTCATCGCCTTTGTCATCACGGCGGTGATCATGATTTTCGTTATTCCCGCGTTTAAAGAGATGTTCAAGAACTTCGGTGCGGATTTGCCGGCCCCCACGCTGGTGGTTATGGCCGCCTCCGACTTTTTCGTCACTTGGTGGTGGGCGATATTCGGCAGCATCGGCGGCGGCGGTTATTGGTTTTTTTATACATGGAAACGCAGCAAGGCAATGCAGCGCGCCATGGACACCCTGATGCTCAAAGTTCCCGTATTCGGGGCGCTGGTGCGCAAAGCCACCATCGCGCGCTGGACGCGCACCTTGTCCACCATGTTCGCGGCCGGCGTACCGCTGGTCGAAGCGTTCGACTCGGTCGCGGGCGCGGCAGGCAACGCGGTCTATTACGATGCCACCAAAGCCATCCAGCGCGAAGTAACCACAGGTAGCGGCCTGACCGTCGCCATGCAAAACACCAACGTATTCCCCAGCATGGTGCTGCAAATGGTCGCTATCGGCGAAGAGTCCGGCTCCATCGACAGCATGCTCTCCAAGGTGGCCGACTTCTACGAAGCCGAAGTGGACGATGCGGTGGAAGCGCTATCCAGCCTGATGGAACCCGTCATCATGGTAGTGCTGGGCACACTCATCGGCGGCATGGTGGTGGCGATGTACTTGCCGATCTTCAAGATGGGCCAGGCTGTCGGGTAAAACCAGCCTGTTGCAACAGGCGCATCCTCGATACGGGTGCGCCTTTTTTATAAACCAACCTGAAGCCGCGATGACCTTCCTTCAAGACCTGCAAGCCTACCCGCCCCTGTTCATCGCCCTGTCCGGCATCCTCGGTTTAGTCGTCGGCAGTTTTTTGAATGTTGTCATCCATCGCCTGCCCAAGATGATGGAGCGCGGCTGGCGCGCGCAATGCGCGGAATTGTCCGGCGTGGAACCCAAGCCCGAAGCCCCCTACAACCTGCTCACCCCGCGTTCTGCCTGCCCGAACTGCAACCACAAGATCGGCGCGCTGGAAAACATCCCGCTCATCAGCTACCTCGTACTGGGCGGCAAATGCAAAGGTTGCAAGGCACCCATTTCGATCCGCTACCCGCTTGTGGAAACCCTCAGCGGCATATTGAGTGCTTATGCCGCATGGCATTTCGGCTTCGGCCTGGCCGGAGTCGCCGCGCTCCTGTTTGTCTGGGCGCTCATTGCGCTCACCTGCATCGACCTCGACACGCAGTTGTTGCCCGACGACATCACCCTGCCGCTGCTTTGGCTGGGGCTGCTATTCAACCTGAACAACGCCTTTACCGGCCTCCCCAATGCGGTGATCGGCGCTATCGCCGGCTATGTGGTGCTGTGGGGCGTGTACTGGCTGTTCAAACTCGCCACCGGCAAAGAAGGCATGGGCTACGGCGACTTCAAACTGCTCGCCGCCATCGGTGCATGGCTGGGCTGGCAAATGCTGCCGCTGGTGATCATGCTTTCGTCCGTTGTCGGTGCGGTAGTCGGCGTCACCCTGATTGTCGCGGTCAAACACGGGCGCGACATCCCTATCCCGTTCGGCCCTTACCTTGCGGGCGGCGGTTTGATCGCCTTGTTCTGGGGTTCTCTCCTGACGCAAAGCTACTTGCAATTCATGGCCGCGCCATGAGCGGTGCTGCCGCACGCAAACACCTGCTGATCGGGCTCACCGGCGGCATCGGCAGCGGCAAAAGCACGGTGGCGGCATTATTCGAAAAACTGGGCGCACGCATCATCGACACCGATGCGCTATCGCGCCAGCTCACCCGGCCCGGCGGCGGCGCCATCGCGGCAATCCGCGCCGCCTTCGGTTCCGCATACCTCGATGTCGGCGGCGCGCTCGACCGCAACAAAATGCGCGCACTGATCTTCGCCGATCCGTCCGAGAAAAAACGCCTGGAAGCCATCCTGCATCCGGCCATCCTTGCGCACGCCCAACAACTGGCCGCATCCGCCACGGATGCGCCTTACACGCTGGTGGTCATCCCCCTGCTATTCGAAACCGGCAATTATCGGACCTGGCTGGACCGCACGCTCACGGTCGATTGTGCGGAAGCGGCCCAGGTCGCCCGCACCATGCAGCGCAGCGGGCTCGATCAAGCCGGCGTGCAAGCCATCATGGCGCAACAAACCGCCCGCGCCCAACGTCTGGCGCTATCCGACGACGTCATCCGCAACGATGGCGATTTGGCCGCGCTGACCGGCCAAGTCGCACAACTGCATGGCCGCTATAAAGCAATAGCCGGGGGAAGCGATTGACGCTATGCGGCACTCCATATATCGTTCCGAACCAAATTAACCGACACCTCGATTTTCTCGATGATCAGCTACGAGTTTCCCCTGAACGAACGTGTGCGCACCTTGCTGCGGCTGGAGGATCTCTTCTCTCGAGTGGAGTTGCTGATTAAACGCGACGACAGCATCGACCATCATGCCGCACTCGGCGTGTTGTTCGAAATCCTCGAAGTCGCCGCACGTGCCGACCTCAAGTCCGACCTGCTGCAAGAACTCGAACGGCAAAAAAAAATACTGTTTGCGCTGCACAGCAACCCCGCAATTTCCGAAGCCGCACTGGAAGCCATCCTCAACGAGATCGACAATGCCAGCACCGACCTGCTCTCGATGAACGGCAAAATCGGCCAGCACCTGCGCGAAAACGAATGGCTCATGGGCATCAAACAACGCGCTTGCATCCCCGGCGGCGTGTGCGAATTCGACCTGCCTTCCTACCACTACTGGCAACACCAGAGCAGCGAAGCACGACGTGCGCATCTGCAAGGATGGCTCAACCCCATGCTGCCTCTGCAAGAGAGCCTGGGCATCATCCTCAAGCTGCTGCGCGAAAGCAGCAAAGTGCATCACTTTACCGCCCTGCACGGCAGCTTCCAGCAAATGCAGGGGGGCAAAGTCGCGCAAATGTTGCGCATCCACCTCGAAATAGAAAGACCCTGCATCCCCGAAGTCAGCGCCAACAAATACGCGCTGAACATCCGCTTCGTCACCGCCGACTACGCGGCCAAGACCACCCTGTACGACAACGACGTCCCCTTCGACTTAACTTTCTGCTCGCTGTAATGACCGCCAACAAACCACCCGTCGTTGCGTGTCCGCAATGCGGCAAAGAACATGTCTGGGATACCGCCAACCGCTACCGCCCGTTTTGTAGCGAGCGCTGCAAAATGATCGACCTAGGGAAATGGGCGAACGAAGAATACCGCGTCGAAGTGCGCGAACACGATTCCGGGGATCAGGAAACCCAGGCCTGACGCAACAGCGCGATGCCGTGTGCGCCGCATTGCCATGCGGTTTGCATATCCTCATGCGTCAACCCGCCCAGCGCGTACACCGGAATAGACGAACCCACCACGATGTCCGCAAAGCGCTCCCACCCAAGATGCGGCGCACCCGGATGTGATCGGGTCGGCAACACCGGAGAGAGCAACGCGAAATCACAACCCAATTCCTCCGCACGGCGCAACTCTTCCGCGTTATGGCACGACGCCGCACACCAATCCACTGGGGGACGCTCGTTTAATCCGGCCAGTTGCGTCGCACTCAACTGCACGCCGTCAGCGCCCACTTCCTGCGCCAATGCCATATCACCATTCAGCAACACCTTCGCACTGCGCGCGTGAGCCAGCGCCACCACACGCTGGGCGAGCACACGCAACGCATCGGGGGCGAGGTCTTTCTCACGCAGCTGAACCAGCCGCAAACCCTCATCCAGCTTGGCTTGCAGGCTGGACAGGAAAGGCTCCACGCCCAGCTCGGCAGCATTGCTGATCGCATACAGTGGCGGCAGTTCCAGCGCGCGCAGGATGGGCGCGTTGGCGGGAAGTATTGGGGACAGCGAAACCTGTCCCCTCCCCTTCAAGGGGAGGGCTAGGGTGGGGATGGGGGGTAACTGCCAAGCAAACTCCTGCCCCTCATGCGGATGCAGCTCGCCGCTCCACTCCGTCACCCGAAAGAAACTCAGCCTCACCGTGGCATGCGGATAAGTGAATACGCGCGTAAGCCACGGATAGGCGGTTTGCACCTCTATGCCCAGCTCTTCGCGCAGCTCGCGCACCAGGGCGTGATGCGCCGATTCGCCCGGCTCGACCTTGCCGCCGGGAAACTCCCAATAGCCCGCCCATATCTTGTCGGCGGGGCGTTGAGCGAGGAGAAAGGAACCGTCATCACGTTGCAGAACGGCGGCGGAAACTTCGACGATTTTTGTGTTTTCGGGTTGGAGGTTCAAGGTTGTATCTCTAATTTTTAATTTCACTGAGGCTGTTCATAACGCACACCTGAAACCGTTCGTCCTGATAACCAGCGACTTGCCCGCTTGCGGGCTTAGTCGAATGGCTAGTTGTTTCATCAGTGCCGCGCATAGCGCGGTATGTCGAAGGATGGGCACAGCCCGCGGGGTTTTGTCCCCTCTCCCACAGGGAGAGGGTTAGGGTGAGGGAACGCTCGTTGCATTCCCTCTTCCTTCAAACCAACACCGTCGGGGGTAGCCCGACAGCTAGTCACTTTCTTTTGCTTCGCCAAAAAGAAAGTAACCAAAGAAAAGGCGACCCCAGTTTGCCGCCGCTGCGCGGCACCCTGCGTTGCTCGACTGGTCAGGCGGCTGCGGAACTCGCGCTACGCGCTCGGACATAACCAGCGACTTGCTGGCGTTTTTTGCCAGCTTAGTCGATTGGCTAGTTGTTTCATCAGTCCTCGCCGAAATCCCCTGACCAGCCTGCGCTACTCGGCGGCGCACAGGGGAAGGAAAAAAACCTAAAACCACCGCGAGGGCATTTTGTGCCCACACTACTTGGTTTTTCGTTTTAGCGGCCCTTTATTCTTTTCGATCTTCTGCGCAAGTCGATTAACTATTTTCTGGTTACCGTACCGTGTAATTACAATTGCCTCCAGTAAATCCAAAGCATCAAATGCATCTTCACGCGTAAGACCGCCGCTATGGCTTCCTGCATTACCAAGATGTCTGACAGCCATAAGAAATGGCTCAGTAGATGGGGCTTTGACTTGAGCAAGCTTAATTCGTGCATACAAGGAAAGCCTCTCCCTTCGCCCATTCTTGACTGTAAATCGCTTTATGTGAAGACCATCAAGAATTAATTCCAAGCACGTGCGAACACGATTTAGGCAAGACTCATAATCCCCCCATGAAAGTACAAACGCAGATTCTATGAGACTTGAAACTGCTACTGGAGTAGCAGCGGGTATTGTAAATAGATGACCTTGCCCCGTAAAAACGTATTTCTTAACCGGGTATAAAATTCAAGTTAAGGAGACGCAAAAATGACAGCAGAAAATGGCAAGAGAGCGGCGTACACACTGGAGTACAAATTAGAGG
>SCUU01000137.1 GCA_004297065.1 Gallionellaceae bacterium
ATCTCATCTTCCGTATCTCCTGTAGCACTTGTGTCGGCTTCATATCGCCCTCCTCGGGCAATATGACAACCGGACAGATTGCGCGCTACAAAACCGGACAGATCAAAAGCTCGCGACAATGTGTGGTTAATGATGTTGACAGCCCCCCGCAAAATACGGAAACTGCGTCCCGTGCCGATTTGAGTTCAGCTTGCGGGGCACGTTAAACATACCAGCTAAAGCGAGTGAACCCGCTCTAGCCCCAAGCTGAGCGGGTTTTTCGTTTGGGAGCTGCTAAGTGGTTTCTTCGGTTGGTATCGTCAGCGCGCAGCGCGCCCAGTTTGACACTCCGCTGCAATTCAAAAGCGGCGCGGTGTTGCCGCGTTACGAGTTGGTGTACGAGACATACGGCACGCTTAATGCCGACAAGTCTAACGCCATCCTCATCTGTCACGCCTTGTCCGGCCATCATCATGTCGCGGGTTATTACGCCGACGCGCCCAAGAACATCGGCTGGTGGGACAACATGGTCGGCCCCGGCAAGCCCATCGACACCGACAAATTCTTCGTGATCGGCATGAACAACCTCGGCGGCTGTCACGGCTCCACCGGCCCCATCAGCATCGATCCTGAAACCGGCAAGCCTTACGGTTCCAGCTTTCCCGTGATTACCGTGGAAGATTGGGTAGCGTCGCAAGCGCGCTTAGCCGACCACCTCGGCATCCAACGATTCGCCGCGGTCATCGGCGGCAGCCTCGGCGGCATGCAGGCGCTGCAATGGTCGCTGGCTTATCCCGAGCGCGTGCGCCATGTGCTGGCCATCGCCAGCGCGCCGCGCCTTACCGCACAGAACATCGCGTTCAACGACGTGGCGCGCAACGCCATCCTCACCGATCCCGATTTCCACGGCGGCGATTATTATGCGCACGGCGTGGTGCCGACGCGCGGCCTGCGTCTGGCGCGCATGCTGGGGCACATCACCTATCTTTCCGACGATGCGATGGCGGATAAATTCGGGCGCGAATTGCGCGCGGAAAAACTCAATTACGGCTTCGAGGTCGAGTTCGAGATCGAATCTTACCTGCGCTATCAGGGCGACAAATTCGCCGCCTATTTCGACGCGAACACCTATCTGCTGATGACCAAGGCGCTGGACTACTTCGATCCCGCCCACGCCTGCGGCGGCGATTTGAACCAAGCCTTCGCGGCGGCACGCGCCGACTTTTTGGTGGTGTCGTTCACCACCGACTGGCGCTTCTCGCCGGAGCGCTCGCGCGAGATCGTGCGCCCCCTGCTGCATAACCGCCACAACGTGAGCTACGCGGAGATCACCTCCACGCACGGGCATGATTCTTTTCTGATGGAGCATCCGCATTACTTCGACGTGATGCAGGGTTATCTCAATAACATTCACCGGGAGAATGCAGCATGAGTACCCACGCGATGCTCGCCGCAACCCGCCCCGACTTTGCCGCCATTGCCGCATGGATACCGCAGGGCGCTTCGGTGCTCGACCTCGGCTGCGGCGACGGCAGCCTGCTGCAATATCTGAAACGCGAGCGCAATGTGCGCGGCTACGGCGTCGAAATCAGCGATGCCGGAATCGTCGCCTGCATCGAGAGCGGGGTGAACGTGATTCAGAACGACCTGGATTCGGGCTTAAAGGATTTCGAATCCAACTCGTTCGATTACGTCATCCTGTCGCAAACGCTGCAAGCCACACGCCACACCGAACCGCTGATACAGGAAATACTGCGCGTGGGACACGAGGGCATCGTCAGCTTCCCCAACTTCGGCTACTGGAAAGCGCGTCTCAACGTGCTACGCGGCCACATGCCCGTTTCGGAAGAGCTGCCCTATCAGTGGTACGACACACCCAACGTCCACCTGTGTACGCTGGATGACTTCGAAACCTTTTGCACCGACCATCATGTGCATATTCTGGAACGGCGCGTGATGACCGGCGACAACGAAGTCCTCATCCTGCCTAATCTGTTCGGCAGCATGGCCGTGTATCGTTTTCAGCGTGGCCTTTAACTTCGCAACAAACACCCTCTCCCCCAACCCCTCTCCCACATGTGGGAGAGGGGAAAGATGTGCTCCCCCCACCGCGAGCGGGGGAGGGCTGGGGGGAGGGTATTCAATATGAGCGTCTGGCAACAGTTCTTCACGCGCCGCATGCTCATCTGCGTGTTCACCGGGTTCTCTTCCGGCCTGCCGCTGTACCTGCTGTTCAACCTCGTGCCCGCATGGTTGCGCGGCGAACACGTTGACCTCAAGACCATCGGCCTGTTCGCGCTGATCCAGTTTCCCTACACGTGGAAATTTTTGTGGTCGCCGTTTCTCGACCGCTACGTGCTGCCCGTGCTGGGGCGGCGGCGCGGCTGGATGTTTTTGACGCAGCTCGGACTGCTGCTGGTGATCGCCGCGATGGGCGGCTTCTCGCCGCAAAGCGATTTGCACACCATCGCGTGGATCGCCACCTTGCTCGCGCTGCTGAGTGCCACGCAAGACATCGTGCTGGATGCCTACCGCCGCGAATTGTTGAGCGATGCCGAGCTGGGGCTGGGCAACTCGGTGCATGTGAATGCCTACCGCGTTGCCGGGCTGGTGCCGGGTTCGCTGTCGCTGATTCTCGCGGACTCGCTGCCGTGGGGCATGGTGTTCATCGTCACCGCGCTGTTCATGCTGCCCGGTCTGGTGATGACGCTGCTGGTAAAGGAGCCTCACCGCGCCACGCCGCCCAAGACCTTGCGCGCCGCCGTGGTTGAACCTTTCCACGAATTCATCACGCGCGAAGGCTGGAACAGCGCGCTGCTGATACTCGCTTTCCTGTTCTTCTACAAACTCGGCGACAGCATGTGTACCGCGCTGGCCACGCCGTTTTACATGGACATGGGCTACACCAAGACGCAGATCGGCCTGATCGCCAAAAACGCCGGGCTGTGGCCCGCCGTCATCGGCGGCCTGCTCGGCGGCTTGTGGATGGTGAAGATCGGCATCAACCGCGCGCTGTGGCTGTTCGGCGTGGTGCAACTGGTGTCTATCTTCGGCTTCGCATGGCTGGCTTCCATCGGCCATCACGACGAAATGACCGGCGTGGCGCTCGCCCAACTCGCCTTCGTCATCGGCCTCGAAGCCCTGGGCGTGGGGCTGGGCACCGCCGCCTTCGTCGCCTTCATCGCGCGCAGCACCCACCCCGCTTACACCGCCACGCAGTTCGCGCTGTTCACCAGCCTCGCCGCCATGCCGCGCACCTTCGCCAATGCCGCGACGGGGTGGCTGGTGGAGACGCTGGGATGGACGGGATTTTTCCTGCTGTGCGCGCTGCTGGCGGTGCCGGGGATGCTGCTGTTATTCAAGGTAGCACCGTGGAATGAGCATCCATCAAAAG
This sequence comes from Gallionellaceae bacterium, assembly GCA_004297065.1. GTDB lineage: Bacteria > Pseudomonadota > Gammaproteobacteria > Burkholderiales > Gallionellaceae > PALSA-1006. The sequence continues at coordinate 3,374 of SCUU01000137.1, forward strand.
TGCATGCATAACTTATGGGAGGGTTATGTCACCAGTCTTTTTAGAAATTGATGATGAGCTTGAGGAAAGCCAAAAACTTTGGCGCTATTTGGATTTAGCTAAATTCGTATCTCTGCTTGAGAAAAAAGCATTATGGTTGGCTCGAGCAGATACCTTTAGAGACAGGCACGAAGGACGCTTCCCTGATGAAATGAGAAGAACAATTGAACAAGCTTATAAATCGTTTGGTGATGATGATAAATCTCCCGTTAAAGATGCTGACGATTTTCAAGACTGACCTTGCCCCTGTAATCCGTACATCTTAACAAGTTCATTATGCGGCCTTCTTCAACCGTGCCGCAAACCAGTTTTTCTCGAACTGCATCGGACTGATGTAATCCAATGTCGAGTGA
>SCUU01000160.1 GCA_004297065.1 Gallionellaceae bacterium
ACTTATGACAGACTTTTCTAAAATAGAAGATTCGATCGTTGAAATTCGCAAACGAAATGGCAAGGTAACGAATTTTAACAAAGACAAAATTACAAACGCCATATACAAGGCGATTGCAGCTACGGGTGAAGCAAACCGTGGTTTAGCAGAAGAACTAACAGGTGGGGTTTTGAAAAAATTAATAGAACAGGGTTTTGCTGCATCACACCCACCAAGCGTTGAAGATATTCAAGATATGGTAGAATCTACCTTAATTGAACGCGGCTATAGTGAAATAGCCAAAGCCTACATTGTGTATAGACATGAACGCCGTAAACTAAGAGACGAAAAAATGAAGGTGCTAAACACCAAGCTTCTTGATCCAGTAGCAAAAAAGTTTGATCTCAATTGCTTGAGAGTACTTGCATCAAGATACCTGATGCGAAACAACAAAAGCGAAATTATTGAAAGCCCAGAAGCAATGTTTGAGCGAGTTGCAATTTTGGTAGGACTTGGAGATGTCTTGTATGACAACAAGGTCTTTTCAATTGAAGGCAACATAAAGCAGGACACTGAAGAAGCAAAAAGATACCTTGACAAACTTGGTGATTTTGACTACAAATTCAAGATAGGTGATTACTATCTAAACAAGTGGCATTTCAGAGGACTGATAAACCACTACATCAGCTTGGCAAAGAAAGGACAGATGAAGCTTAGCTTCAAAGAACTCTTGACTTTGATCGCATCTAAGAAGCTTGATGACTATGCAGACAAGATAACAGAATACATGGAACTGATGACATTGCAAGACTTTTTGCCAAACTCGCCAACGATGATGAACGCCGGAGGCCGTTTAGGCCAGCTATCTGCCTGTTTTGTGCTTGATATGCAAGATGACATGGAAAAAATCATGAAATCAACATCAGATGCTGCACTAATCTTCAAGTCAGGTGGCGGAGTTGGAATAAACTATTCTGATCTGCGACAAGAAGGAGACATTGTTGCATCAACATCAGGTGTTGCATCAGGACCTGTCTCCTTTATGAATATAATAAACACAGTCACTGAGGTTGTAAAGCAAGGCGGAAAACGTCGAGGTGCAAACATGGGAATTTTAGAGACATGGCACCCAGACATTGAAAAATTTATCACAAACAAGACACAGCCAGGTATTTTGGAGAACTTTAATGTCAGTGTAGGGGTATGGGAGGACTTTTGGCAAGCACTTGTAAACACAGAAGACGGCAAGTACATGCTTCGCAATCCTCGCGACAAATCACCGATTCGTGAGATTAACTCACATCAACTAATTGATCTGATAGCACTATCTGCATGGAAGAGTGCAGAGCCTGGTCTGATCTTTTTTGATCTGATCAACAAGTACAATGTGTTTGCAAAAGCAAGGGGTATGCCACTGCGTGCCACTAATCCATGTGGGGAACAGAGTCTCTATCCATACGAGTCATGCAATCTTGGATCCATCAACTTGGCAAATCTTGTAAAACGAAAAGCAGATGGTCAGTATGAATTTGATTGGCAAAGATATGAAGAGACAATTAGAAAGACGACAAGATTTCTTGACAACATAATTGACATGAACCATTATCCAGTCCAAGAGATTGACGTTGCATCAAAAGAATCACGAAGAATTGGATTAGGTGTGATGGGCGTTGCAGATCTA
>SCUU01000138.1 GCA_004297065.1 Gallionellaceae bacterium
GCGAGCAAGAAATTTTTTCCGCAACGCAGCATAACCAGCCACTTGGTTGCCGCTTTTGGCAACCTTAGTGGAATGGCTATAACCAATCACTTGGCAGCTTGCTGCCTTAGTGAGATGGCTGGTTGTTTCACCAGTAGCTCCACCAGTTGGGATACAACGAAGTTGCTGTGTAGGCTAACCTTCAGGTTATGCCGCAACTAAAATATGAATTTTTAGAGGTGCCCTTTACTGGTAATGAGCGAGCGTTATCCCATCGTGACTCCCGCCCATTTCTGGGCAGCGCATGCGGGGTTTTAATCGCCGAGTGACTGTTGGGCATGTCCGCAAAATCCATGGAGCTGAATGTTGCAGCACCAAACCCGATGCCATGAAGCGGACGCGCCCTCAGCCTTTGCTATAATCGCGCGGCCTTTTATCAACCGCCTTCTTCCCAAACGTGACCAAAGTCGATTTCTACACCGGCAGCGAAGACAAGCTGCGCACCGCGTGCCAACTGAGCCAGAAGGCCATGCAGAACGGGCTGCGCGTGTTGCTGCATGTGCCGGACGAGGCGATGGCCAGCCAACTGGACAAGTTGCTGTGGCATTTTCCGCCGACCGCGTTCATGCCGCATTGCCGCAGCCATGAGGCGGATGCCGCGATGATGCCGGTGGTGATCGGTCACGACGAGACTTTCCCTCATTCCGAATTGCTCATCAGTTTGCACAACGAGTGTCTGCCGTTTTTTAGCCGCTTCGAGCGCGTCATCGAAATCGTGAGTCAGGACGATGATGACGCCAAGCTGGGACGCGAGCGCTATAAGTTTTACAAGGATCGCGGTTACGAGATGCGCCACTTCGATTTGCGCCAGAAGCCGGGAGCTTGAGCGATGACGGATATATCCGACGAACTGGCGCGCTGGGCGAAGATTCCGGTGTTGGCCGATGTGGTGGGTGAGCCGCCGCTCGATATTCCGGTTTTGACGGAAGAGGTGGTGATAGCAATCGCTCCGTTAGCCAGCGAAGCTGTCGTAGAAGCGAGCCCTGAACATGCCCCGCATTGTCTATTCGAGCAAGACCCGCTCCTCCCCCTGCAAGGGGGAGGGGATGTTAGCTCTGCGCTCAATCGCGCTGCTCGCCCCTATGAAGCTGCTCCCACCGAACAAGCCGCTATCGCAATTCCCGCGCCGTCTTTGCACGTCCCATCCCTTACCCTCTCCGCCGCGCAGAGCGAGCGGTTCGCCGACGACCTCGTTGCGCGCATCGAAGCATGGCTGTTCGGGCATTCCGAATTCCAGACCGACATAGACTGGCCGGAGCTTCAGCGCGCTTTGCCGGAATTAATCCGCGCGCAACTGATCGCATCGGCCGAACCGCAGCCCTCTGCGGGGAGCGGTGGATTAGGTATAATCGCGCCCCTCTCCGCAGCCCCCCAACCAAACAGTATCAGCATGAACACCAACGAACTCGCAAAAAGTTTTGACCCGAAAACCACCGAAGCCTACTGGTACGACAAATGGGAAAGTGCAGGCTATTTCAAGGCCGGTGTGGATGCCAACAAATCCGAATCATTCTGCATCCAGTTGCCGCCACCCAATGTGACCGGCACGCTGCACATGGGGCATGGTTTCAACCAGACCTTGATGGATGCGCTCACACGCTACCACCGCATGCGTGGGGACAATACCTTGTGGCAACCGGGCACCGACCATGCGGGTATCGCCACGCAGATCGTCGTGGAACGCCAGCTCGACGCGCAGGGCATTTCGCGCCACGACTTGGGGCGCGAAAAATTTATCGAGAAAGTGTGGGAGTGGAAGGAGTATTCCGGCGGCACCATCACCCGGCAGATGCGCCGCCTGGGCACTTCGCCCGACTGGTCGCGCGAGCGCTTCACGATGGACGAAGGTTTGTCGCGTTCGGTCACCGAGACTTTCGTGCGCCTATTTTATGAAGGCCTAATTTATCGAAGCAAACGATTGGTTAATTGGGATGTAAAGTTGGGTACCGCAGTCTCTGACCTCGAAGTGATACAAGAAGAAGAAGATGGCTTTATGTGGCACATCAACTATCCATTGGCGGATGGTTCTGGTCATTTGACAGTTGCCACTACACGTCCAGAAACCATGCTAGGTGACATAGCTGTAATGGTTCATCCAGAAGATGAGCGTTACAAACACTTGGTTGGCAAAACAGTAATTTTGCCGCTATGCAACCGAAAAGTTGCTGTTATCGCAGATGAGTACGTTGATAGAAAGTTCGGTACCGGTGTAGTAAAGGTAACTCCTGCGCATGATTTTAACGACCAGCAAATAGGAGTTAAACATTGTCTTCCAAACATATCAATGTTTGACAAAGCTGGGAATGTGTATTCAAAAAATACACTACTAGAGTCGGTTGATCTTTTTTGGTTGAGGTCGGAAAATAACACTAATGATTTCACCCGTAAGCAGGCATACGCTTATTTCGAGCTATCTAAACAAGAACTCTTGGATGCAATCATACCAAGCAAATACCAAGGGTTAGAGCGCTTCGAGGCTCGCAAGGTGATTGTTGCCGACCTCAAAGCGCAGGGCTATCTGGTCAAAACCGAGAAGCACAAACTAAAAGTACCGCGCGGCGACCGCACCGGCGTGGTGATCGAGCCGATGCTGACCAACCAGTGGTTCGTCGCGATGAGCCGGTCGCCGGGTGACGGCGGTAAGAGCATCACGCAGCAGGCACTGGAATGCGTCGCTTCCGGCGAGATCAAGTTCCACCCCGAGAACTGGGTCAACACTTACAACCAGTGGCTGAACAACATTCAGGACTGGTGCATCTCGCGCCAACTGTGGTGGGGGCATCAGATTCCCGCCTGGTACGGCGTGAACGGCGAAGTGTTCGTCGCGCACGATGAAGCCGAAGCGCGCCATCTGGCGGACAAAGTGGGTTACGCCGGACAGCTAGACCGCGACAACGACGTGCTCGACACCTGGTTCTCTTCCGCGCTGTGGCCGTTCTCCACGCTGGACTGGGAAGAAGGCAAACCGTTCGACGCGCAGAACGAATTTGTGCAGCAATACCTGCCCTCCTCCGTACTGGTCACCGGCTTCGACATCATCTTCTTCTGGGTGGCGCGCATGGTGATGATGACCAAGCACATCACCGGAAAAATCCCGTTCAAGGATGTGTACGTACACGGCCTGATCCGCGATGCGGAAGGCCAGAAAATGAGCAAGTCCAAGGGCAACGTGCTCGACCCGATCGACCTGATCGACGGCATCGCCCTCGAAGATTTGGTGAAGAAACGCACCACCGGATTGATGAATCCGAAGCAGGCCGAACAAATTGAGAAGCGCACGCGCAAAGAATTTCCGGCAGGCATCCCCGCCTTCGGCACGGATGCGCTGCGCTTCACTTTCGCTTCGCTCGCCTCGCCCGGCCGCGACATCAAGTTCGACATGCAGCGCTGCGAAGGCTACCGCAACTTTTGCAACAAGCTGTGGAACGCCACGCGCTTCGTGCTGATGAATTGCGAGGGGCAGGATGTGGGCTTGGACGAATCGCTACCGCGCGAATACTCCGCCGCCGACCAGTGGATGATTAGCCTGCTGCAAAAAGCGGAAGACGAAATGGCGGCGCACTTCGCGGACTACCGCTTCGACTTCGCTGCGCGCACCGTGTACGAATTGGTGTGGGACACTTATTGCGACTGGTATGTGGAACTGGCCAAAGTGCAACTAAATGCCCCCTCACCCCAACCCTCTCCCGATGGGAGAGGGAGCGAAAGTTCCCCTCTCCCTCCGGGAGAGGGGCTAGGGGTGAGGGCAGCCCAGCAGCGCGCCACGCGCCGCACCTTGGTGCGCGTGCTGGAAACCATTCTGCGCCTGGCGCACCCGATCATTCCGTTCATCACGGAAGAATTGTGGCAGAAGGTTGCGCCGCTGGCCGGTGCGCAGGGCGACACCATCATGCGGCAAGCCTACCCCAAGGCGAACCCCGCGCACATCGCACCTGCCGCAATCGAAAAGATCGGCGTGCTGCAAGAGATGGTCAACGCCTGCCGCAGCCTGCGCAGCCAGATGAATCTTTCTCCCGCGCTGCGCGTGCCGCTGCTCGCGGCGGGCGATGCCGCGACACTCAACACCTTCGCACCTTACCTGCAAGCGTTGGCCAAGTTGAGCGAAGTCAGCGTGCTCGAAGCATTGCCGGACGATACCGATGCGCCGGTTTCCATCGTCGGTAATTTCAAGCTGATGCTGAAAGTAGAGATCGACGTGGCCGCCGAACGCGAGCGTCTGGATAAAGAGATCGCCCGCTTGTCCGGCGAAATCGCCAAGGCGGAAGGCAAATTGAACAACGAGAGCTTCGTTGCACGCGCCCCAGCCGCTGTCGTGGCGCAGGAGAAAAAACGCCTGGAAGACTTCAGCTCAACGCTCATCCAACTGCAAGAACAGCGTATCAAACTCAGCTAAGGGGGCGGATCATGCTGCACGAGTTTCTGGTCGAGGTCATCGCATACATCGTACCGCTCACCGAAATGCTGGGTGCGGCGGTGGTCACTTGGGGCAGTCTGCATGGTTTGCTCATGCTGTCACGCCGGGGCTGGCGTTATGCGCAGAAGCTGCCGCTGGAGGAGACGCTGCGCGACATCCGCATCGCCATCGGCGAGAAGATGGCCTTGGGTCTCGATTTCTTCCTCGCTGGAGACATCATCGGCACCATCGTCGTCCCCAGCAAAGACACGTTGATGATCCTTGGCGGCATCGTGGTGATCCGTACCGTGATGGCCTATTTTCTCGCGCAGGAAATCGAGAAGAAGGCTGCCGAGTAAAGGTAGCGTGGGCTACACCGCACGGCGGCGTATCAGAAAAACAAACTCATCGCCCTGCTCGACGGACGACAGCAATTCGTTACCCGTCTTGTTGCAAAAATCGACGAAATCGGCAGGCGACTTATTATCCGTTGCCAGTACCCGCAACACTTGCCCTCCCGGCATGGCAGCCAACGATTTTTTGGCGCGCAGGATAGGCAGGGGGCAACTCAGTTGCCGCACATCCAGTTCCACATCGAATGCGACCTCGCTCATATCGCGATCTCTCCGCCGGACTGCGCCCAGGCAGTAATACCGCCCTGTAAATTGTAGATATTGCTCATGCCCTGATTCGCCGCAAACGCCGCAGCCTGTGCCGAGCGTCCGCCCATCTGGCAATAAAACACCGTCGGCGCATTGGCATCCATCTCCCGGATCCGCATCGGCAACAGGTGCAAGGGCAGTTTCTGCGCGCCGGTGATAACACCGCGCGCCACTTCGGCATCGGTGCGCACATCGACAAGCTTCACCTTGCCCTCTGCCCGCAGAGCCTGTAATTCCGTAACCGATATATTTTTGTAACCGCCCATTTCTCTCTTAACTCCCGCAATAAAAGTCAATTTGCTTCCTGCTTGTCGCTCAACAAGTGCGAGATGCGCGTATTGGCCACAGCCAGCCGCTTCACCAACATGCGCAGGAAGGCATCGCTGAACTGGAAGCGACAACCCTGCGTCGCTTTCGCCAGCACATCCGGGTCGATTTCGATCAAGGTTATATCCGTTTTACTAACCACATCGGTGGTGCGCCGGGAATCTCTTTCCGAGAGATGCGCCATTTCACCGAAACATTCGCCTTTGTGCAACATGCTCAGCAGCCGCCCCTGCTTGAGCACCTTCACGGTACCGTGCGCCAGAATATAGAAGCGCCCCCCCGTTTCGCCCTCGGTAACAATGCGTTTATCCTGATGGAATTTGTGCCATTCGCTGATGCGCAACACCTCCCATAACTCGACATCATTAAAATTCTTGAAAAACGACAATGAGCGCAGCGTATCGAATTTTTCAGTATCGAAAATTTCCGCCTGCGGCTCGACGCTGTCACTGATAAACGCCACCAGATCGCGCGCGAACTCGTCCCACAACGGGTAACGGTGCTGGGTGTCCTTGCACATGGCGCGCAGCACAATGGCATCCAGCTCGGGGGGAATCTCCGGCCTGAACGTGCTGGGCGGCGGCGGCTCGATGTTCATGATCTGGTAGATCATGCTGTAGTTATTCGCCGCATCGAAGGGCAATCTGCCAGTCAACATGCGATACATGGTAACGCCCAGCGAATAGATGTCCGTCTGATGGGTCAGCGCCTGCTCTTTGATTTGCTCCGGTGACATATAGGCGGGCGACCCCACGCCGCTCACCTGCGTGGCCTGCTGGCTCTCGATCACCGCCGCGCCGAAGTCGGATATTTTAATATCGCTCTCGCCGCGCAAAAGAATATTGGCCGGCTTGATATCGCGGTGAATCACCCCCTGATACTGGGCATACTCCAAGGCCTTGCAGCACTTGTAGATGATTTCCGCCGCCCGGCTGAGCGTGAGCAGGTTATCCACTTCCGCACAACGCTCCAGCGTCTCGCCATCGACGTATTCCATCACCATATAGTTCACGTCGCCCTCCATCACGGCGTCGTATATCTTTACGATATGAGGATAGGATAACTTACCCGCGAGAGAGGCTTCCGTCAGTAGCAGCTTGCGAAAAATTCTGGCGGTTGAGCTGTTGTCATGCAACGTTTCGAAGTTGAACAGCTTCAGCGCCACCTGCTGGTTGTTGAACGGGTCGAGCGCCAGGTACACGGTGCTGGTCGCACCGCGTCCCAACTCTTTGACGATCTCGTATTTTCCGATATTTTTCATTGCCGCCCAGGCCCCCAAGGCGGGCATTCCGCTGATTTAGCGTGCGCGTGTCCAGACTCCATTCTTTTGAGAAGAGCCAAGAGCTTGCCGTCTTGCGCCCGGTAGATAACAGGCGTTACTGCCGGATCGGACTCCAGCCTGTCCTCACATGCGCACTCGTAAATGCCGCCTTTGTAATGCCGATAGCGCACGAATTATTTCTTCCCATTCAAAGCGCGCTTGCTGCGCGCCGCGATCTCTTTACACAAACGGGCAGAATTTTTCGGACAGTCCGCTTGCGCACTGCGCAACACCCGCAGCAAATTATCTTCCCCCGCGCTAATGGCAATATGGCGCAATACGAATTTTTTGAAGGCGTCGTCGCGCGCCGTCAGTTCGTCTAGTGTATGGAGATCGCCCCACTGCATAGCCAACACGCCGACCACCAGATTGGTATAACCGTCAGAGTAAAGCCCATCATCTTGACAGGCAGGGAAATTCCGTTTGAAGACAGCATGGACATCCGTCCAATCGCTGGAAGAAGTGATCTGATGCAAAAATTCTTTATCGCTAACGGGACACCCCTCCCGCGCGCTCACCGACTGCCCGGCGAAGAAAAAAACGACACCGGAAACCAGTGCCAGGAGTGCTCCCATCAGAGTAAATCCATGCGGATAAACGAATTAGCAGCGCGATTTGGCCATGGCAAACAAACGTGCTTCAAGCGCATCCATATCGGCCTGATTGAGCGCTTTCTGATCGGGAATGCTGCTCACATGTTGCTGAGCAGCATCCTCAGGGCTCTTCTCATGATGCAGCGAACCGTGGTGATTCATTTGAGACTGATCCTTATCCATTGCTCCTCTTCCTCCAAAAAAGCAGATCTTGTACAACCACCTGTATTTAATTTCTATGCATGAAAACCTAGTTAAGCGGCGGCGGATTATGACATGACAGAAATGAAATAATCAATCGGATGGCAGTATGGCAAAAATGAAATATTTGATTGAAAAACCCGCCCAAACATCAAGATCATCCAACAAAAACTGCCGGGCCGTTTCCGGCGCTGGCGGTTGGCTACCTTGGCATTAAATTAACGAGTTAAACCAAGCGTCTTTCCCGTGGCTTGGGCTGAACAGCCCCGCCCGGGACTAATGCATGTTCCAGCAAGAAAAGCACCATTCACGGCTTGCTAAGGGTATTTGGCGGAGGCTGTGAGATTCGAACTCACGGAACATTTCTGTTCGGCAGTTTTCAAGACTGCTGGTTTAAACCACTCACCCAAACCTCCGTATTCGGCATCCAGACTAGAAGGCTACTTCTGAATGGCGCGCATCATACCCGAAGAGCACTTGATCGATAAAGCGCCTCGAAAGAAATACCGCTATTGAATTGCAACTTTTACCCTGCTTCTGTAGTCTTACGCCCGCTGTTTAAAGAGGCGAGCGACACTCGCGAACCCTATCGTTAAACGTAATCTCTTGGAGGCAACACCATGATGCAATACCAGACCATTTCGCAAACCGGTACGCTCGCGCTGGAACAGAACAAAGTTCTGCGCAACACCTACATGATGCTGGCGCTGACCATGATCCCCACCGTCATCGGCGCATTCATCGGCTTGGCGACCAATTTTTCGTTCATGGCACAGCACCCGATCATGGCACCGCTACTGATGTTCGCCGTGATGATGGGCATGCTGTTCGCGGTCACAGCGCTGCGCAATAGCGTATGGGGTATCGTCGCCCTGCTCGGTTTCACCTTCGTCGCTGGCTGGTTTCTGGGCCCCATCCTGCAACACGCACTGCACCTGAAGAACGGCGCGCAACTGGTGGGCATGGCCGCGGGCGGCACCGGCCTCATTTTCTTTAGCTTGGCAACCATCGCCACCGTGACCAAAAAAGATTTCAGCTTCATGGGCAAGTTCCTGTTCATCGGCGTGATCTTGCTGCTGATCGCATCGCTGGCAAACATCTTCTTCCAAGTGCCCGCGCTGTCGCTGACCATCTCGGCCATCGCCGTGCTGATCTTCTCGGCCTACATCCTGTTCGACATCAGCCAGATCATCCACGGCGGCGAAACCAACTACGTGATGGCGACCATGACGCTGTATCTGGACATCTACAACATCTTCGTCAACCTGCTGAGCCTGCTAATGGCCTTTGCGGGCGAGAAGGATTAAGCACCCACAACGTTAACAAAAGGCGGCTTAGGCCGCCTTTTTATTGACGCTTCGAATGGGATAGACATGAACCTCAACGAATTCTTGCAACGCCTGAACAACGCGCCCGACAGCCTCACCTTCAACGACACCATAGCGCTCATCGAAGCGCTGTACTACTTCACTCCGACCACCTTCAAGAACGGCGACCTGCTCAACGAAGCAGGCAAGAACTCCGGCTCGTGCAAACTCTTCTCGTTCGCCCAGTTGCAAGGCTTATCGCAACAGCAAACCCTGCATTGCTTCGGCGCGTATTACCGCGACGATGTGCTCAAGCACCCGGACGGCACGGATCATCAAAACATACGCAATTTCATCAAGGCAAGCTGGACGGGAATTTTTTTTGAAGGTAATGCGCTGACACCAAGGCAGCCGTAATCGAAAACTAGTGTCGCAAACCAGAAATAACGAAACATTAAACGGCGTCTTTTTTCGCCATGCCGCGTTGCATCCCCTTGCCGTATACCCCATACGGCTGCGGGTCTGCGCCTTGCCTGACAAAA
>SCUU01000139.1 GCA_004297065.1 Gallionellaceae bacterium
GTGTGCGGTGCGTTGTGTGTTTCGATGGCCGCATTGTGCGCAAAGACGCGTGGGGGGGAAATCGGAGTTTTGCTATTTATCGCGTAGGAAGTTGCGGCGCGGACTTTGTAGGGAAAAGTCTTATGGGTTTGAGGGGAGCTTGCGGGCATTATCCCGGTTCAAGCAACTTTCAATACGCGGAATAGCGGCAAGAGAGGCAGCTTATTCGTCGGCAAGGATTTCAGCCCCCCCACCGCATCCAGCTCTTAGCGTTTGTATAGTTCTGCCTTCTTGTGATGACTCCGGCCTATCGTCATCAATGGCGGAGGCTCTGCCCCGGCTTGAGTCTGGAATACGATGATGTCATTGGCGATCTTGAGACGTTCGGCCAGCTCCCTGGCCAAGTTTCTGTACAGTGTGACCGCCGCAGAAGGCGCCTGATGCAGATGCTCATAGCTGATGCGCAGCGCCACGGTCGGTTCCAATGCCGTAGCCCCCGCACTGCGCTCTCCGCCTCGGATCAAGCCCATCTCGCCGAAACTCTCGCCTTCGGCCAAGTTGGCAAGGCTCACTTTCTCCCCCCCGCTTTTGCGCCAGATGCTCACCTTGCCCGAGCAAATGATAAACATATCCCTGCCCTGCTCTCCTTCGATAAAGACATGCTCCCCCGTTTTCCACACGGCTTTGGAGGAAATGCTCAAAAGATCGCGCAGATCCTCCACGCCAAAGCCCTTGAGGCATTTCGCCAGAGAGATCAATTTCACGAATATTTCCATTTCGTTGGACATGGCAACTCCTCGTTAATTTATCGCCTCTCAAGTTTACCCATAAATGCCCGATAAGGAATTTGAAAGGAGACGATCATGCTCAAGATATTCCTTACAATAGACCCTCAGACACGGCGCGGGCTCTATGACAGCGAAGCGAAATTTCTTGGCGTTTTCCAATCCATGAATGACGCCGAAAAAGCACTTGGAGACATGCTCAGTTTTTGCAGCATCCGCTCCGCTGTTTAGATTCATCGGATCAGGCAGGCAAGCCGGCAATGAACTGCCGCATGGCAGTTTTCATCGCGGCGAAATTCGGGTTATACATCAATCGGCGCATCGTACCCGCCTTGAGATTTTCGTCGGTGATCTCGCCTTGCCTGACCTGAACTGTTCGATCATTGCACGCCGCATATTTCCCCATCTCCTCCGGATAGTAATGGATGCAGTTGCGATACTCGCCGCGTTCGCCATAGTGCGCATCCTCTTGCGGCAACACGATGGCGGTATGCGCCGAACTGATAATCTTTTGTTCGGGAAAACCGCTATTCACACATTCGATCTTGTCTCGTGATAATCCCGCTGGAATCTTTGCGGGATCGGAAAAGTAGTACACCAACTTGTCGGCGGGATGTCGCAACTGCATCATAAATTCCAGCGTGGCTGCCGTATCCACCGTTACATCGTCCTGGCTCGCCACCGCGAACACCGGAATCCGCACATTGCGCCCGGCCATCCGCGCCTTCAAAGCCCGCGTCAGCGCATACATCTGCGCGGCGGCATTTTTGGGGAAGGACTCGTATTTGTAAATGTCCGCATCGGAATTGAGCGTCAGCCATTTCGCCGACGGCATCAACCAACTGTACGACTTGTGGAAATTGGCCCAAGCCGCCTTGGAAGAGACTCTGAAGGCCGGTGAAAACAAGAATAGCCCGCGCACGCGCTGGTCGCACAGGCTGTGGTAAAGACTTAGTGCAGCACCTGCGGAATAGCCCGCGAGATAGATGTTGTCCGCTTCCAGCGCGAGTTGTTCGACACCGTACTCCACCGTCTTCAGCCATTCTTGCCAGCGCACCTCGAGCAAATCGCCGGGACGTGTGCCATGCCCCGGCAATAGCACCGCCATGACGCGAAATCCGTTCTCTTGAAAGAATGCGGCAAGGTGGCGCATGAAATAGGGAGAGTCGGTCAAGCCGTGCGTGAGCAGGATGCCGCGCCGATAGGTCTTTTCTTTCCCCGCCGGATAGCCTTCGGCGGGTCTCAGTTCGAACGGGGCATTGCCCCCGACAATCTTGTTCAACAAGTCCGTCGCAAACCCGCAGCGGGCTTGCGCGATCATGTTGCGGGAATGTTCGATGTATGCGGAAAAAGTCGATTGCGCATCATTGAAACAAGTGTTCAGGCCGGATGGACGATGCCGTACCGCCAGTAGCGCAGAGCTTGGTATCGCCCCTCGCGTCCGCCGCATCGCTAACCCACCAGCCTCGCCAGGCTCAATAGCAACAACATAATCATCCAGAACACCAATGCGCGCCAGACGAGTCCGACCGCGCTCTGCATGAAATCCGCATCGGCCTCTTCATCCATTCCGATTTCGGGACGATGCACCGGAGCAGAATCCTGCACGACGGTCAGGCCAAGACGCACGCCCAGCGCACCGGCTCCGCTCGCCAGCACGATACCCTCTTCCGGATCGGGCCAGCTTTTTGCCTGGGTGCGCCAGCAATAAACCGTGTCTTCAAAATCGCCCACGATGGCGAACGTCATCGCGGTCAAACGCAAAGGCAACCATTCCATCACGCGATAAGCCTGACGCGCGAACTCGCCAAAATTGCCGAAATCCTCGCTGCTCTTTGTGCCCCACCGGGCATTCAAGAATAAGCCGAGCCGGTACAAAATTGCCCCCGCCGGCCCCAGCCCGAGCATCATAAAAATGACGAACCAGGTCACCACCCCAAAAACGTTGCGATGGGAAGCCAGCAGGGCCTGCTCGATGGTGACGCGCGCCACCTCTTCCCCGCTCATCTCATGGCAAGACTTGCCGCACCATTCGGAAAGCAGGGTGCGCGCGCCATCCGGATCGCGCTTGCGCAATGCCTTATGTATGTCGGTGAAATAATGGCTGAAGCGCCGGAAACCCATGGTGAGATACAACACCAGCACGCAGCCTGCCCAAGCGAGTACGGGATGCACGCACATCAATAGCCAATACAGCAACGACACCAGCAACAATGGCAACCCCATGGCGGCAAACCAGGCAATCTTGCCGTGTTTATGCTCCCCCGCATTGAGGTGATGCTGGAAAAAATCCACATAGCTGTCCATCCATGTGAACAGATATTTTCGTGTAGCCAGCGGGTGGAGTTGTTCCAGTAATAAGGCGGCGATCAGGGAAAGCAGGCTCATGGCGGTATTGGGTGATAGGGCCGAAACTGGCTCACACAATACCACAGGGGCGGTTGGACGTGAACGGCTATTGGGCGCTTGAAATTTTGTCGCAACTCCCCAACCTTGCAAACCATTCTATTTTCGAGGAACGGCCATGACCGACTCCCTGCATATTGTTTGCCCGCACTGCGCTACGCCAAACCGCGTCCCGTCCGACAAACTGGGCGAACAGCCCGGCTGCGGCAAGTGCAAGCAAGCGCTGTTCACGGCACACCCGCTCGAACTGAGCAGCGCCAACTTCATGCAGCACATCACACGCAACGACATCCCCGTATTGGTGGATTTCTGGGCACCCTGGTGCGGACCATGCCGCACGATGGCTCCCGCCTTCGAGCAGGCCGCGCAACAACTCGAACCGGATTTCCGCGTCGCCAAGCTGAACACCGAAACAGCACAGGAGCTGGCGGCACGCTACGGCATCCGCAGCATTCCCACGCTGGCATTGTTCAAAGGCGGGCGCGAGGTCGCACGCCAGGCAGGCGCAATGAATGCCGCCGGCATCGTACAATGGGCGAAATCCAAAAACTGAACGGAGTGGAAATGACCAGGACTCATGGACTGTTATTGCTCGCGGGCATTATGGGCGCTTCTAAAAATGCAGATTTCGCCCAAATGCAAGGCGCGGAAAAAATTTCGCCGCGCCGCATATGGATGATATGTAAGCAAGAAATTTTTTCCGCAACGCAGCATAACCAGCGACTTGCCCGCTCTTGTACTCTGCCCGCCAACGGCGGGTGGGGTGTGCGGGCTTAGTCGAATGGCTAGCAGCTCCATCAGTTGGGATGAAATATGGATTTTTAGAAATGCCCTTATGTTGTCTGCTTGCAGCGGCGACCCGTTGCAGGGGCTATACGAAGGAATCAAAGCCTAGAACGAATCGCGCAGAGCGCCGCCCTAAAACAGATCGATGTCGCTGCCTTTGTCTTTCACCCCGCGCATATACTGCTCCAGCGCTTCGCGCACCGGCACCCCGCTCATTACCGCATCGAACATCGCGCACTCGTCCACGGTGGTGTACTTGGAACGAATTTTCTCCTGTAGCGCAACCCATTCCTGCGGGCTGAAGATACGGCGCTGATCGCCCACCAACTCATTCAGTGCGGCCAAGCTATGGCAAACATGACCCAGGCGCTGACTCAGTTTGTCGTAGAACTGGAAGGCGACAATGGACTGGTGCACCATGCCGGTCACGTGGTTCGCCGCCTCCAGCACGTTCTTTTTGGTATCCCCCACTTCGCCCTCGTCCGGCAAGGTGGCAAGCGTGCCCGAAATCATATGCAGATAACCCGCCATCGTCGTGAAGCTATCGGTCAGCACATCGACTGATGAATTGCTGTCTTTCATCGCCGACTCGATCTGCCCGGTTGCCAGCTCCAGCATCAGCATCGTCTCGCGCACCTGGCTCCAGTCCAGATCGGGCATATGGGCACGCGTGCCCACTCTTTTGATTTCTTCCGTCATGGTTTTGCCCCAACTCGTTTTTATGATGTGCCAGACTATAACTGCGGCAAAGCATCTTTGCCAGAGTACTGCGTTATTTGTCGAGAGATGCGTCATCGCCTTGCCTTGCGGGCGTTCTATCAACGATGCAAGCCGGATGATTGGAAATCCCCTTAAGGCAGTTGCGGGGCGCCGTTAATAAACCTGATGAAGTCGTCCGCCGCCAGCGGGCGGCTGAAGAAATAACCCTGCACTTCATCGCAGCCGCGTATGCGCAGAAAGTCGATCTGCTCCAGCGTCTCCACGCCTTCCGCGATCACTTTCATATCGAGCCTGTGCCCCAGACTGATAATGGAGCGCACGATGGCCGCATCGCTTTCGTCCGAGCCGATGTCGCGCACAAACGACTGGTCGATCTTCAGCTTGCTCACTGGCAGGTTCTTGAGATAGTTCAGGCTGGAGAAGCCGGTACCGAAATCGTCGATGGACATTTGCACACCCAGCTTGTGCATGCGGGTCAGGAATTCCATGGCGGCTTTGTTATCCCCCATCATGATGCCTTCGGTGATCTCCAGCTCCAGGCAGTCCGGGCTCAAGCCGGTTTCCTTCAATACTGCCTTGATGACCCCGGTCAGATTAGGCTGGCGCAATTGCCGGATCGACATGTTCACCGCAATCGGAAACACGGGCATGCCCTGCTTCTGCCACGAGGCAAAACGCCAACAGGCGGTACGCAATACCCATTCGCCGATAGCCACGATCTGCCCGGTCTCTTCCGCCACCGGGATAAATTCGGCGGGCGACACAAAACCGTTCTCGGGATGTTTCCAGCGGATCAACGCTTCCGCGCCACATATTTTTCCGCTCGCCAAATCCACCTTGGGCTGGTAGACCAGCATGAACTGATCCTGATCCAGCGCCACGCGCAAATCCTTTTCCATCGAGAACACCTGATGGGCGCGGAAATTCATTTCCGGCGTGAAAAATTTGTAGTTGTTGCGCCCGTTCTCCTTGGCGTTATACATGGCCGCATCGGCGTTTTTCATCAATGCGTCGATGTCGCTGGCGTGCGTGGGATAGAGCGCTATGCCGATGCTGGCGTAGGTGGATATTTCCTGTCCGCCCAGGTTGAAAGGCGTCGCCAGTATCCTCAGCAATTTTTCGGCAACCAGCACCACGCCCTGTTCGTCAACCTCGCGCAGCAGCACGATGAACTCGTCGCCGCCGATACGCGACACGGTATCGCCTTCTCGCACACAGGTCTGCAAACGTTGCGCGACGGATTGCAACAGCTTGTCGCCGACCGAGTGCCCCATCGAGTCGTTGATGTATTTGAAACGGTCCAGATCGATGAACAGTAATGCGAACCGCATTTCATCGCGATGCGACACGGCGATCAACTGGCCCAAGCGATCGCGCAACAAAGTCCGGTTCGGCAGGCCGGTGAGCACGTCGTAATAAGCCAGGAAATGCACATTTTTTTCGTATTCCTTGCGCTCTGAGATATCGCTGGCGATGGAAACGTAATGCGTGATAACACCCTGCATGTCTTTGACGACATTGATCGCCATATGTTTGTAGTAGAGCTTTCCGGCCTTGTTCCTATCGATGATCTCGCCCTGCCAGAACCCGCCCTCGTGGAGGGACTTCCACATATCCCGGAAGAAATCGACACCGTGCTGCCCCGAAGACAGGATACGCGGGTTGCGCCCTTTGACCTCGTCAAAGCTGTAGCCCGACATCTGGGTAAAGGCATCGTTCACCGCCACGACATTGTTGTTGGTATCGGTGATCAAGATAGCCTCGGCCGTGCTCTCGAACACCTTGGCCGCCAGACGCAACTGCTCTTCTTCCCGCTTGCGTCCGCTCACATCGCGGATGAAGGCGCTGAATTCCAACTGCTCGCTGATCTTGATACGGGTGACAGCCAATTCGATGTACAGGGTATGCCCGTCGCGATGCAGGCCTTCGACTTCTATGCGCGAGTCCAGTACATTCGACTCGCCTCCCCGCAACACCCGCCTCAGACCTTTCTCATGCGCCGCACGGTAATGCTCTGGAATGATGGTCTCGGCCAAGGAGCGCCCCAGCACCTCCCCGCGTTCCCAGCCGAATATCTGCGTCGCCCGATTGTTCCAGCCCGTGATGCGCCCCCCCGCATCCATCTGGATAACCGCATCCAGTGCCGTATCGATGATCGCCCGCTGCATCTGCTGGCTTTCGCGCAAACCGATCTCGGCCAGTTTGCTATTGCTGATATCGGAGACGGTCCCTATCGCATGGATGGCGTTTCCTTTGGCATCAAAATCCAGTTCCGCCTGCTCGCGCACCCATTTGACCTCGCCCTGCACCACGATGCGGTGTTCGATATCGTAAGGCTCTCCCTGCACGGCAGCCTGCCAGACTGCCCTCATTTTTTCCGCATCGTCGGGATGGACGAAACCCAGGAAGATTTCAAGTGTCAACGGCATACCCGGCTTCAGGCCGAATATCCGGTAGGTTTCTTCCGACCACTCCAGCTTGTTCCTGGCGATATCCAGTTGCCAACTGCCGACTTTGGCTACGTGTTGCGCGCGTTTCAAATTGCGTTCGCTGCGTTCGAGGCCCATACGCGCGCGATTGCGCTGATAGTTGACCGCGGAAAGTGTCACGCCCAGGGTACTCAAGATGATGATGAAGCCCCAGATATCCAGTACGCCGGACAAGGTGTAATCGCCGAAGAAACCCTGGCCGCTGGCCGCGCTGAACAGGGCGGAGAAGGAAATGGTCAGCAACGCCAGACTGACCACCCGCGAATTGAAACTCAGCGCCGCCCACACAACCATAGGCAGCAGCATGAAGACCCCGAATTGGCGTCCGAACAGTTCTTTGCTCAAGTCGGTGAAGATCAGAAAACACATCACCAGCAAAATGCCGAACATCAGCAATGCCTGTTTGCGGTAGGCCGGCGTCCATGCGAAAGGGCGGTGATGCAGTGAAGCGATCACGATAGGCGCGAACAGCACCACGCCCAGCGCATCGCCCATCCACCAGAACAACAGCGTCTGTCCGTACTGGTTCCAGGCAATCGCCCCCGCCCATTTCAAACACAGCACGCCGATGATCGCGCCGGACAAGGAGCTGATGATTCCGCCGCGCCACATCAAACGGAAAATGTCGCGCGCTTCGTTCAGATCCACCGAGAAGCGCGTATATTGATTGAGCAGATACGCGCCGAGCAAAGCTTCCAGCGTGCTGCCGCCCGCGATACCGAACACCGGCAGCAGTGGCAGTTCAGCCATCCAGTTGACGAAGAACGCCCCCAGGAATACTCCCGGCCACAAGCGGTAACCGTACAACAGCAAGATGGCGAGCGCGATCCCGGACGGCGGCCAGAACACCGTGACCGAGTGATTCACCAAGGGCAAGGACAGGCCGATGCGGGCCGTAATGAAATAGGCGAGCGCCAGCAAGCCACCTCGCACCCAATCACTCTGTAGAATTTGCTTATTCAATCGAGAGCCCGAAGCGAGGTGGCGACGAGATCAGCACTGTTTAGTGTTGCAATGCTTTGCTGATGTCCTCGATGACCTTCTTCGCATCGCCGAACACCATCATGCTCTTGTCGAGGTAGAACAGGTCGTTATCCAACCCCGCATAACCTGTGGCCATACTGCGTTTGACGATCAGCACGGTGCGCGCTTTATGCGCTTCGAGTATCGGCATGCCGTAGATCGGGCTGGCGGGATCGGTTTTTGCTGCGGGGTTGACCACGTCGTTCGCGCCGATCACCAGCACCACGTCGGTGTCGGCGAAGTCGCTGTTGATTTCATCCATTTCGACCACTTGCTCGTAAGGTACTTCGGCTTCGGCCAGCAGCACATTCATGTGGCCCGGCATGCGCCCGGCAACGGGGTGGATACCGTAGCGCACGCGCACGCCCTTCTCGGTCAGCATTTTGGACATTTCGTTGATGGCGTGCTGCGCGCGCGCCACGGCCAGACCGTAACCCGGCACGATGATCACGGAGTCGGCATTGCCCATCATGAACGCGGCGTCATCCGCGCTGCCGCTGCGGTAGGTGCGCTGCACCGCATCACCCGCCGCCGCTTCCGCTTCGCCGCCGAAGCCGCCGAGGATCACACTGAAGAAGGCACGGTTCATCGCCTTGCACATGATGTAAGACAGGATCGCGCCGGAACTGCCCACCAGCGAACCCGCGATAATCAGCATGTTGTTGTTCAGGGTGAAGCCGATGCCCGCCGCCGCCCAGCCGGAATAAGAGTTCAACATCGACACCACCACCGGCATATCCGCGCCGCCGATCGGCATGATGAGCAACACGCCGAGCAGCAAGGCGATGGCGGTCATGATAAGGAACGGTGTCCAGCCCGGCACAAAATAGAAGATCACGCCGAACACGATTATCACGACCCCCAGCAGCAGGTTCAGCCAGTGCTGTCCGGCAAAGCGCAGGGGCCTGCTGCCCAGCTTGCCGGATAGCTTACCGAACGCAATGACGGAACCGGTAAAGGTCATCGCACCGACGAAGGTGCCGATGAACAGTTCGATGCGGTTGGACGTATGCAGCGCCTCCCCCGCCCTGGCGATGCCATAGGCCACCGGATTATTGAATGCCGACATGGCGATCAACACTGCCGCCAGACCGACCAGCGAGTGCATCGCCGCCACCAGCTCCGGCATCGCCGTCATCTGGATGCTTCTGGCGACGAACCAGCCGATGTTGCCGCCGATGAGGATGGCGAGCAGGATGTAAGCGACGTTATGCGTCACGCTCAGCGTGGTCAACACAGCGATGGCCATGCCGATCATGCCGAACAGGTTGCCACGGCGTGCCGTCACCGGAGAACTCAGTCCCTTCAACGTCAGGATGAACAGGACGGCGGCAACGAGATAGGCGAGTGCAACAGAATTGGCTGACATCTAGATTCCTTTTTCTTGGGGAAGGGTTAAGGGAGAAGAGAGAAGGGTAAGCCCTGCGCCTTTTTTCGGAGAGACGGTTTTACCCTTCCCCCTTTGCTCTTCTCCCTTTCCGCTTTTTTACTTACTTTTCTTTTTGAACATATCCAGCATGCGCTGGGTCACCAGAAAACCACCGAACACATTGATCGCCGCCAATGTCACGGCGATCAACCCCACCACGGTTCCGGCATCCAGTTGTTTGGGCCCCGCTGCCAGCATGGCACCGACGATGATGATGCCGGAGATGGCGTTGGTCACCGCCATCAGTGGCGTATGCAGCGCGGGCGTGACATTCCACACCACGTGGTAACCGACGAAGATCGCCAGCACGAACACGGTGAGGTTAAGGATAAACGGATCGACTCCACACATGGCAAACTCCTTATTTGGTGACGGCGGCACCGTCGATCGCGATCAGCGAACCGGCGATGATGTCGTCTTCACGGTTGATATTGATGGCGCCACCGTTCTTGGGGTCGCACAACAGGTTGATAAAGTTGAGCAGGTTGCGCGCATACAGAGCGCTCGCATCCGCCGCCACCAGTGCGGGCAGATTATCTTCGCCGCAAAGGGTGACGCCGTGCTTGACCACGATCTTACCCTGCTCGGACAAAGGACAGTTGCCGCCCGCCTCGACCGCCATATCGACGATCACCGAACCGGGCTTCATGGATTTGACCATCTCTTCCGTCACCAGCACGGGCGCGGGACGACCGGGGATCAGCGCGGTGGTAATCACGATGTCGGCCTGAGCCACGCGCTTGGCGACTTCGGCCTTTTGGCGATCCATCCAACTCTGCGGCATAGGGCGCGCATAGCCACCCACACCCTGAGCGCATTCGCGTTCCTCGTCGGTCTCGCAAGGCACGTCGATGAATTTTGCACCGAGGGATTCGACTTGCTCTTTAACCGCCGGACGCACGTCCGTCGCTTCGATCACCGCGCCCAGACGCTTGGCTGTCGCAATCGCCTGCAACCCTGCCACCCCCACGCCGAGAATCACCACGCGCGCGGCTTTCACCGTACCCGCCGCCGTCATCAGCATCGGCATGAAGCGTTTATACAGATTGGCCCCGACCATCACCGCCTTGTAACCGGCGATGTTGGCCTGCGAGGACAATACATCCATCGCTTGCGCGCGCGAGGTACGCGGCAGCTTTTCCATGGAGAAAGCGGTGACGCCCTGCTTGGCGTATGCGGCCACCAGGTCGGGCTGATACGGCGCGAGCAGACCGATCAGCACGGTCTTGGCCTGCATCTTTGCCAGCTCCGCCCCGGCGGGGGCTTTCACTTTCAGTATGATTTCCGCCTGCGCGTACAACTCGTCCGCGTCGGCCAGCGTCGCTCCGGCTGTCTGATATTCCGCATCGGGAATGCTTGCGCCGTCGCCGGCGCCGCGCTGAACCCATACCTGATGCCCGGTCGCCAGCATCTTCTTCACCGTTTCAGGTGTCGCGGCTACACGGGTTTCGCCTGCGCGCGTTTCCGCAGGAATGCCTATACGCATGGGATATCTCCTCTTGATCGCATCTTTGAAAAACGCCCGGGGTCGCCGGGCGCTATTTTTAATTCTGGCGCAATTATATACGAGCTTTTAGGGATGCGACGCACCAAAAGAAAAGCACGCCGCAGCGTGCTTCCTTAATATCGTTTTCCACATTGCAACAATGGAAATCGGCACTAAAGGGCACCTCTAAAAATCCATATTTCATCCCAACTGATGGAGCTACTAGCCATTCGACTAAACCCGCAAACGGGCAAGTCGCTGGTTATGCTGCGTTGCGGCAGCGGGGTAAGCAGGCAAGCCGCGAAGCGGCGGCTCGCAAAAAATTTCTTGCTTACATATCATCCATATGCGGCGCCGCGAAATTTTTTCCGCGCCTTGCATTTGGGCGAAATCTGCATTTTTAGAAGCGCCCTAAAGTATCAAGCCGCGATCTTCTTGCATTCCTTGTAACAGGCGGCACATGCCTCACCGCAGGCTTTACATTCAGGATGCTTATCCGTCTTTTTGCATTCCTCTTCGCAGTCTTTGCATACATCCATCGCCAGCTTGGCCATCTGCGGCAGATTTTTCGCCTCGGCGGTAGCCAGCTTCTGCAACGCGCCGCACACGGCCTCAACCTGGCTGGCGCTTTTCGCACAAGCGGCCATGCTCTTGTCGCCCTGCCCCAGCAACACCAGGCAATGCTGCAAACAGATTTGCGCCTTGAGCACGCAATCGGAAGCCGCTTCGATCAGGCTGTTATTGCGTGTGGACATTTCGCGATGATGCTCATGTGCATCATGCTCGGCGGCGAACACTCGACCAGACGCGGCTACAGCAGCCATTGCGGCGGCACCCAACAACAATTCCCTGCGATTCATATTTCTCTCCTTTTGGTTTTAAATTTCCTGCTTCATTTTCCAGCAAGCGTCACAAACGCCAGCTTGCTTACCCCCGCGTGCTGCGCAATCGCCATCAACTCGGCCACCCTGCCATATGGCACGGTTTTGTCGGCTTCAATCTTCAATTGAAAAGCAGCATCGGCAGCGACACGCACACGCAACAGTTCCGCCAACTCGGCATCGCCCAGCGTTTTGTTGTTCAACAAAATTTTGCCCTGCGCATCGACCAACAGCTGTTCCGGCTGCGGCTTGTTATCGCCGGCTACGGCAGCCGTTTTGGGCAAACTGATCTTGAGCGACTGCGGCGACAACAACGGTGCGGTGATGATAAACACCACCAGCAACACCAGCATCACGTCCACCAGGGGCGTGACGTTGATCTCGCTCATCATGCTGCCTTGTTGCGAAGAATTTCCGATTGCCATGATTTACGCCTTAAAGTCATGCTTGGCAGCCAAGCGGATAAAATCGTGCGCGAAGTTTTCCAGCTCCGTCACATGCACCCGCAAACGGCGCAAGAACAGGTTGTAGGCCAACACTGCCGGCAGCGCGGTCGCGATACCGATCGCGGTGGCAATCAGCGCTTCGCCGATAGGGCCGGCCACCACATCCAAACTGGCCGCGCCGGTCTTGCCGATGTCCTGCAACGCATGCATGATGCCCCACACCGTACCGAATAATCCAACGAATGGCGCTGTAGAGCCGATGGTCGCCAACTCCGCCAAGCCGCGCTCATGGTGGCGCTGGATATTTTCCAAATGCTGGCGCAAGGCGCGCTCCAGCACATCTTGCGGCGCACCGATATGTTTTAAGTCCTGTTGATTGTCGTTCAGGCTCTTCAATTCCGCGAACCCAGCCTGCCCCAACTGCGCGAAATCGCCTACGCCATTTTTTACCACTGCGGCAGCCGACTGCCAATCGCGCGCATCCCAAAACGCCTGTATGAATGCACGGTTCGATTTGCCGGCCTGCACCTGCTTCCATACCTTGAAGAATGCGATAGACCAAGTGGCTATAGACAGAATGATGAGCAACAATAAAGTTGCGGCGACAATCGGCGAACCTACAGAAAACAAACTGCTCATGCTGCATTATCCTTCCAATGAAAAACCAGCAGGAACTATAAACCATTTTGTGATTGCGCGACCCGCCTGAAGCGCAAGATTGAGATGCCGAATATTCCGGTGCGTCGTGCCACTATCTATGCAACTACACGTATGCGGTCTAGCTCTGGCATCTGCTCAATTTACGTTGCAAAGTGCGGCGATGCATCTTTAAGACACGCGCGGTCTGAGATATGTTGCCGTGCTGCTCGTGCAGCACACGCTTCAAGTATTCGGCCTCTTGCTGATCCGAAGAAGCCTGCGACATGAGAGGCTTGTTTTCGGGAGACGGACTGTATGAAAAGGCTGCGACGACCTCGTCCGCGTTGGCGGGCTTGGATAGAAAATGCACTGCGCCGAGCCGGACGGCATCGACTGCTGTGGCGACGGACGCGTAGCCGCTCAACACCACGACGCGCGCCTCCGGTTTGATGCGGTGCAGCATCTCGACCAGCACCAGCCCGGAGGCACCGGGAAGCTTGAGGTCGAACACGGCATATTCGGGGCGGTGTGTTTGCAGCATGGGCAGCGCCTCTTCCGCGCTGTGTGCGCAACTGACCGCAAAACCGCGCCGTTCCAATGCGCGCTCCATCACTTCGCAAAATGAGTGGTCGTCATCCACCAGCAAAAGAGAAGGGATAGTCCGTGGCATCTTCACGCAATGATAATGACCGGCTCTACTCCGGTTTGTTTCGCATGGTCGCGCAACACTTCGATCAGCCCGCTTTCGATCTGATCTCGCCGCTCGTGCGGCATCACCGCGATGCGGTCGATGCGCCCGGCAGGTGTAAGGCGCGCGCAACCGATGGCTCTGCCGCCTTTGGTCAACGCAAGCGCATGTCGGCTGATCTCATCCGTATCGTCGGCCCCCATCTCCGCCGCGTCCAACAAGCCGCTTGCACAGGCTGCAATGCGCACATCCTGAAACAAAGGCTCCCCCGCCCGCCATTCGATGCAGTGAAGTGTGAACGATGTTGGCATGGCGGCCTCCGGCGACTTGAAAAATGGAGTTCGCGCGGGCACACGCGAAAAAGAAAGCCAAGTCGGCGGGAGAATCGGAGCAGCATAGCCGGGAGGAGATACTGTCTGTCGTGCCGACTTGGCGATGCGCAGGTTAATGCCGGACAAATGAAATTGGAATGCGGCATATTGTCGCGCGACAAAATGTCGCAGCCAAAACAAACGGTGACCTTTTGCGGTAGAGCCCCATATCCGCGCACTCGGCAAAGATGTATCGTTCCCCAATGGCGACCCTATCCGACAGGCGAAGTTTATTGGTAGCGCAACGCCTCGATAGGGTCGAGCTGCGCCGCCTTCTTCGCGGGATAGAAACCGAAGAACACGCCCGTGGCCGCCGCCACGCCGAAAGCGATCAGCACCGACATCCACGAAATAATCACGGCGGTATCGCTCAGCGCATTCACCAGCAACGCGCCGCCGATGCCGACCAGCACGCCGATGCAGCAGCCCGCCACCGAGATGATGATAGCCTCCAGCAGGAATTGCAGCATGATGTCCTGTTCGCGCGCGCCGATGGCCAGGCGGATACCGATCTCGCGCGTGCGCTCGGTCACCGACACCAGCATGATGTTCATGATGCCGATGCCGCCCACCAGCAGGGAGATCGAGGCGATAGCGCCGAGCAGCAGCGACATGACGCGGGTGCTTTCGGCGGCGGAGTCGGCCACGGCGGTGAGGTTGCGCAGGAAGAAATCGTTGTCCATGCCCTCGCGGATACGGTGGCGCTGGCGCAGCAATTCGGTCAGCGCCGCTTCCACTTGCGGCATGACTTCCTGCGTGGCGGTCTGCACCATCGCCATGCGCACCGTGCCGGGGAACGGGCTGCCGAACACTTTGCGCTGCGCGGTGGTGAGCGGGATCAGGATCGTATCGTCCTGGTCGCGCCCGTCCATGCCCTGCCCTTTGCTGCCCAACACGCCGAGTATCACGAACGGGCTCTGACGTATGCGCAGGGTCTTGCCGACCGGGTCTGCGTCGCCGAATAAATTCTGCGCCGCCGTCTTGCCGATCAGCGCCACCCGCGTGGCCGAGCGCACATCCGAATCCGTGAAACCCGCACCCGACACCACCGGCCAGGAACGCACTTCCAGATAAGCCGGCGTAATACCGATCACCGAAGTATTCCAGTTGTTCGACCCATAGACGATTTGCGCATTGCCGGGATGGATGGGCGCAACGGCCTGCACGCCGGGCAATTCGGCAATGGCCTCGGCATCCGCCACCGTCAGCGTCAGGTTGCCACCGCCCCCCGAACGCACGCCGCCGCTGGTACTGCTGCCGGAAAGCAGCACGAACAGATTGCTGCCCATCGCGCTGATGCTCTGCTGGATGGCGTATTGCGCGCCCTGCCCTATCGACATCATCAGCACCACCGCGCCCACGCCGATCACCATACCCAGCATGGTCAACAGCGTGCGCAAACGGTTCGCCCCCATCGCGCGCCATGATTCGCCGAGCATCGCCCAGATCATGCGAAAACCCTCACCTCAATCCGCTCCCGGAGAGAAAAGATGCGATTGCTCTCTCCCTCCGGGAGAGAGTTGGAGAGAGGGCTGGCGTACCGTGTTCATGTCGCCACCTCGTGCTGCGTCGCGGCATCGCTGACGATGCGGCCGTCGAAAAAGCGCACCTGACGTTTGGCATGTCGCGCAATGTCCTGCTCGTGCGTCACCAGCACGATGGTGATGCCTTCCTGATTGAGCGCCCCGAACAGCGCCATCACCTCCTCGCTGGTATGGCTGTCGAGATTGCCGGTCGGTTCGTCCGCCAGCAACAGGCGCGGATGGTTGACCAGCGCGCGCGCGATGGCCACGCGCTGCTGTTGCCCGCCGGAAATTTTATTGGGCATGGAATCGCAATATTTCCCCAAGCCAACCTTAGCGAGCATCTCGCGCGCACGCCGCCCGCGCTCTTCCTTGCCCACACCGCAATAGATCAGCGGCAGCGCCACGTTCTCCAGCAGGCTCATGCGCGGCAACAGATTGAAGCCCTGGAACACGAAGCCGATGCTGCGGTTGCGCAACAAGGCCAACTCGTCTTTGCCCAACTGCGCGACATGCCGCCCATCCAGCACATAGCTGCCCGTGCTGGGCGCATCCAGACAACCGAGGATATTCATGAAGGTGGACTTGCCGGAACCGGACGGCCCCATGATGGCGACGAACTCGCCTGCTCCGATTTGCAAAGTGATCTCTTTCAAGGCGGGGAATGCACCGGCGGAAGTCTGGTAAGACTTGTGCAGATTTTCGATGCGGATGACTTCCCCGCTCATCAGAACATTCTTCTCATGGGCGGAACGTTGTTCGCTGGCACCTTATTGTTGGCAAGCGCATCGCCCACCACGACCTGATCGCCCGCCTTCAAATCGCCGCCGACGATCTCGGTATTGCGGTTGTCGGTGATCCCAAGCGTGACGCTCGCGGGCACGAGCGCCGCGCCTTGCAACAGATACACCGTACCGCTGAACGCATCGCGCTTGGGTTTGCCATTCTTCGCCGCCGTATCGCCGCCGTTCTTTTTTACCGCCTCGACATTGACCGGTTTGAAGCGCAGTGCCGCATTGGGCACCAGCAGCACATCCTTGCGCTCTTGCACCGCAATGCTCACATAGGCCGTCATACCCGGCATCAATATCTGTTCGGGATTGTCCACATTGACCACCACATCGTAGGTGACCACACTTTGCTGAACGATGGGGTTGAGCCGTATCTGTTTGACCTCGCCGGTGAAATTCCGGCCTGTAAAAGCATCGGCGGTGAACCGTACCGCTTGCCCGACACGGATACTGCCGATGTCCGCCTCGGCAAAGTTCGCGTGTATCTGCATCCTGGACAAATCCTGGGCGATCTTGAACAGGGTCGGCGTCTGCAGACTGGCCGCCACGGTCTGCCCGATGTCCACGGAGCGATCGACCACCACACCGGATACCGGAGAGCGGATCACGGTATAAGCGAGGTTGGTGCGATCCTTTTCCACCGTAGCCAATGCCAATTGCAACTGTGCCTCCGCGGCCTTCTTGGCCTGTATCGCCGCATCCAACTCCTGATGGGAGGCATATTGTTTCTCGAACAGACTGCGCGCCCGCGCTTCGTTCGCCGTCGCCTGCTCCAGCGTGGCTGCGGCGATCTGCGCACTGGCCTGGCTTTGCTTCAACTGGGCCGAGAACAAGGCGCTATCAAGCTCCAATAGAACCTGGCCTTCCTTCACCTTGCTGTTGAAATCCACATACAGTTTTTTGACTGCGCCGGAAACCTGGGTACCCACATTCACCAAGGACATCGGATTGATCGTCCCGTTGGCAGAGACGGCCTGCTGGATGTTGCCCTTCTCCAGTGTCTGCGTACGATATTTGGGTTCGGCTGCGGAGGAATAGAACGTGAAATACACGGCCAGGCCGACCGCGATGAAGAGGACAATTGCAGCTATTGCGACTGTCGGATTGGCGGGCTTTCTCACGTGGCGTTCTTCTCTGCTTGTTGTTTCAGGATGGCATAGGACGCAATTCTACCCTCACTCAATCGGGATTGAGACGCCATTGCTGAACTGAGAGCTTGCCCGCAGCATGAAGTTACCTCCCGGCTCCGCTATAATCAGCCCCAGTCTATTTCACACCACCCGCATGTCTTCCATCCAGTTACTCCCCGACCTCCTCATCAACCAGATCGCCGCCGGCGAAGTGATCGAACGCCCCGCCTCCGCACTCAAGGAACTGCTGGAGAACAGTCTGGATGCCGGCGCGACCGACATTGCGGTGCAACTCGAAGGCGGCGGCATCAAACTGCTGCGCGTGCGCGACAACGGCGGCGGCATCGCGCCGGAACAACTGGCGCTGGCGCTCATGCGCCACGCCACCAGCAAGATCGCCTCGCTAGCCGATCTGCAGCGCGTCGCCAGCATGGGTTTCCGCGGCGAGGCATTGGCCAGCATGGCGGCGGTGGCACAGGTCACCCTCACCAGCCGCCACGCCGATGCGCCTCACGCATGGAAGATCGAGACTGCCGGCGGCAGACAAAGCGATGCCATTCCCGCAGCGCATGCGCAAGGCACCAGCGTCGAGATGCGCGAGCTGTATTTCAACACTCCCGCGCGGCGCAAATTCCTCAAGAGCGAGAACACCGAATTCGCCTGGTGCGAAGAAACATTCAAACGCATCGCGCTGTCGCGGCCCGATGTCGCTTTCAGCTTGCAGCACAACGGGCGCATGGTGTGGCAACTGCCCGCTATTCCCAACAACCCTCACCCTGAGCGTGTGTTGTCGGGGCTTCAGCCCCCTACAACCACGGCCCACCCCTTGCGGGTGCAATCCCTCTCCCAGAGGGCGAGGGAAGACAACCAGAACCCTCTCCCTCTGGGAGAGGGCGGGGTGAGGGAAAACGCGTTACAACAACGCATCACCGCCATCCTCGGCCCTGAATTCAGCCAATACGCCGTCACCGTCGAGCGCGAAATCGGCGCGCTACATCTGTACGGCATCGCCGCCCTGCCCGCCTACTCCCGCTCCACGCGCGACGAACAATATTTCTTCGTCAATGGCCGCTTCGTGCGCGACAAAGTGCTGATGCACGCCGTACGTCAGGCGTATCAAGACATCCTGCACCACCAGCGCCATCCGGCCTTCGTCCTCTCCCTCGACATGCCGCCCGAACAAGTGGACGTGAACGTACACCCCGCCAAAAGCGAAGTGCGCTTCCGCGAGAGCCAGGGCATCCACCAATTCGTATTCCATGCCTTGCAGGATGCGCTGAGTTCGACGATGAAAGAAGCCGCCGCAACACCAGCCGTTGCGCCGCGCGAAGAACAAACCACCACATCGTTCGCCCCCACCCAACAACGCATCCCGTTCGGTGCAGCACAGCAGAAGGCGACTTATCGCCTGTGGGAAGCGCAAACAGCAAATGCCCCCCCTCAGCCCCCCCTTGCACCCGCAAGGAGTACGCCGGAGGGTTCCCCGCTGCTGCGCAGCGACCCTTCCGCTGTCATGGGGGATGACGCCACCTCCCCTGACAAGGGGAGGCTGGGAGGGGTTAGTTTTTTCGGCATCGACTCTCAGGCAGAACACCCTCTCGGCTACGCGCTCGGCCAGCTCTCCGGCATCTACATCCTCGCGCAAAACGAAAACGGTTTGGTCGTCGTGGACATGCACGCCGCGCACGAGCGCATCGTGTACGAAAAATTAAAAACCGCTATGGACGGTCAACAGCTTCCAAAACAACCGCTGCTCATCCCCGTCACCTTCCACGCCGACACCTTGGATGTCGCCACCGCCGAAGAAGAGCAGGAAGCACTCGCCACACTGGGCTTCGACTTAGCACCGATTTCGCCCACCACGCTGGCCGTGCGCGCCATGCCCGCCATGCTCAAACAAGCCCACGCCGAAGCCGCCGCGCGCGAAGTGCTGCACGAACTGCGCGAATTCGGCGCCAGCCGCGCGCTCACCGAGCGCCGCAACGAACTGCTCGCCACACTCGCCTGCCACTCCGCCGTGCGCGCCAACCAGCAACTCAGCATCCCCGAAATGAATGCCATCCTGCGCGAAATGGAACAGACCGAACGCGCCGACCAGTGCAACCACGGACGGCCGACCTGGTTTCAGGTCACGCTGGCGGAACTGGATGCGATGTTTATGCGCGGAAAATAACGGGCAACGCAGGGCTACCCAAACTGGGTAGCAACATGCCCAGCTTGGGTATGGCTCGCCCACCATTGCCATATATTCCCATACAGGTATAATTCATCCATGAGCATTCAGCCAATCAAACCATTGGAGTGGGTGGCCTCCTCAAAAAAGGACTTGCTGTCCATGCCGCCCGAAGTGATCGACGTGTTCGGATATGCGCTCCATCTGGCGCAACATGGCGGCAAGCATCCGCAGGCCAAGCCGCTAAAAGGCTTTGGTTCGGCTGGTGTGCTGGAGGTTGTCGAAGATGACGACGGCGACACCTACCGTGCGGTCTATACCGTACGCTTTGGCAATGCGCTCTACGTGCTGCACTGTTTCCAGAAAAAATCGAACAAAGGCATTGCAACCCCGAAACAGGATCTTGACCTGATACGCGCCCGCCTGAAGCTGGCGCAACAACATGCAGAAGGAGATGCAAAATGAAAACCATAGTACGCGGCAGTACCAATGTCTATGCAGACCTTGACCTGGGCAACGCAGAAGAAATGTTGGTCAAGGCGCAACTCGCCACGGAAATCAACGACATCATCAAGCGCCGCAAACTGACGCAAGTACAAGCGGCAGAACTGCTCGGCATCACCCAGCCCAAACTTTCCGGTTTGCTGCGCGGACAATTCCGCGGCATCTCCGAATCCAAGATGCTGGAGTGCCTCACCCGCCTGGGCCGCGACATCGAGATCGTCGTCAAATCCACCCCGCGCTCACGCACAGAGGGGCATGTGAAGGTGGTCTTTGCTTGAACGCCATCCTGCGCGAGATGGAACGACGCACCGACCAGTGCAACCACGACAGGCCGACGTGGTTCCAGATCACGTTGGCGGAATCGGATGCGATGTTTATGCGGGGTAAGTAAGAATTGAAACCTCAAGCTTAAAGCGTTGCTTGCGCGTACCACACTTGACTCCAAACATGACAGAAAATACAAAAACGTATGGATGCAAATTTAAAAGGCAAAGTTGCGATAATCACTGGCGCGAGCCGTGGCATTGGGAAAGCTATTGCACAGCGGCTCTCTTCAGAAGGTATGCGCCTCATACTGGCTGCACGCTCCGACGCAGCTCTCCAGGAAGTTGCCGCATCGTGTAAAACCGAATGTCACGCTCTTGCCCTTGATTTGCGACAGGAGGAATCTCCCCAGACGCTGATCTCCTATGCAATCAGCAAATTCGGCTCTGTTGACCTCTTGGTGAACAATGCAGGCGCAACAAAACGCGGCGATTTTCTTGATCTCACAGAGGCCGACTGGTCTGATGGATTCGCCTTAAAGTTTTTTAGCGCTGTTCGCTGCTCACGTTCTGCGTGGCCGCATCTAGTGAAGTCTGGAGGAGCAATCGTCAATATTGCCGGTATTGGTGGACGAACCGGAATGGCTGATTTTTCAATCGGCGGTTCTGTTAACTCGGCACTGTTGAATCTCACGAAAGTTCTGGCCGACAAGGGCATAGTCGAAGGTGTCAAGGTCAATGCCATTAACCCAGGGTATATTGAAACAGACAGGCTGCGCGCGCGAATTGATTCGCTTGCAAGCTCGCACAATATTTCCCACCAGCAAGCATCGACAGAAATGGCTCGGCAATTAGAGATTTCCCGGTTTGGTCATCCCGATGAAATCGCATCGGCTGTCGCCTTCATGGCATCGCCGTTATCAAGCTACTGCCAAGGTACTATTCTGGACATTGATGGCGGGCAAACAAGAACGTTATAACCACACTGCGCAAGCGTTGAGCGCATCCCTCATTTTCAGTAGCGCAAGCATCCAATGATACCGTTACCTCCCGCCATCTTCCTCATGGGTCCCACCGCCAGCGGCAAGACCGGTGTCGCGGTGGAGCTGGTGCAACACTTCCCGGTGGAACTCATCAGCGTGGACTCCGCGCTGGTGTTTCGCGACATGGACATCGGCACGGCCAAGCCGGATGCCGCCACGCTTGCCCGCGCGCCGCACCACCTCATCGACATCATCTCTCCGACCGAGGCGTATTCCGCCGCCGCCTTCCGCCACGATGCGCTGCGCCTGATGGCGGACATCACCGCGCGCGGCAAAATCCCGCTGCTGGTCGGCGGCACCATGCTGTACTTCAAGGCGCTAAGGGTAGGGCTGAGCCCTTTGCCGCAAGCCGATGCCGCATTGCGCGCCGAATTGGATGCAGAGATCGCGCAGCACGGCATCGAACATCTGCACCGCAAACTGGCCGCAGTGGATGCCGAGACCGCCGCGCGCCTGCATGCCACCGACACGCAACGTATCCAGCGCGCGATGGAGATATACCTGCTCAGCGGACAGCCGATGTCGGCGCTCATCAAAAAATCTCCCTCACCCCAACCCCTCTCCCAGAGGGCGAGGGGCTCATCTCTGGCACTCCCTCTCCCCGTGGGAGAGGGTTGGGGTGAGGGAGAACTTCCCTACACCATCCTGCCCCTCGCACTCATCCCGTCCGACCGCGCCGTACTGCACCAGCGCATCGCCACGCGCTTTGCGGACATGCTGAAACAGGGCTTGCTGGATGAGCTGCGCATGCTGCGCGAGAAATATCCGCTGCACCGAGACATGACCTCAATGCGCTGCGTGGGCTACCGGCAGGCGTGGGAATATCAGCAAGGCGAGATCACACAAGATGAACTGCGGGAGAAAGGCATCGCCGCCACGCGGCAACTGGCCAAGCGCCAACTCACCTGGTTGCGCTCGACGCCGGACATCATCGGGCTGGATTGCCTTGCGCCCGATCTGCTGCAAAATATACTGAAGCTGATGCAACAGACTTGAGAGCTTGGCACACTACCGCCCGACAGGAAATTCACATAGACATCAATTTCAAACGCCAGGTCGATTCGAACAATAGTCGCGATATTTCATGTCTTCGGTCAAAAGTTGCCCGATCAGTGCCTGCTTCACCTTCAACCTAAAAACCTCAGTTCAATCCGGCGTCGATCCATTCGTACGCCACACTGCGATCGAAACTCCCCATGATCTCGTGCAAGGCGAGCGTGATCCGCGCATGCTTCTGCGCGTGCTGTTCGGCCTGCGGATAGTGCCACCCCTTGAACAGCGTCTCCTCATGGGCGAAATGCACAGCCGCATTGTCGGGGATGACCCGCATGCGCCGTTTGACTTCGATCTCCGGGATGCCCACGCTCAACGCATCGCTCCATTCCGGCCGCCACGGTAAATTCTCACTTGGGGAAGACATATCCGTGCTCCTTGAACAATGCAATGCAGGCCTCCACCACTTGCGCGTCGTAATGCGTACCGCGGCCACGCCCGATCTCCTCCAGCGCCGCCTCCATGCCCAACCCCGGACGATAGGGACGGTGCGATGACATGGCCTCGACGATGTCCGCCACACTCAGGATACGCGCGCCCAGCAATATCTCGTCACCCTGCAAGCCCAGCGGATAACCCGAACCATCCAGACGCTCATGGTGCTGCCATACCATCTGTGCGATCGGCCAGGAGAAATCCACCCCCTTCAGGATGTCATAACCCGCCTGAGGGTGCCTCTTGATGAGGCTGTACTCGGCTTCGTTCAGCCGCCCCGGTTTGCTCAAGATATCCGCCGGAATGCTGATCTTGCCCAGATCATGCACTAGGCCGGCCAGATGGATCGCCTGCTGCTCGTCGGCGGTCAGTCCCATCTGCCGCGCGATCTCGCGCGCCAGTTCCGCGACCCGCACCTGATGGCCGGAGGTGTAGGGGTCGCGCATCTCGACAATACTGGCGATGGCTTCCACTGTTTGCAGCATGTTCTTCTGCAAACGCCGCTCATGCTCGCGGTGTGCCTCGCGGAGGCGCAAGGTGATAATGCCAAACGCCAGGTCGCCCGCCATTTCTTCCAGCAAGGAGACGATCTCGGGCGTAAATGCCCCCTCCTCCACCGCATAGATCGTCAGGCATCCGAATGTCTTTCCGTCACTGCGCAAAGGCAGCGCAATACCCGACTTCACCCCGAGCTTCATGGCGTGCATGCGCCACGGCGCATAGCCCGGGTCGGCACCAAGATGATGCACTAATTGGGTTTGCCCTGTCCGTATTGCCCGGCCAGTCGGCCCCTGGCCACGCTCGACATCCGCCCAGATGATCTTCAGCGTATCCACCTCGCCCGGTTCAAAGCCACAATGCGCCATCGGCAAGACGCTCTTATCCGCATCATCCTGCGCATAGCCCACCAGCGCGGCGCGATAGGTGCCGGTCTTCACGGCGACATCGCACATGTCCTGCAAGAGACGCCTCTCATCCTGGGCATGCAGCAAAGTCTGGTTGCTCGTGCGGATAGTATTCAGTGCATGGTTGATTTGCTGCAGTGCTGTCTGCTGTTTCCTGAATTCCGTCACATCTTCCAGGATGTGGATGCTGAATTGATACTCTTCCTGCTCATTGCGGACTGCCGCCGCAATAGAACGGTATATCCTGCCGGCGTAAAGAATCTCTTCTTCTGCATTTTCCATAGCCCGCTGACAGCAAGGCAGCGGCGCGTCCATTTTGGGGAATATTTCATAGTAAGGACGTCCGACCAATTCTTTGAAAGTGACCCCGGCCAAGCGCTGATATGCCCGATTGGCCCGCAAAACGCGGAAATCGCGGTCATGCAGGAAGATGGGATCATCTATGGCATCCAACGCCTTGATCCATTCAAGGTGCATCTCTTCGATCTGCTTGCGGGCACGCTCCATATCCTCCAGCATGAACAGCATGGCGACACGCTCGTCCTGCATGACATTATCCGGCGAGCGGCGAGCCGCGTGCCGCGACCCCCACACCGGCACCGGGCTGCGGGCGCAGGGCAGCCAGCTCATCAGATAATTCCTTTAGCCGCAATTCGCGGCCGACAGCCACCTTCTGAAAACGCTGCAATTCGTCAAGCTGCTTTTCAAGTTTGGCCCGTGCTTGTTTACGCTCAACGAACAGGGTTCGGATAAAAATCACCCCTGCAAGTAGAAAAGCAATCGCCACGGTAGGGATGACATCGGCCAATATCTCATAGGGGATACCTTCCCATCCGAAGAAGTGGACAGCCGCATCCAGAATGCGTTTAACAGCCAGCAATAAGATCGCTATGGTAAATAACAGCCAGACACTCGTTTTACCGGTCAGCGCAATCAGGCGGATTGCCAGAAAAGCGCCGATGACAGCAAGCCCAGCACCCAGTAGATGGATGGGCAATTCGAACGGATACATGGCAGAGATACCCCCTTGCTTACAGGTTAGTTAGTCTTATTGTGTCACAAAACAGAGTGCATTCCATCGGCCCTTGTATGCGGTAGGGAGGGGGGCGCATCTGTGTTTATCCTGGCCTGCTCCATCGGGCCGCAGGATTGCCGTGGGAGCGACCTCCCGGTCGCGATGGGTTTGGAGGTTTGCACCGAGTCGCGACCGGGAGGTCGCTCCCACATAACCGGCGACTTGGCCGGCGTCTTTTGCTGGCCTAGTGTCGCAAACCAGGCGACTTGCCGACGCTTTTTGCCGGCTTATAAGCAACCACTTGGCAACCGTCTTGTGGTTGCCAAGCGGGATGGCACTCAATGAGGCTTACTCAGGTCGCACACAGTGCCCGCATCGGCACCGACCATGACCATGACCTGTTCGGGTTTCACGCGCAGTAATTCGGCAATATCTTTGTAATCGTCCGGCAATGCCGCATCGTCCCAGCCGTTGGCGGAATGGCGCGCGAGATTGACCGCACAAACGACATTGCGCACGCGTTGCTGGTTGCCGCATGCGTCGTCCATCAGGGTCAACAACAATTCGGGCAGTTCCCATTTTTTGACCAACTGCTTTTGCATATCCGACAGGTTGAAACCGAATACCTGTTCTTGCGCCGCCTTGGTACGCAGTGTTTTGTCCTCTTGCTGCATCGCCCGGATTTTGAGCATCTCTTGCGGGGCGAAACACCACATCACCATTTCGGCGAGGTCGTGCAGCAAGGCGGCGATGCGTATCTCTTCGTAGTGCAGATCGCTCAGGCGGACAGCCCAGTCGTAAGCATATTCGGAAGCCCGGTGCGAACGGTGAATCACATGCAGCAACTGGATGAGCGCATCCATCTGGCCTTGCATGGCGTCCTGCACGAGGGGTCGTGCGGGAGTTTTGTCGAAGAAAGCATCCACGCCCATCATGATGAGCGCTTGTTCCACTTGAACCACTTCATGTATCTGGCTGCGGCGTTTGTGCGCCTGCAGGTAGCGCAGCACCTTGACGGTCATCATCGGATCGACCGCGATCACTTGCGCCACAGCGCGTGCGCTGAGTTTGTTCTGGTCTTCGCGCAGCGTCGCCAGATCGCGTGCCGTTTGCTTCAGCACAGGAATATCGGCCTGGCTGAGATAGCTTACCCAGTGATCCAATCCTTTGGTTTCTTGCTGCATAGCACCCCCCAACAAAGCGACCCGGCAAATTTCTTCGATGCCGCACGGAAAATCTTGAGGCTCAGGCCTGAACTGCCAACATGCCCGCATGCCTGTCCATCGCAGCCATTCTAACCTCATGTCGCGGCAAAGTGTCCGTGATGCCTTGCAGATATTGCCGCAACGAGACTAAATCGTAGCCTTGCGCTTTCCATCCCGACAGCAGTTGCTCGAACACGGGCAGCCATTTCCCGCCTTCCAGTTCGGCGCGCAAAGTAAACACATGCCCGCTGTCGCGCGGGGTCGCAGTCAATTCCAACAGGCGCTGCGCCACGTTTTCCAGCGTGATGCCGTCACGCCCGATGAGTTCATCCAGGGTGGGCAAAGTGGTGGGCAACTGCGGGCAGGCGATAATTTCGGCGTCCCATGTCGGTATGAACGGATGCGTGCCGCGCGTATCGGATGCGTAGTCGAAACCCAAACGCTGGGTGAGCCGCAGGGCGTCGCGATTCAATTGCCAACCGGCCGCAGCATAGGATTTCGGCGCTGCACCGAATATCTCGGTATAGCGCCCGACAGCCAGTTGCATCTCGCGCCGCGTCCATTCTGCATCCGCACGCGCTGCACGATCCTGCCAGCGGACGTTGTCGTAACCATGGATACCGGCCTCGTAACCGGCGTCGCGTACTCCGCGCATAATGTCCGCGCAGCTGCGCCCGATGTCTGGCGCGGGCAGCAAGGTCCCGTACAGCAAGGTCTTGATGCCGTAATGTTCAAGCGGGGAAATACGCGATGCCTTGTCCAGAAAACCGCGCCGGAAGATGCGCCTGATGGCGCGTCCGCTGCGGTCGGGACCGAGCGTGAAAAAGAAGCTGGCTTGTGCGCCGTGGCGTTTGAGTGCATCGAGCAAACGCGGCACGCCCTCGCGTGTGCCGCGATAAGTATCCACATCAATTTTTAAAGCGAGTTTCATATCCATCGACTACCCAAATTAAACAAACGGTATTGCCCTTTGAGCGACCAGCCCAGGCAGGCCGCACTGACGGCGAACTGGAGCCACCATGTTCCGGGAAACCCGTTGTCGTAATAGAGCACGACCCAGAACGCCAGCAGCGTAAACAACACCGCCAGCACGCGCTGGAACCCGATATTCAAACCGGCTTGCCAGCGCCGCCCCAGCCAGACCCCGGCTAGCGCCGAAAGCCAGCCGCCGAACATGCCGCCCAGTACATCCAGCGGCCAATGCACGCCGCACGCGATGCGCGAAAGCCCGACGAGCAGCGCCAGCAGCAACATGAGCAACTTGAGCCTATCGCTCAATTGCTGCACACAAACCAGCCCCGCCAGCACGAAAATCGTCGTGGTATGACCGGAAGGGAAGGAATTGTGCTCGAACATCGGCCCGATGAGGTGGAAGCTGCCCTCGGGCAAGACTGCCGGGGGGCGCAGCGATGAGAACAGCGCCTTCATTCCGTGCGACCAGAACGATGCAAACACCGCCGCCAGGACGAACTGCCAAGCCAGATCGGGACGCCGTCCCAGCAACGGCAGCAAGAACATCAACGCGAGAGAAGTATCGCCCAGCACCGTGAGGTGGCTCCACCATGTGTCGCCGGCTTGCGCCATGAAACGGTTCAACCACTCGAACAGCGCCACATTGCCCCCTGTCGCGAGCAACAGCGCTATAGCCGACAAGGCGAACAATGGCACGCCCCATGTCCAGGCGGTAAACGGCAATGCGGCAGTTGCAGGGGGAGACGGCGCGGCGGGTTTAGTTTCTAAATCCATGACAGGCATAAAAAGAAAAGGTGGAAAGCAGATGCCCATGCGAACTGACGGGCAGACTATCACGCAGTTCGCACGCGGTAAACTGACCTGCGCCGCCTGTGGCAGGTTGCGCGCGCTGATCCGGCCACAGCACGAGTATGCCGCGCGCGCCATTTTGCGGCGAGCCGAACCACAGGTCGAACTGGTCGTAACGCGTATCCGTAACCTGCACCGTAGAGGGGCGTGCGTACCATGCCAGGCGGCTGGCGTAGGTCCAGTTACCGGTAAACAACAACGGCGCAGATTCCCCTTGTTCGGCCCCCATCTGCGCCCGCAGTTGTCCGGCGCGCTGCGCTGCCTGTTCCCAGCCGTACAGGTCGCGCAACGGATTGCCGTTGTCGTTGAAGGGCAGCCAGGGCGAGAGAAATTCGCTGAAGATCAACGCGATTACCGCCACGGAATAGACCATGGCACTGCCTATACCGATACGCACCCAACGCAGTTGCCAATGGCGATGCAGCCAATACGCGATGAGCGGTGTCAGCCCGGCCCAGCCCAGCGCGGTCCAATGCGGCAGCGTCATCTCGAAACCTCCCCCCCAGCCGAACAGCAGCAACACCGGCAACGCCAGCGCCAGACATAACCACACCCCGCGTTCGCGCCACCGCCGCAAGCCCGCCGCCAAGGCGATCAAGCCGAATACGAACAGCCCCGGCCCATAAGCCAGCAACTGCGCGCCCTCGGATGCCAGAAAGCGCTTCCACTCCCAATGCGGCTTGCCCGCACCGTGATGCAATTGATACGCGAACGAAAGCCAGTCGTGGCGATAGTTCCAATACAGGATGGGGAAAATCAGCACGAAGGCCACGAGCACGGCCAGCCAGGGCCACGGGCTGCGCAACTGCCGCCACTGTTTGCCCAGCGTCAGTGCCAGCACCACCGTCGCGAGCAAAGTAATGGCGGTGTATTTCGACAGTGCCGCCAGCCCCAGCAACACACCCAGCCACAGCCACCACCGCACACGACCTTGCACCACGATGCCGTGCAACACCCGCAACACCAGCAGACCGAGCAACAATAAGGGTGTATCCGGCAACATGGCCAGGCCGACCAGTTGCAACATCGCGCCGGAATACAACAGCGCAACGCCGGTGAATCCCAGCCAAGGCGTTTCGTGCGGAAACAGGGTAAGGGTCACGCGGTACAGCACCCAGCCCGTGCAGGCGAACAAAGTTATCGGCAGCACGCGCAGCGCCAGATTCGAATCGCCGAACAGCAAGGCTAAAGCTTGCAACCAACCGATCAACGGGGGATGGTCGAAATAGCTCCAGTCGGGATGCAGGCCGTACAGCGCATAGTGCGCCTCGTCCACACTCAGCCCCACGCTGTTGGCAGAGAGCAAGCGCAACAGCGCGGTTGCAGCAATCAGCAGCAGCGTGGCTTGCGACGGGGTGAGACGCTTAAAGTGATTGAGCATGAAAGAATTTGAAAACCTTATCCGCATAACCAGCAACTTGGTTGGCGATTTTGCCAACCTTAGTCGAATGGCTAGTGGCTCCATCAGATTCACGCAAATTTTGTGACGGCTTGTATTGGGCTATCTGCCAACAAATCATTGGGCTTGCATTTCGGTTTTGCATTTTAATCTGTGAAATCTGCGCAATCTGGTGAAACTACTAGCCTTACTGTGTCACAAAAAAACAGCTCAAATCACCAATTATCCTATTGCCCATGGAACTGCCGATGCGGCAACTAGCCATTCCGCCAAGCCCCAAAGTACGGGGCAAGCGGCTGGTTATGTGGGAGCGACCTCCCACAACAATCCTGCGGCCTGATGGAGTAGGCCAGGATAAACACAGATGCAACACCCACCCCCTACCGCATACCAGGGACGAGGGAATGCACTCTGTTTTGTGACACGGGACTAGCCCATCCACTAAGCCAGCACACCCCACCCGCCGTTGGCGGGCAGAGTACAAGAGCGGGCAAGTGGCTGCTTATGCGGACAAAGGTTTTTGAGGCGGGAATTCTATCGCAAAACACCACTCTCAATTGCCGCCCGTTTCCTTCACCTCGGTGCGCGCCCAGCCCTGCGCGAACGTCACGTCCAACCGCGTGCCCAATGCGACTTGCGCGCTATCCACCACGATCTTGCCCCGCTCATCGCGCACCATGCTATAGCCGCGCGCCAATACCTGCCTGGGGTCGAGGTGCTGCAAGTGCTGTTGCAGTGTGGTGAGGTGCAGCGCATGCCGCTCCAGATTGTGCGCCATCACCTCGTGCAAGCGGCGCGCATAACCCGCATGGCGCATTTGCAGTTCCGCCACACCGGGAGAGACCGCACGCAAACGCTGGCGCAATGCCTGCCAGCGCCACTGCTGGTGCTGCACGCTATAGGCATGCGCATGGCGCAAGCGTTGCTGCAACTGCTCCAGATGCTGGCGTTGCTGCTGCATGCGCTGCGCCGGATGCACCAGGCGCCGCTGCAAATAATCCAGTTGCTGCATGGCTTGCTCGAAGCGGCGCAGGGAAGCGCGCGCCAAACGGCGGGCGCTGTGCTGCAAGCGCTGCCCCAGTTCCGCGCCGTCCGGCACGGCGGCTTGCGCGGCGGCGGTGGGCGTGGCGGCGCGCAGATCGGCCACGAAATCGGCAATGGTAAAGTCGGTCTCGTGCCCCACCCCGCTCACCACCGGAATGCGGCTGGCCGCAATCGCGCGCGCCACGACTTCTTCGTTGAACGCCCACAAATCCTCGATACTGCCGCCGCCGCGACACACGATCAGCGTGTCGCATTCGCCGCGCCCGTTCGCCGCGCGGATGGCGGCGGCAATCTTCTGCCCAGCCCCTTCGCCCTGCACCGGCGTGGGATACAGCACCACCGGAATGCCGGGCATGCGGTTCGCCAGGGTACGCAGCACATCGCGCAACGCCGCCGCCTGCGGCGAGGTCACGATACCGATCTGGCGCGGCAAGTACGGCAAGGCGCGCTTGCGCCCCTCCTCGAACAAGCCTTCCTGCTCCAGTTTACGCTTGAGCTTTTCAAACGCTTCGTATAGCGCCCCCAAGCCCGCCGGGCGCATTTTCTCCAAACCCAACTGAAAGTCGCCGCGGGCCTCATACAGCGTCGGCAAGGCCAATACTTCCACCCGCATTCCATTCGCGGGCTTGAAATCCAGATATTGGCTCTTGTGCCGGAACATCACACAGCGCACCTGCGCCGCTTCGTCCTTCAAGGAAAAATACCAATGCCCCGAAGACGCATGCACAAAATTGGAAATTTCGCCGCGCACCCACAACAGAGGCAAGCCGTTTTCCAACAATTGTTTAGCTGCAAAATTCAATTCGCGCACGCTAAAAACCCGGCTCTTTTCGTTCGCAACTAGTCCCAAAGACATATTGACAATCCCAAATAATGCACAACCCCAGCATTGACGCCACTTGGCGCGGTAAAACCCCATCAAGATCGCGCAAGACTACAGCAACTCATTGTTTTTAATGAAATTAATAAAAGTGCAAAAATTAGGCAGCAGCACAAAAACTGTTATTGGCTCAAGGGCTAAGCTCCGTTCCGCAGCAATCATCCACAAAGTTATCCACAGATTTTGTGCATAAATAAAAAAATGCTTACGCCACGGAGGGTTAGCCAAAACAGTGTATCGCATTTCAGGGTGAATCTTGCTCAATGAGGGGCGACAAGATACAGTTCCGACTTTGGAATTTAAGCATATCTGGAGAAGTTGCGTGTTCACTATTGTCGAAGCTGCCGGTTGGCCCATCTGGTTTTTACTCGTTGCATCCGTCATCGCCCTGGGGCTGATCCTGGAACGTCTATGGTTCCTGCGCAACCAAAGCATAGCCCCCGCCGGCCTGCTGGATGAGACCGTGAAGGAACTCAGGCAAAGCGGCGTCACCCCGCAAATGCTCAAAAAATTGAACGAGGGCTCGCCGCTGGGCCGCGTGTTTGCCGCCGGGCTGAAAAACGTCAAAAGCTCGCCCAATATCATGAAGGAGGCAATTGAAGAAGCCGGGCGCACCACCAACCACGAGATGGAGCGCTTCCTCACCACCTTGGGCACCATCGCTTCCATCAGCCCGCTGCTCGGCTTGTTCGGCACGGTAATCGGCATGATCGAGATTTTCGGCGCGCAAAATGCGGGCGGCAGCAACCCTGCCGAGTTGGCGCACGGCATCTCGGTTGCCTTGTACAACACCGCGTTCGGCCTGATCGTCGCGGTGCCCAGCATGATTTTCTACCGCCATTTCCGCGCCAAGGTGGATAGCCTGATCTTCGAAATGGAGCAGCAAGCCATCAAGCTGGTAGAAATCGTCCACGGCGAACGAAAGTAGGCGAACGCATGAATTTCCAACGCGGACGTACCCGTGACGAGCCCGAGATCAACCTGATCCCGATGATCGATGTATTGCTGGTGATCCTGATTTTCCTGATGGTCACCACCAGCTACGCAAAATTTGCCGAATTGCAAATCAATCTGCCGCAAGCCACCGGCGAACAAGGCGGCACCGCGCCCAGCAAACAAATTTATGTCGCGGTGGACTCGTCCGAGCAATATGCGATCAACAACGCGCATGCGGCATTCTCCGGCATCGACAATTTCGCGCAGGCTTTGCGCAAAGCCGCCGGCGACGATGCCGAACCCACTATCGTCATCAGCGCCGATGCCAAAGCGCCGCATCAATCCGTGATTAACATCATGGAAGCGGCGCGGGTAGCAGGATACGGGCGCATCACCTTCACCACGCAGAACCCGGCGAAGTAACCGTTCAACCCCCCAATGAACGGGTTGGAAAAATACTGGTACCGCATTGCCCCGTCCCA
This sequence comes from Gallionellaceae bacterium, assembly GCA_004297065.1. Lineage (GTDB taxonomy): Bacteria > Pseudomonadota > Gammaproteobacteria > Burkholderiales > Gallionellaceae > PALSA-1006. The sequence goes on from SCUU01000139.1 coordinate 32,731, forward strand.
TCTGTTGCTCTGGCCGGTGAGCCTGCTGTTCGGACTGCTGGCATCCTTGCGGCGCACGCTCTACCGCAGCGGCATATTGCGCAGCTTCAAACTCCCCGTCCCCGTCATTATCGTCGGCAACATCAGCGTCGGCGGCACCGGCAAGACTCCGTTTACCCTATGGCTCGCACAACGGCTGCTGGACGAAGGCTGGCATCCCGCCATCATCAGTCGCGGCTATCGCAAAGCCCGGCAATCAAGCTATACGCCCCGCGCCGTCACCATCGCCGACTCGCCCGACGCAGTGGGTGACGAACCGTTGCTCATGGCCCAGCGCGGACTGTGCCCGGTGTGGACAGGACGCGACCGCCCCGCCACGGCACAGGCACTTCTGCTGGCCCATCCCGAATGCGATGTCATCTTGAGCGACGACGGCTTGCAGCATTACCGCTTGCAGCGCGACATCGAGATCGCGCTGGTGGACGGCAAACGCCGCTTCGGCAACGGGCTGCTGTTACCGGCAGGACCACTGCGCGAATCGGTAGCGCGCTTGCACACCGTGGATTTCGTGGTCATCAACGGTGGCACGCCGACAGGCACCGAGTACGCCATGCAACTCAATGGCGCGCTGTTTTACAACCTGCTCAATCCGAGCACGACACTCCCCGCCGCCGCATTCGCCGACCAGCGCTTGCATGCCATCGCAGGCATCGGCCACCCGCAACGCTACTTTGCACACCTCGCGCACCTGGGGCTGTCCGTACAAAAGCATGCCTTCCCCGACCATCACCGCTACAGCGCTGCCGATATTGCGTTCGGCGATGCCGATGCGGTGCTCATGACGGAAAAAGATGCGGTAAAATGCGCCGCGTTCGCCACCGAGAAATGCTGGGTGTTACGCGTGGATGCACAGGTCAATCCGGCCCTCGCCCAACTCATCATAGAAAAGATAAAACGATAATGGACGCCAAACTGCTCGAAATCCTGGTTTGCCCGCTGTGCAAATCGCCGCTCGTCTACCGCAAAGCCGAACAGGAACTGATCTGCAAGGCAGACAAACTGGCCTATGTCATCAAAGACGGCATCCCGGTGATGCTGGCCGACGAAGCGCGCAAACTCACCGACGACGAAATCGCCAAGCTGTGATCCCGTTCAAAGTTGTCATCCCCGCCCGTCTCGCCTCTACCCGTTTACCGGGCAAGCCCCTGTTGGACATCGGCGGCAAACCGATGGTGGTGCGCGTCGCGGAACAAGCGGCACAAAGCGGGGCGCAGCAGATCATCATCGCCACCGACCACACCGGCATCATCGCGGCGGCCCAGTCTCACGGCCTTGCCGCCGCGATGACGCGAACCGACCACAGCAGCGGCACCGACCGTATCGCCGAAGTCGTGGCGCAACAAGGCTGGAGCGACGACACCATCGTGGTGAACGTCCAGGGCGACGAACCGTTGATCCCCCCCGCATTGATAAGCGCCGTGGCACAGCATCTGCACGACCATCCCGAATGCGCCATCGCCACCGCCTGCCACCCCATCCACGACGAAGCGGCGATGCGCAACCCCAACATCGTCAAGGCCGTGCTCGACAAGAACGGCAACGCGCTGTACTTCAGCCGCGCGCCGATACCTTATCCGCGCGATGCGTTCGCGCAATCGCTCCCCTCGCCCGCAGGCGGGATAACCAGCGACTTGGCTGTGGTAGTTTCCCAGCCTAGTCGAATGGCTCGCAGTTCCAACAGAGGGGCTGTGGGTGAGGGTCGTTCCTTGCCAGCCGAATTGCCCGTCCTGCGCCATATCGGCATCTACGCCTACCGCGTCAGCTTCTTGCGCGCGTTCGGGCAACTGACACCCGCCGCCATCGAGCGCATCGAGGCGCTGGAACAACTGCGCGCGCTCTGGCACGGCTACAAAATCGGCGTCAGTGTCACGCGAGATGCACCACCCGGCGGGGTAGACACGGAAGCGGATCTACTCGCGGCAAGAGCACTATTCGAATCTTCACTCACACAGGGAGCAAAACCATGAGACTCATACTTCTCGGCGCACCGGGCGCAGGCAAAGGCACACAGGCCAACCTCATCAAGGAAAGATTCGGCATCCCGCAAATCTCCACCGGCGACATGCTGCGCGCCGCCGTCAAGGCTGGCACACCGCTCGGCGTGGCCGCGAAAAAAATCATGGACGATGGCAAGCTGGTGTCGGACGAAATCATCATCAATCTGGTGAAAGAGCGCATCAAGGAAGCCGACTGCGCCAACGGCTTTTTGTTCGACGGTTTCCCGCGCACCATCCCGCAGGCGCAAGCCATGAAGGATGCCGGCATCCGTATCGACTACGTGGTGGAGATCGACGTGGCCGACAGCGAGATCGTGCAGCGCATGAGCGGTCGCCGCGTGCATCTGGCTTCCGGTCGCACCTACCACGAGATATTCAATCCGCCCAAAGTCGCGGGCAAGGATGACATCACCGGCGAAGATCTGGTGCAGCGCCCGGACGACGTGGAAGACACCGTCATCAAGCGCCTCAACGTTTATCACGAACAAACCAAACCGCTGGTGGATTACTACACCGCCTGGGCAAAATCCGGCGATGCCCAGGCCCCCAAGGTCGCGCACATCCCCGGCGTGGGCAGCGTAGACGCCATCCGCGACAAGGTATTCGCGGCACTGGCTTAGCTCCCTCCCCTTGAAGGGGAGGGCTAGTGTCGCAAACCAGAAATAACGAAACATTAAACGGCGTCTTTTTTCGCCATGCCGCGTTGCATCCCCTTGCCGTATACCCCATACGGCTGCGGGTCCGCGCCTTGCCTGACAAAAAA
>SCUU01000331.1 GCA_004297065.1 Gallionellaceae bacterium
CCGTGCTGTGCAATGATTTTTTTTATGTTTGATTCTATTTCTGCGAGTACTTTTCGAAAAGTCAAGTTCTATATCTCCGAAAGAGTTGGTGCTATTTTACCAAGTGCCTCAATGACCCCATCACCTTCCTTTGCAGAAACTACCATTGACGCATTTGATTTTACAAAATCAGATGAATTTCCAAGTGCTACGCTTAGTGATGCTGTCTTAAACAAAGGAATGTCAGTTTCGCTGTCCCCAATTGCAATGACATCATCTTTTGTAATTGATAGTTTTTTCATTACCTCTTCAAACCCACTCCCCTTGTCAACACCTTTTGAATTGATATGATATGCATACATGCTGTCTGTTAATATGACATTGTGTGAGGCCAAAATTTTTCTGCCTTGTTCAATGTCAAATGTTCGCTGAAGCACAACTTCAGTCATTCGTGGAAATACAGGCTTTTCCTCTACGTTATCAAGTTTTGATTTTAGAAACTCAAATGCTTTGATGCACTCGTCCTTTTTTCCAAGCAGCGTATGCTCATTTGATCCAAAAGTAATGCATCCGCCGTTTTCACCAACTGCCATTCTTGTCACACCTCCAAAAACAGACAGCAGGTAGCCTTCAACAGACGATCTTCCAGATACAAAAATGACATTGTGGCCTGTCTCTTTTAGATGACGTAGTGCAGATAATGCGTCAAGATGAATTGTCCCTTTGCTGTCTTCTGTGATGGTTCCATCAATGTCTATTGCAAAGGTTTTTTTTCGCACAGAACCAGATATCGTATAGCTGATAATAACTGCTACGTAAAATAAAAAAACAAACAACATTAAACAAGACAAATCTAATGTTTAGCTGAATTGACAAAGGGAAAGATCAGGGAGATAATAAGCAAGGCAAAATTTGGTGATAACATGCAAGATTACAAGATAGTTTACAGGGATTTTGAGAGGCTAGCAGAGCTCAGCTTGGATGAGTTTTTAAAAATATCAAACAACTTTGAGACAATACCAATGACACGAATACATATCGTCAAGAAAAAAAATAAAATTTTATTTCAAAAAACTGTGAGATGAGATAGATTTGGGCGTTCCAGAAAAAATCAAGGCCATTCAAGACGAAATGGCAAAGACTCAGATAAACAAGGCAACAGAGCACCATATCGGACTTCTTCGCGCCAAACTTGCAAAGCTTAGACGTGAGCAAGAAGATGCCAAGTCAAAAAAAGGCGGGAGTGCAGAAGGCTTTGATA
>SCUU01000332.1 GCA_004297065.1 Gallionellaceae bacterium
GTTTTCGCGGCAAAGGCATTGCGATGAAGAGCTATCCCCTAGCGCTGAAAATATTTTTTGAACGTTTTAATCTGAAGCAAATTTTATTTAAGACACCGGCGCAAAATATCGGTGCGATTCGCGTAAAAGAAAAATTGAAAATCCGCTGTACCGGCGAAGAAATCATCGGCTTCAGCGTGATCAAAGATGGAACCCTGGCAAAGACCTTTGCGCTTACGCGAGCCGAAGCCGACGCGCTCAATTAGTAGGCTTGTACAGAATCTTCACGGAACTATCTAGGGCCTTACTGTCGATGTATCCGAGCGCATTGGGCTGGGCCGCGACGAATTTCTTTACTGCTTCGTCATCGCCAAGAGTATCCGGGGGAACACCATTGCCGGTAAATACCAACCCCGACCAATAGGACTTCAGTGCCATTTCGCTTTTGTTCAAGAATTTTTCCAAGAACTCTTGGCGCGGTTGCCGGCCCTCGGCTTGATCGACCGGCTTCACCACAGTTCCATTGGGGAATTGGCGCGCTTTACCTAAAAATATTTTGACCACTTGATCTTGGGTTAAAGTAGATTGATTGGCAAGATTGCCGACAACGACGACATCCGCCATGGCCGCGGCGGCTCCATGCAATCCGAACTCGAGAATCAAAAATCCAATCCAAAGGCTCTTCTTAAAGTTCATATCGATCCACTTCATGGTTAAAATACCGCACTCAATGCAACCGTAAAGGTCTCCACTCCGAAATTCAAATCTGCATTCCGATAAACCAATTGATCTTTTTCATATTCAAGTTTTAGAACCGTAGACGTGCTGGTCCGGAGGTTTAAGCCGGCGATGATCTGCTCCACGCTCGTCTGGCTTGCGCTTGCCCCCTGCGCTGCCACCACTGTCTGGTCCGGATGCACGAGCACCGATGAATTGCTCCATTGTTTACCGAAAGTAAAATGTGGAGTAAGCCGGGCGTTCATCATTTTGTAAGCGATAGTCCCATACGTACCTGTGATATCGAAAGTATTTGGAAGGCTCGATTTTGTTTTCGCTACCTCAGAAATAAAACTCAGCGGGCCAAGATCATAACCCGCGCCAAGCGATAGCAACTCTAAATTGCCCAAATCCAATGGAGATCTTATTTCTATTCCGCCAGGGCCCGGCACAAATATTATGCCTTGGGGATGTGACGCTTTATATGTGGCCTGCACTTTCAGCTTTTCGGAAGACAGAGACGCATATCCTCCCCGGACATGCTCTTCATGGACGTCTAATCCACCGATACCCGCGGAAACCTGATGCAGTTGCCCGCTTCCCCCGTAGATTCCAAAAGTCGCGCGTATGTCATTAAAAGAGTAGCCATAAGATGCTGATAGACCATTGAACGATTTGACCGG
>SCUU01000140.1 GCA_004297065.1 Gallionellaceae bacterium
GCTGTCCAGCTCGCGCAAAGCCTGATTGAGTATCTCGCGGATGGCTATCAGCGGATGATCGGCAGGGATGTAATCCGCCGTCTGTTTCACCACAAACAAGCTTTCCTGAGTAATGTCGGCACCTCGCATATCGCATCCTGCTTTCGTTTTAATTCGTCTCCACCATTAACGTATGTCCCTTGGTTTTGTGGACACGCTTGGGGGATAAATTCAACAAACTGCTAGCGACTAACGACTGTTTTTTTACTTCTTGTCTTTGACTTCGGTGAACTCGGCATCAACCACGTTGTCGTCGTGAGGCTTCTGTTCTCCGGCATGCTGCGCACCGCCTTCGGCACCTGCGGCTTGTGCCTTGGCTTGCTCGGCGGCGTACATCTTTTCGCCCAGCTTCTGCGCGGCGGTGGACAGTGCTTCGGCCTTGGCGGTGATGGCGTCTTTGTCGTCGCCCTTCACCACGCCTTCCGCATCCTTCAATGCAGTCTCAATGGCAGACTTTTCATCCGCAGACAGTTGCTCGCCGTATTCCTTCAACGATTTTTGCGTGGAGTGGATCAGCGCGTCCAACTGGTTGCGCGCGGTGACAAGCTCCATCGCTTTGTGGTCTTCATCCGCGTGGGCCTCCGCATCCGCCACCATGCGCTGGATTTCGGCTTCGGACAAACCGGAACTGGCCTGAATCTTGATCTTGTTCTCCTTGCCGGTGGCTTTATCCTTCGCCGACACATGCAGGATGCCGTTCGCGTCGATATCGAAGGTCACTTCGATCTGCGGCATGCCGCGCGGTGCGGGCGGGATGTCGGACAGGTTGAACTGGCCCAGGCTCTTGTTGCCGGAAGCCACTTCACGCTCGCCCTGCAGCACGTGGATGGTCACGGCGTTCTGGTTATCGTCGGCGGTGGAGAACACTTGCGAGGCCTTGGTCGGGATGGTGGTATTTTTCTTGATGAGCTTGGTCATCACGCCGCCCATGGTCTCGATACCCAGCGACAACGGAGTCACGTCCAGCAGCAGCACGTCCTTCACTTCGCCTTGCAACACGCCGCCTTGGATGGAAGCGCCCACCGCCACGGCTTCGTCCGGGTTCACGTCCTTGCGCGGCTCTTTGCCGAAGAACTCTTTGACCTTCTCCTGCACCTTGGGCATACGGGTCTGACCGCCGACCAGAATCACGTCGGCGATGTCGGAAGTGGAAACGCCCGCATCCTTCATCGCGATCTTGCAGGGCTCGATGGTGCGTTGGATCAGGTCTTCCACGATGCTTTCCAGCTTGGCGCGGGTGATCTTCACGGCCAGGTGTTTCGGGCCGGTCGCATCGGCGGTGATGTAAGGCAGGTTCACTTCGGTCTGCTGTGCGGAAGACAGTTCGATCTTGGCTTTTTCCGCCGCGTCTTTCAGGCGTTGCAGCGCCAGCATGTCCTTCTTCAGGTCGATGCCGGTTTCTTTCTTGAATTCTTCCACCAGATGCTCGATCACGCGCATGTCGAAGTCTTCGCCGCCGAGGAAAGTGTCGCCGTTGGTGGACATCACCTCGAACTGGTGTTCGCCGTCGATCTCGGAAATGTCGATGATGGAGATGTCGAAGGTGCCGCCGCCCAAATCGTACACCGCGATCTTGCGGTCGCCTTCCTGTTTATCCAGACCGAAAGCCAGTGCGGCCGCAGTCGGTTCGTTGATGATGCGCTTCACATCCAGACCGGCGATACGCCCCGCATCTTTGGTGGCTTGGCGCTGGCTGTCGTTGAAGTAAGCCGGAACGGTGATGACGGCCTCGGTGACTTCTTCGCCCAGATAGTCCTCGGCGGTCTTCTTCATCTTGATGAGCACTTGCGCGGAGATTTCCGGCGCGGAAATGTCCTTGTCGCGCACCTTCACCCATGCGTCGCCGTTCTTGGCCTTGACGATGGAATAGGGAACCATGGCGATGTCTTTTTGCACCATCGGCTCTTCAAAACGGCGACCGATCAGGCGCTTCACGCCGTACAGGGTGTTCTTCGGGTTGGTCACGGCCTGACGCTTGGCGGCTGCGCCGACCAGGATTTCGCCGTCTTCCATGTAAGCGATGATGGACGGAGTGGTGCGCGCGCCCTCGGCGTTCTCGATCACCTTGGGCTTGCCGTTTTCCATCACGGACACGCAAGAGTTGGTGGTGCCCAAGTCAATACCGATAATCTTTCCCATGATGCTTTCCTTTCAGTTGAATTCGTAAAAGTTTGAATGCTGTTATTGCCTTACCGCACTACATTAGGGCGGCAGTAGATATTTCAAGTGTTTCCCCTCCCTCAATCCCTCCCCCGGAGGGAGAGGGAGGTTTGGCCCTTCTCCCTCCGGGGAAGGGTTGGGAAGGGGGTTATTTTCCCTTCGCCACCATCACCAGCGCAGGACGCAACACGCGCTCGTTCAAGGTGTAGCCGCGCTGCATGACGGTCACCACGGTATTGGCTTCCTGCTCGCTCTCCACCATGCCGATGGCCTGATGTTTATGCGCGTCGAATTTCTCCCCAGTAGGATTGATTTCCTTGATGTTGAACTTCTCGAATACGCTGGAAAGCTGCTTCAGCGTCAGTTCCATGCCGCTCTTGAAGCTTTCCACGCTGGCGGTTTCCACGGCCAGACCGGCTTGCAGGCTGTCCATCACCGCCAGCATCTCGTTGGAAAAACGCTCGACGGCGAATTTTTGCGCCTTGCTGATGTCCTCTTGCGCGCGGCGGCGAATGTTTTCGCCCTCGGCCTTGGCGCGCAGCCAGGCGTCGTGGTGTTCTTGTGCCTTAAGTTCCGCCTGTTTGAGCATTTCTTCCATGCTGGGCATGACCTCCGGTGCTGCTTGTTGTCCTTGTGGCTCGGCAGCGTCTGTTGCGGGGTTTTGCGGCTTGTTTTCAACTTGTTCCATGTATCTCTCCAATTTATCGACCTCCCGCAGGTGGGGGTGACCATTGGATTTTCAAGGGCAAATGCTAAAAATATTTAGGTGTGAGGTGGTGGAAATCGCTGGCGACTAAATTGGCCTCGGCTATAATGCGCGCCCTCTCTTGTTTGACGAGGGAATGGAATGCCCCGGTGGCGGAATTGGTAGACGCACCAGATTTAGGTTCTGGCGCCGCGAGGCGTGGAAGTTCGAGTCTTCTCCGGGGCACCAATCAATATGAAAATGGGCACTAGTATTTGGTGCCCATTTTCATTACGTCCCAGCTTGGGCGATTTGGGTAGAAAGCAAATGGCATCCCTCGCGGATAAGGGGCCGGACGGTCGCCGCTGGTATTCATTACGCAGTATCTTTCTGGTGAATTTGCATGCGTATCCATCCCCTGATTTTTTTGTTGCTGGGCCTGTATGCCGTTACCGATGCGCAAGGACGTACCTTTGTGGCCGAAGGTTCCGATTCTGGCGCGGGCGTCGGTGCTCGATACATTGCGCTCGGTGGTGCCGGCGCGGCAATCAGTAATGATGTCTATGCGGCCTATTCGAATCCTGCTGGATTGGCTGAATTGGAGGGCGTGGAGATAGCGGCCTCGCGCCAACTCAATGCAATACTTCAATTGGTTAGTTTTGCGGGCATGGCCGCGCGTTTGCCGCTGGATGCCAGTTGGGGATTCAAGGCAACAATGGCCGGGGTCTATTACCCGCGCATGCATGCCCGAGCTTCGGGGGCATTTCGTGATAATGAGGTGGAGAGCATTTTTTTGCGTTATTTGCTGCCGGGTTTGCCCGGCACTTTTGATGGCGAGATCGACAGCAAGACCAAGGTCTATCGGATTGCGCTGGGATTGGGCCCCGCGAACTCCGATGTATGGTCCATCGGTTTCAACGTTGACAAGATCGATTGCCGGACGAATTACTGTGGCGTGCATGCCACTTCCAATGGATATACGACAGCGTCGGGCGGGGCTACAGCAACAAGCTATGGAGCGGGCTTCAAATATCGGCCATTGCCTGCACTCACCCTGGCTGGTGCAGTCAGTGATGTGAGCACCCGTCTCAATGTAGATGTGACAACCACCGATGATGCGGGCACGCGGATTAATACATACCGGATTTTGTTTCCAATGAAAATGCTGTTTGGTGCAGCATACCGTTTTAGTTCTTCATTACAAGCTACGGGTGATTACGAAATCTTTCGGGGAACATATGGCAACAATGATATTGACTGGCGATTCTTGCGCATGGGAGCAGAGGTGGCCCACTCTGAGGCGTTTATGTCGCGGTTTGGCGCAATCGTCCCGGTGGTGATCCGGTCTTCACGAATCAAGGAAGGTTCGTTGCCGTTTCCTTTTTCTCCAACGATTGGGTTGGGATACCGGCAAAAACATTTTAGGGCGGATGTGGCGGTTTACGCACATTCCCTGATGAGTTTGCATCAAGGCGGTGTTTCACCTGCGGCTGATCTGAGCATCACGCTGAATTTTTAGAGGTGCCCATATTTTTACAGGTGGTATTAATGCCGCCATTAACTTGCCCGCAAACCGTCCATCCCCGGATTGCTCTGTTCCGGCGCACCGCGGCGTTGCAATGTTGCTGCGCGTTAATTCCCGCAACTCATCCGGCGGTCACTTCAGCTAAAATCACCACATAATTCTTCCCGTATTTCTTCGCGCACTTGGGGCAGGTGGTGTAGTAGAAATACAGTTTGCGCGGCTGCTTGCCCTGTGCCGCGACGTAGGCGTTCATCGCGTTTATCCAGAGTCGCATGTTTTTGTAGGGGCCCTCGAATACCTTGCTCAGGAAGGTGCCGGAGAGTGTGGCCATGCGCGCACCGGGGATGTCTTTGCCGGTTTCGATATACACGTCCGCGCCCCACAGGGAGTTTTCATCGGTGAGGATGATGCGCGTGGCGGTGGCGGCACCGGCGGCTTCGGCCACGCGGGTGGCGCGCGTCATGACCGCGCCGTAATTCAGCGGGATGTGGATGAAGCTGGTGACGCGGTCTTGCAGGAATTTCTTGTCTTTCCAGACGATGGTTTTTTCATCCCAAAGTTCGGGGTTGAAGCGGGGGCAGCATTCTTCGCTCATGATGTTTTCTCCTGTAGTTGAATTTCGGGCTCCCATTTTTTCAACAGCAACGCATTGCTGATAACCGACACCGAGCTCATCGCCATGGCACCGCCCGCGATGACGGGGTTGAGCAGCCCGATGGCGGCCAGCGGGATGCCCAGCACGTTGTAGGCGAAGGCGAAGAACAGGTTCTGGCGGATTTTGGCCAACGTGACGCGCGACAGGTCGATGGCGTTGACGACCGACATGAGGTCGTTGTGCATCAGGGTGATGTCGGCGGCTTCGATGGCGATGTCGCTGCCGCTCTTCATGGCGAAGCTCACGTCGGCGGCGGCCAGCGCCGGAGCGTCGTTGATGCCGTCGCCCACCATGCCGACCACGCTGCCTTTGTTTTTGAACGAGGCGACGTGTTGCGCTTTGTCCTGCGGCAGCACTTCGGCGAGGTATTCGTCTATGCCCGCCTGTTGCGCGATGGCGCGGGCGGTGGCTGCGTTATCGCCGCTCAACATCACCACGCGGATGCCCATGGCGCGCAACTTGGCAACGGCGTCTTTGCTGCCGGGGCGCAGGGTATCGGCGAAGGCGATGGTGCCCAGCAGGGTGTTGTCGCGCGCGACCATGATGAGGCTTTTGCCTTGTTGTTGCAGGGGTAGCCCATCCCCACCCCCGCCCTCTCCTTGAAGGGGAGGGGGCGAAGACTCTCCCACCTTCAAGGGGGGAGTTGGTGGGGGGATGGGTGTGCCGTTTTGGATAGAGGCGATGCCGCATGATTGCGCGATGAACGCGGGCGAGCCGAGCAGGTATTTTGTGCCGCCGATCACGCCGCTCAGGCCGCTGCCCGCGAGTTCGTTGAAGCCGCTGGCCGTGTCGGGGGCGATATTTTGCTGGCGGGCGTGGGTGGCCAGCGCGATCGACAAAGGATGCGTCGAGTGCTGCGCCAGCGCGGCAGCGATGCCCAGCAGTTGCTTTGCATCCACCCCTGCGGCGGGCAGCAGGTCGGTGAGGGCGGGCACGCCTTCGGTCAGCGTGCCGGTCTTGTCCAGCACCAGCACGTTGAGCTGGTGGGCGCGTTCGAGCGCGGCGGCGTCTTTCACCAAAATTCCCGCATGGGCGGCGCGTCCGGTGGCAACAACAATCGCGGTTGGGGTCGCCAAGCCCAGTGCGCACGGGCAGGCGATGACCAGCACCGAGACGGCGTTAATCAAAGCATTGGAAAAATCCTTGCCCAGTATCCACCATGCGCTGAAGGTGATGAGCGCCAGCACCAAAACCACAGGTACGAATATTGAAGAAATCCGATCGGCGAGTTTCTGGATCGGCGCTTTCGAGCCTTGTGCCTGTTCCACCATGCGGATGATGGCGGCGAGTTGCGTCTGGCTACCCACGGCGATGGCGCTGCATCTGAGCAGTCCCTGCTGGTTCAGCGTGGCGGCGTAAACCTTGTCGTTGACCTGTTTAGCTTGCGGCAAGCTTTCTCCGGTGAGCATGCTTTCGTTCACGCTGGAGCCGCCTTCCAGCACCACGGCATCGACGGGGATGCCTTCGCCGGGGCGCACGATGAACACTTCGCCGGGGCGCAGTTGTCCGGCGGATACGTCGATGACTGCGCCGTCGCGCTCCACATGGGCGATTTTCGGTTGCAGGTTAAACAGCGCTTCCAGCGCGGCAGAGGCTTTGCCCTTGGCGCGCGCTTCCAGCAACTTGCCCAGCAACACCAGCGTGATGAGCGTGGCGCTGGCCTCGAAATACACCGGTTGGTGCATGTCGAACAGCACGAGGCCGACGCTCAAAAAATAAGCCGCGCTGGTGCCGAGTGCGATCAGCACATCCATATTGCTGCCGCCGCTTTTCAGGCTGGCATACGCACCGCGATAAAAGCGCGCGCCCGCCCAGAATTGCACCGGGGTCGCCAGCAGCCATTGCAGCCAGACCGGCAGCATGAAGTGAAAGCCCAATATCATCAGCACCATTTCCAGCAGCAGCGGCGAGATGAGTGCGGCCGAGATGAAAAACCGCATCTGCTCCTGCCGGTACAGCGCATCTTTTTCTTTTTTCTCGGCGGCGAAATCGCGCGCCACATGCGCGTCGAATCCGGTCTGGCGTACGGCCTCGATCAGTGCGGGAATGCCGGTGCTGGCCGCGTTGAAAGTGACGCTGGCTTTTTCGGTGGCGATGTTCACCACGGCGGTGACTTCCGGTAGCTGGTTCAGTGCCTTTTCCAGCCGCGCCGAGCAGGAGGCGCAGTGCATGCCGGTGATTTGCAACTCGGTGTGTTGTGGGGTGGCCATTTTATCCGCAATGCAACATGAAATTGAGAGGGTGTCCGATATTATGCGCTCACAGGAGACGCGACAAGCGCTAGCTTTTTGAGAGTCAAAAAATTGAAGGCAGGGTTTTCGCGATAAGCTAACTGACCTCCGGCAAAGCCGGGGGTTGACCTCTCTGAATTACCTTGAGCAAAACGGGGTTTCCTGTTTCAATCCCTGCCCATTGCGAAATACGGGAGCAAGCATGGGGCAGGCAAGCATCGGCATCATCGGCGGCAGCGGTGTGTACGACATCGGGGGGCTTACGAACAAGCGTTGGGAGAAGGTCGGGTCGCCGTTCGGCGCACCCTCCGACGAACTGCTGTTCGGCGAACTCAACGGTGTGAAGCTGGCGTTCCTGCCGCGCCATGGGCGCGGCCACAAGATACCTCCATCCGAGATCAACTTCCGCGCCAACATCGACGTGCTCAAGCGTGTCGGCGCGAGCGATGTCATCTCGGTCAGCGCGGTCGGTTCCTTGCGCGAACATCTGTCTCCCGGCACCTTCGTTATCGTCGATCAATTCATCGACCGCACCTTTGCGCGAGAGAAATCCTTTTTCGGCAGCGGCTTGGTGGCGCACGTCTCAATGGCGCATCCGGTGTGCAAGCGGCTGGGCGACCACATCGAACACGCCGCGAAAGAAGCGGGCATCAACGCGCTGCGCGGCGGAACTTATTTGGTCATGGAAGGCCCGCAGTTTTCCAGTCTGGCAGAGTCCGAGTTGTATCGCCAGTGGGGCTGCGACGTGATCGGCATGACCAACATGCCCGAAGCCAAGCTCGCGCGCGAAGCCGAACTGTGCTATGCCACCGTGGCCATGGTCACCGACTACGACTGCTGGCATCCGGGGCACGAGCATGTGACCGTGGAGCAGATCGTCAAAGTGCTGCTGGCCAATGCCGACAAAGCCAAGAACCTGGTGAAGCATCTCGTGCCGCATGTTGGCAACGATGCCAAGGCCTGCGATTGCGGCTGCCGCGCGGCGCTGCAACACGCGCTGATTACGGCGTCCGAAGCACGCGATGCCGAGTTGACTCGGAAGCTGCAAGCCATCGCTGGGCGAGTGTTAAATCAAACAACTTGATCTATCCGCAGATTACACAGATTGACGCCGATTAAATACAAACCCAACACAAAATCTGTGTGAATCTGCGCAATCTGTGGGCAAACGACCTTGAATGAAAGTTTAGTTATGACCGAACAGATATTACGTCAACAACTGTTAGCCACCTCGCGCCGCATGGTCGAACTCGGCCTTAATCGCGGCACAGCGGGCAACGCCTCGGTGCGTTGCGGCAAGAGCATCCTCATCACCCCGTCTGCCGTGCCGGTCGCCGAGATGAGCGAGCAGGACATGGTGCTGCTCGCCTCCGACGGTAAGGTGCTGCAAGGCCGCAAACCCTCCAGTGAATGGCGCTTCCACCGCGACATTCTCGATGCCCGTCCAGAGATCGGCGCGGTGCTGCACATGCACTCCACCTTCGCTACCACCATCGCCTGTCTAGGTAAAGACGTGCCCGCCGTGCACTACCACATCGCCATCGCGGGTGGCGACAGCATACGTTGCACACCGTACACCATCTTCGGCGAACAGAACCTTTCCGACCTCGCGCTGGAAGCCCTGCGCGACCGCAAGGCCTGCCTGCTCGGCAACCACGGCATGATCGCGCTGGGTCGTGACCTAAACGAAGCGCTGTCCGTCGCGCAGGAAGTCGAATACCTATGCGAGCTCTACTGGCGCTCCCAGCAGGCGGGCGAACCGCAGATACTCAGCGCGCAGCAGATGCATGAGGTGAAGCAGAAGTTCGTGGAGTACAAGAAGCGCAGCTAATGAAATTGGCGAAACGCAACGGCCTCACCCTCAATCCCTCCCCCAGCGGGGGAGAGAAGTAAAGCCCTTCTCCCCCGGGAGAAGGGTTGGGATGAGGGAGCAATTGAGAATTAACCAATACAGTAATCAGGAAGCCACCATGCCCATCAAATCAAAAATCCGCACCGTCCCCCATTACCCGAAACAGGGCATCCAGTTCCGTGACATCACCACCTTGCTCAAAGACCCGGAAGGTTTTCGTGCCACGGTGGACGAGCTGGTACGGCGATATAAAGACGTGAAGATAGACAAGATCGCGGGCATCGAATCGCGCGGCTTCATCCTCGGCGCACCGCTGGCGTATGCGCTGGGCAAAGGCTTCGTGCCTATCCGCAAAAAAGGCAAGCTGCCAGCGGAAACCATAGGCCACGACTATGCGCTTGAATACGGCACCGACCGCATCGAAATCCACACCGACGCTATTGAGAAGGGCGAAAAGATATTACTGGTGGACGACCTCATTGCCACCGGCGGCACAGCCGAAGCCGCCTGCGTACTGATCGAAAAGATGGGCGGCAAGATCGTCGAATGCTGCTTCATCATCGACCTGCCGGACATCGGCGGTCGTGCGCGCTTGGAAAAGCACGGGCAGAAGGTGTTTGCGCTGTGTGAGTTTGAGGGCGACTAACGCTGCTTGACGCTATACGTCAAAGACGGATAATGCCCGCCATGCTCACCGTCGTTGAAACCGAAGATTTCGAGAAGCTCTGGCCGTTGTATTGGACAGAGAAAGAGCATGATGCCTTTGCATTGTTCATCGCAGAAAATCCCGATGCGGGAGATGTGGTCAGAGGTTCGGGCGGCGTACGCAAAGTGCGCTGGTCTCGTTCCGGTTCGGGCAAGTCGGGTGGTGTAAGGGTCATCTATTTCAACCGTCTGGCGAACGGAGAAATCTGGCTGATTTTCATGTATGCCAAAAGCAAACGGGATTCGATAGATGGAAGCGTATTGAAGGAGCTAAAAAATGAAATCGAAAAAACCATTGAGCGATAAAGAGCTGGAGGCATTCGAAGCCTCGCGCGACATGGGTAAAGCGCTGCTGAAATCGGCGCGTCAGATGGTCGCCAGAAAAGGGAAGGTCGTGCTGTCCCCTGTTATTTCTGCACGAACAAAATCAGGTCTTTCGCAAGCCGAGTTCGCCAAGTTGCTGGGCGTATCCGTGCGCACCCTGCAAGAGTGGGAACAGGGCCGCAGACAACCCAGCGGCGCGGCAAAGACATTGATAGGCATTGCGGAACGCAGGCCGGATGTGTTGAAAGAGGCGGCGGCATAATGACTGTTTTCATCAACGACCTGCCGGACATTGGCGGGCACGAGCGGCTGGAGACGCTTGGGCAGAAGGTATTTGCGTTGTGTGAGTTTGATGGGGGCTAACTGAGTGGAGCAAATTGAGCCCCTTAAAGAACTAAATGAAAGAGCGGTTGGAGATAGGTTCATTGAATGGTTCAACGCTCAACATGGTCTGAGTTATTCTTTTTCGAGACGAGCAGGAGAAGCTCCCGATTTGGTTTATGCGTTACCTGACGCGGGCGAGCTCTTTATTGAGGTAACTTCTGCGTATTATGGGGAAGAATATGCCAAATTCATTTGGGGTGGGGTAAGAGGTTCAGAAAATTCAAGTTTGGTATCAACTGACGCTGGTGATCTCGATAAGAAAATTGTGTTGGATGTTGTAAGGGCAGTTCAAAAGAAAAGTATGAAACGCTATGGGAAACACTGCATTTTGGTAGTTGACATCACTTCGTTCTGGACGTCTCCCGAAGTATTTTCCAATTTATTGAAACAGTTTCCAACTCCAGAAAATATCTTTGCGGGAATCTATATTCATGGGCGTTTTTCTATTTTCCATGTGCCTCAAAGCTATTGCATGATTCCAATAAAACTATACGAACCAATAACAAATTAGGAATTTGTAGAAATGAAAATCGAAACCCTGCGCTGGGCGCACAACAAACTGGAGGTGATCGACCAGCGCATCCTTCCCTCATCATTTGAATACTTGAGCTATGACTCTGCCGCTGCGGTGGCGGAGGGCATACGCAGTATGGTGGTGCGCGGCGCGCCGGCCATCGGTGTGGTGGCTGCTTATGGGGTGGCGCTGGAGGCGTTGCGGTTGTCTGGCAATCTCAAACCCATCCCCCCTCTAGCTCCCCCCTTGAAGGGGGGAGAACCTGTCGCGGAGGCCGCATCGCTCCCTCCCTTTCAAGGGGAGGGCCGGGGTGGGGATGGGTTTAACTCAGGCATGGAAGCCGGTTTTACCGTGCTGGCTGCCAGCCGCCCGACTGCGGTGAATCTGTTCTGGGCGTTGCAGCGCATGCGCGAGGTTTGGGAAAGCGTCTCAACCCAAACGCCGCAACAGATTGCGCAGCGCCTGCTGGCCGAGGCGCACGAGATTCGGACCGAAGACATCCGCATCAACAAGGCGATGGGCGCGAACGGTGCGGCCTTGCTGAAAGACGGGGCGCGGGTGTTGACGCACTGCAATGCGGGGGCGCTGGCGACGGCGGGGTGGGGCACGGCGCTGGGGGTGTTCCGTTCGGCGGTGGAGGCGGGTAAGCGGATATCGGTGATTGCCGACGAGACGCGCCCCTTCCTGCAAGGTGCGCGTCTGACGGCGTGGGAGATGGTGCAGGAGAACATCTCGGTGACGCTGATTACCGACAATATGGCGGGTTACATGATGGCGCAGGGCGAGATCGACGCGGTGGTGGTGGGAACGGATCGCGTGGCGGCCAATGGCGATGTGGCGAACAAGATCGGCACCTACATGGTGGCAGTGCTGGCCAGGCGGCACAATATCCCGTTCTATGTGGCATGCCCGCTTTCGACCATTGACCTCAATGTTGCCACGGGCAAGGACATTCCTATTGAGGAGCGTTCTGCCGATGAGGTGAAGGGCTTCCGCGCCACGCACTGGGCGGCGGAGGGCGTGCAGATACGCAACCCGTCGTTTGACGTGACACCCGCCGAGTTGGTGACGGGGCTGATTACCGAGCGCGGCGTGGTGTTGCAGCCGGATGCGGAGAAGCTGCGGCGGTTGTTTGCCCAATAAAAAGTGCCGCATGCGTTAAAATGCCACCTCGTTTCTCCGGCGCTTTCCCTGACCTATGCTTGAAATCATCCTGATCGTTGCGGCGGCTCTCACGCTGGTTTTGCTGTCCGTGATGTTTGTGATACTGCGCAGTCTGCCCGCGCAGTCTGCCCGTGTTCTGGAACAACAGCATCGCGCCATGCTCACCGACTTGCACGACGGCTTGAACAAGCAGGGTGACCGCCTCATTGCGGCGCAAGCCGCAGAGTCGGAGCGCCTGCGTGCAGCGGTGGGCGAGGAGTTGCGCGCCACGCGCGATGCGATGCACGCGCTGCAAGCCAAGCAGGATGAGTTGCGCAGTGAAATGCTTTCCAAGACGCTGGAAAAACTGGCGGAGCAGGGGCGTGCCGATCAGGAGCTGATTCAGAGTTCTTTCCGCAATGCCACACAACATTTGGCGACCAGTATCGAAGCCTTGTCCAAGACCGTGGACGGACGGCTGGAGCAGATCGGCGGCAAGGTGAACGAGCGCCTGGACGAGGGCTTCAAGAAGACCAACGAAACTTTTGTGAGCGTGATGGCGCGGCTGGCGACCATCGACGAGGCGCAGAAAAAGATCGACGGGCTGACCACCAACGTGGTGAGCTTGCAGGAGCTGTTGGGCGACAAGCGTTCGCGCGGCGCATTCGGCGAGGTGCAGTTGGAAGGCTTGGTGCGCAACATCCTGTCGCCGCAGGCTTACGAGATGCAGTACACGCTGCCGAACGGGACGCGTGCCGACTGCGTGCTGAAGCTGCCGGAACCGACGGGCATGGTGGCGGTGGATTCCAAATTCCCGCTGGAAAATTATCACCGCATGTTCGACGCGGCGAGTCCCGCCGAGAAACTGCTGGCCGAGAAACAATTCAAGGCCGACATCAAAAAGCATGTGGACGATATCAGCAGCAAATACATCATCGCCGAGGTTACATCCGACGGCGCGGTGATGTTCATTCCCGCCGAGGCGGTGTTCGCCGAAATCCATGCGCACCATTCCGATGTGGTGGATTACGCCATGCAGCGCCGAGTGTGGATCGTGTCGCCGACCACGCTGATGGCCGTGCTGAACACGGCGCGCGCGGTGATGAAGGATGTGGAAACGCGCAAGCAGGTACACATCATCAAGGACGAGTTGGGCAAGCTGGGCCGTGAATTCGGGCGCTTCGACGAGCGTATGAAAAAGCTCGCAGACCATATCCGCCAAGCGCACGAAGACGCCAGGGATGTGCAGGTCACCAGCGAAAAAATTTCCAAACGCTTCATCAGCATCGAGCGGGTGGAACTCGATGCTGTGCCCGCGCATCCGGCTGTACTGGAAAACAGTTTATGAGGAAGATGATCCGTTATTTGGAAAGAGATATGTGGATGACACATTGCAGGGGTCAAGCGCTAGGATAGTCTATTTGAACACAGCTTATACATGGTGCGCTTCAGTCCTATGCGGAGCTTTTAGAGCGATCGGCGCCGCGAGATAAAGTCGAGCAGCTAGTAAAACGACTCGACATTAAATCTGGCAAAAAATGATGTGTGGTGCCCTTGTTATAGCCGGAGCTAAATAATGCAAGATATGCGTTGGAAGCAGCGTTTCAATAATTACCTCAAGGCACTCCAGCCGCTGGATGAGGCGTCTGCATTGGCGCAAACACGCGTGCTGTCAAAGCTGGAACAACAAGGCTCGATACAAAGCTTTGAGTTCACCCACGAACTGGCGTGGAATGTGTTTAAAGATTACCTCTCGGACAAAGGCATCAGCGGGCTAATCGGATCCAAAGATGCAACCCGCAGCGCATTCAAAAATGGACTCATTACGGATGGTGATGCTTGGATGGCCATGATTGCCGACCGCAATTTGTCCTCGCACACTTACGATCAGGAGACCGCGCAAGCCATTGCCACGCATATTTTGCAGCAGTATTACCCGGCTTTTAAAAACATGGCCGACAAATTCTCAGTGTTTTACCAATACGCGGACTGATGGATTACGGCTTACCCCCCGCTACGGTTGTACGCATTCAGGAAGTTCTGTCACGCTTCCCGAATGTTAACAAAGCTGTTTTATACGGCTCGCGTGCCACGGGGGCGTATAAAACCGGATCGGACATTGACCGCACCTTGCATAGCGACACATTGGCGATGCAAAACCTCGCAGCCATTTCATCCGAACTGGACGATTTGCTGTTGCCATACACCATCGACCTTTCACTTTTTCCATGCTGAACAATGCGGATTTGCGCGAACATATTGGACGAGTGGGCAAGGTTTTTTATGTGCGAAAGACAAACTGAACACATGCAGTATTTGGATTATTGTTAAAATAACTATGCTAAAAATCTACAACACCCTCACCCGCGACAAGCAGGACTTCAAGCCCATCACACCCAACAGCGTGCGCATGTACGTGTGCGGCATGACGGTATACGACTATTGCCACCTCGGCCATGCGCGCGTGATGGTGGTGTTCGATATGGTGTACCGCTGGCTCAAGGCTTCCGGTTACGACGTGACCTACGTGCGCAATATCACCGACATCGACGACAAGATCATCAAGCGCGCGGCGGAGAACAATGAGTCCATCCACACACTCACGCAACGCTTCATAGGCGCGATGCACGAGGACGCCGATGCGCTGGGCGTGCAACACCCCGACCACGAGCCGCGCGCCACGCAATACGTGCCGCAGATGCTGGAGATGATCGAGCAACTGGAACAGAACGGCCTTGCCTATAAAGCGGCGGATGGCGATGTGAACTACGCGGTGCGCAAGTTCGACGGCTATGGCAAGCTCTCCGGCAAGTCGCTGGAAGACCTGCGTGCCGGCGAAAGGGTGGAAGTAGCCTCTGAGAAGCACGACCCGCTCGACTTCGTGTTGTGGAAACATGCCAAGGACAGCGAAGCGGATGAGGTGAAATGGGATTCCAAGTGGGGTAAAGGTCGCCCCGGCTGGCACATCGAATGCTCCGCGATGGGCTCCGAGCTGCTGGGCAAACATTTCGACATTCACGGCGGCGGTGCGGATTTGCAGTTCCCGCACCACGAGAACGAGATCGCGCAGTCGGAGGGCGCGCACCGGTGCAAGTTCGTGAACTACTGGATGCACAACGGCTTCGTGCGCGTGGACAACGAGAAGATGTCCAAGAGCCTGGGCAACTTTTTCACTATCCGCGAAGTGCTGAAAAAATACGATGCCGAAGTTGTGCGCTTCTTCATCCTGCGCGCCCATTACCGCAGCCCGCTGAATTATTCCGATGCGCACCTCGACGATGCGAAGGGGGCGCTGACGCGGCTTTATACGGCATTGAAAAGCAACCCACCCCAACCCTCCCTTATCAGGGAGGGAGCAGGGACTGGCTCCTCCCCTGACAAGGAGAGGCTGGGAGGGGTTGCGGTTGACTGGAGATCGCCCTACTCCGCCCGTTTCAAAGCGGCGATGGACGACGATCTCAACACCCCCGAGGCAGTCGCCGTGCTGTTCGACCTCGCCAACGAAGTGAACCGCAATCAGTCTGCACAAGCGGCAGTGCAACTCAAAGCATTGGCTGGAGTGCTCGGTCTGTTGCAGCGCGATGCGCGGGAGTTTTTGCAGGGTGGTGCGGTCGACGGCGGGATGGATGATGTCGCGATCAATGCTCGGATCGAAGCCCGTATCGCCGCCAAAAAAGCCAAAAATTTCGCCGAGGCTGATCGTATCCGCAAGGAACTGCTGGAAGCTGGGATCGTGCTGGAAGATACCGCGCGTGGGACCGTGTGGCGGCGAGCCCTTAAGGCAGTTTGCCGACCGCAACCAGGCGGTTGATGAGCGAGTTGGGCGAAATCCAGACGACAAGATCATCATAAGCGGGAGTTTGATCGTGGCTCACAAACACCTTGTCTTCATAGCTGTTCGGGCTTCCTGTGGGGTTGGCATACGGACTTGCGTTAGCCAACTCGTCAGCCGAGCCGTTGCCGAAATTTCCGTTTGTTCCCGTTGAATAAATGACTGCCGGAGCGGTGGTGGTGAGCGAAGTGGCAGAGCCGCACCATGGCGAGCCGGCCATTGCTTGGGAAGGGGATAGCGGGTTGGGCGAACTGGCGCAAACGGTTAAATCCGGTTTCAGGTTGGCAAAACTTCCCGAAGCCTGCACTGCCGCTTGAATCGCGCCGGGTGCGGTGAATGTAAAAATATTGGGTGTTGACGTGACGGTGGTGACTGCGTACCGGACTGGATTGTTCCATCCGTCCAATATATATCCTTGCGAACTGATCGGGGTCATGCCCAAGGTCGCGCCGGGTAAATAGCCATTGAAAGGATATTTGCAGCGACCGTGCGACGGGATAGGCGAGACTACTTCGGTGCCGCACGCGGCGGGGGTGGTGTTGGTGCAGAAACTTTCCTGGCCGTTGCTTGTGCTACTGGCCGGGCAAGGTAATCTGCCGTTGGCCATTACAAAGCCAATCAGCGCTTCTTTGGCCTCATCCAGTTGTTTTCTTGTGCCCCGAATGTGCCGGGTTTCCATTTGTCCCGAAATCATGGGTAGCAATCCGCCGATCAGCGCGCCGACGATGGCCAGCACAATCGCCATTTCCAGCAGGGAAAATCCTTTTGTAAATCTGTGGCCGGTGAGCGAGCGCATCATTGGAAAACAATAGTGTCGTTAAAGCTCGAAGAAAAACTTTGCGGCGAAAAAACGGCGGGCTCGCTGGGCGGTGAGTTGTACACGGTTGGATTGGGGGACTCCAAATAGTTGCTGAGCGTCCCTTTGTGAATATTGGCGGTTGTGGCGTTAGTGCTGTAACGATTTTGTCCGGGCAACATCTTTCCGGAGACTATGACAACGAACTTCTTGTCGGCAGACGAGGTTGGCGGGTTAACGGTCAGGCAGGTGCCGCCATTGGTGCAAATATTCGGTGGCAGCGGGTCGGGAGGAGCGGCGGGTTTGTAGGCAGCGGCCAGTGCGTAAAACACCATTTCCTTCCAATTGATCCACCAGCCGCTTTCTGTATTGTTGTTGTGTGTATTGCATGTTGGCCCCCACTGCGCGGTCATGTTTCCGCCGCTGTCGTTGCCGGTATCGGGAAAGGAGCTGGGCACGCGCCCGAACAGGTGCCCGCTTTTGTCCTGGTAACTGGGGGCGCTGCTTGTTTTGATGGGGGCGGACCAAGGCAGATGCCCGTTGTTTTGCGGATCGTTTGCATACTCTGCCAAACACTGCCGGACTTCTGCCGCCACACGTTTTTGAATTGCGGACATGATGTTACTTTGGGAGATGACCAGCAGTTGGTCGTTTAGGACGACGTTGCCGGCACTGTCTTTTATTCTTCCCCGGATAAAACCATCCGTGGTTGAGCTGTCAATAAAACTCTGGTTGTCGTGAGTTGCGCCGTTCACGGTGGCGATATCGAGATAATTCATCGCGTTATTCTGATTGGCGCTGCCGCGATCCTGCATGGTGCCACCCTGGCGAGTGAGGGCTTCGCCGGGAGAGATGACGAGCGCCACCGCTCCCGTGCCGGCGCTTCCGGCGTCATTGAGTTTGTCGCCCTCCGGCGAGAACACGGTAATTGTTCCAAGCGCATCACTGTTTAAACATCCTGCACCGGCGGTGGTGCATACCGTTCGTGCATTGTTTTTGAAATTGTTCGAAACTGCGTACCAGAGGCGCTCGCCGCTGCTGTCGCGCAAATCCGGCAGTCCCAAGGTTTTCCAAGGCAGACGACCGAGGCGCGAGTTTTGTCCCGTGCTGCCGGAAGCATTGCCGCAGACGTTTTCCGCGATGCCGTCATTGTTGCTGTCCGGGCAGGGCAGATCGCCGGGCCGCGCACAGTTGGAGCCGGTACAGCCGTTGTTGAGCCGAACCGTTACGGCGAAAGCAACGAGCGCCTCTTTCGCTTGAACTAGATTCGCGGCGGTAATTTTGTCGCGCTCTATCGAGGCGGCGGGCTTGCTTAATGAGCCAACGACGAAAGCAAGCGACCCCATCACGATAATGAGCAGCATGATCAGAAGCGCCACGCCGCGCTGCGTTTTCGGGGGGCAGCATCGTTGTACGTTTCCCATTCAGCCATCCTCCTCTCGCTGTTTTTTCCGGGTGCCGGGGATGCCGGACGGTCGCGCCGCGCGATCGACCACAATGCGCTGTCCCACGCGGACTTCAACCGATTTGTTCTTTCCCGGCAAAGGAATCGAGACGCTGCCGGGGTGGGCACCGGGGCCGAGTTTTTGGGGTTTGCCGTTGATCCACACAATGCGGCTGCCGTCGCTGCGCTGGATGATGCCATTGACGGTGACAACGGATTGCGGGCTTCCGTCATCGGCGGCATTGGCCAGTTGCGTTTTTTGCCGCTCCAATTGCGCGCGATCGGCGGGCGAGAAGAACAGGCGTCCCAGCACTTCGGCTGGTGCGTGCGCGGGCAGGCCGAGCATGAGGAGCAAGAGAATTCGCGTCAGATTCATGGTGCATCCCCGCTCTTGAGAGTGATCCAGCCGCCGCTGCATTCGGCCTTGAGTTGCGGGACAAAGCTTGCTCCGGCGAGCGGTGAGCCCGCGCTGTCGGGGCGGTTCAGCGTGCAGTGGTCGACGACAAACCAGCCTTTTATTTCTTCACGCAGGGACTGAAAAAATTTCACCAATTGCATTTCGTGCAACAGATCCATCTGTAGCGTGACACCGCTCATGCTGATTTCAAAATTGCCGGATACCAAAGGCGGGTTGGGCGCGTAAGATTGCTGCGGCGCGATGGTGTATTTGAAATCCATGACGTGATGCTGCTGGCGCAGTTTCTCCAATCCTTCCATCCAGTCCAGCCGCTGTTCGCCGCCGATGATTTTGTGGTCCACCAGCGCTGCGTATTCCAGCGCGTAGGTGGACATGTTTTCCAGGTCGTTTTGCGCGGCGGCAAGTTTGTTGCGTGCGTCGATGACCTGTTTTTGCGCGTTTTGCCGGTCTTCGAGTGCGGAGGTGTCGTATTCGTCGCCCATCCATATCGCGCTGCCGCCCATAAGCAGGCTGAGCATGAAAGCGAGCAGGCTCCATTTGATATGCGGCAGGTCGGATTTGGAGAAGTTCATCCGGTATGCCTCCAGACGAGTTTCAGCGTGAATTGCGCCGACTTTTCCGGGCTCTGCATGTCGCCGCTGACGCTGCCTTTGGGGCTGATGTCCAGCGGCATTTTTTCTGCGCTGACAGCGTAGCCGTGTTGCTGCAACGCTTGTTGGAAGCCGTCAAGGTAGGTCAGGGCGCTGCGGTAGTCGCTGCCGAAGTCGAGCAGTTCGCCGTCGAAGAGGATGACTTGCGCGGGGTAGCTCGACGGTGCGGCATCGGCAGCGCTGGTTTGCCATGCGATTTTGCCGGGACGGATGCGGGTGAATTTATCCAACACATCGCTCAGGCCGAGCAGTATTTCCTCGGGGGGCGAGAAATAATTGTCGAACTTGCGCATCAGGCTCACCGCCGTTTTCATGTCGGCGGCGGGAATGGTGGTGGCGGGGAATCTGCGCTGGGTGTCTTCGGCACTGCGCGTCAACTGTGCGGCTTGGGCAAGCAAGGGGGCGGTTTCGGATGCGTAGTCGCGTCCCTGCCAGAAAGAGATGCCGCCCCATAATGCGCCGATCAGGGTGATGACGGCCGCGAGCACGTACAGTATCCAGCGCAACTGCCACAGCAGGTAGTAATGCGTGTGCATCGGGCTGGCGTAATTGCTGACGGGCGGATTGGCGGCCAGCAGGTGCAGGAACAGTTGTGTGGCGTCGGAATCCTGATAGGTGTTTTTGGCGCTGATGCCGTTGCCGAGCGTCTGGATGTCCAGATAAGAGTAGCGCAAGCCGGGGTCGCTCTTCAGGTGCGCTTGCAGTACCTGCTTGTCGTCGCTATGGCAAATGATGTACACGTCCAGCACTTCGCCGGGGGGCGGCAGGCTCAGGCTTTTGAGGTATTGCCGGGTGCGCGGCGTTTCGGTGGCGACGGATGCGCTGAACGGCGTGTTGCCGCCGTTGACCGGGGTCAGGCGCGAGAAGTGCAGGCGCTTTTTGTTGAAATAGGTCTGGCGCAGGCCGGCATGTTTTTCCCACGACAGCAGCAGTACGTGGTCGGAGTCGATGTTTTTGAGCAACGGCGTGCTGATGTTCGGCAGGGAGTGGATGCCGATGAGCGGGATGCTATTGGTGAGCAGCGTGTCCAGCCAGGGCGAGATGCGCTGCGGGTTGGTGAGCGCGGAGAACAGCATTTCGTCGTCGCGCCGTCCCCAGGTCTGGCGATGCAATACTTTGGCTTGGCGGAACAGGGTGTTGCGGTAGTACTGTCCGAACTTGCGCTCGATGAGGTCGCGCCGGTTCGGACCGATCAGATGCGGGACGGATTCCTGGCGGAAATCTTCCTCGATGACGTCCACCAGCAGATAGGCGGGGGCGCGGTGGTGTTGCAGGTAATCCGAAAATTGTTCGCGCCCGTCGGAGTCGTTGGTGAAACAGTGCGCTTCCGATAGTTTGCCGCCGTTCCAGGCATAAGCCTGGAAGTGGTCGGCGCTCAGGAAGAGCAGGGTTCTGCCGGTCAGGTTCATGGGAAGCTCACATTTTCACCTTGCTGATGAGGTCGTAAATCGGCGACAGCACCGACAACATCACCCAACCCAGCAGCGCGCCGAGGATGATGGTCATGGCGGGTTCGATCAGCACTTGTACTTTTTTGATGGAGTCCTTGACGTCGCGGTCGTAGAAGTAGCTCACGTTGAGCAGCGCCCGGTCGAGCTGCCCGGTCGCTTCGCCCACCTTGAGCATGCGCACCACCAGCGGCGGGAATATGCCGGCCTTCTCGAAACTCTGGGCGAGGTTTTTGCCGGACTCGATTTCGTGCATCACCTCTTGCAGACTTTTTGAGATGACCTGGTTGTTGGCGAGATCGCGCGAGTTGGCGATGCAGTCCAAGATACTGATGCCGGAGCCGTACATCATGGCGAAGGTGTTGGCGAAACGCGCGAGG
Source organism: Gallionellaceae bacterium (assembly GCA_004297065.1). Taxonomy (GTDB): domain Bacteria; phylum Pseudomonadota; class Gammaproteobacteria; order Burkholderiales; family Gallionellaceae; genus PALSA-1006. The sequence continues at coordinate 21,186 of SCUU01000140.1, forward strand.
ATGATCTTGCGCAATACCGGGCCGGTCGGCCAGATGTGCAGCTTGAGGTTGTCGGCGTGGTATTGCAGGCCGGAATTGAATTTGAGCGCGCCTTTGTAGATGCCGGACAGGACTAAGGGCGAGGCAAGAATGGCCCACCAGTAGTTTACGAAGATGGAAGAAACCGCGATCAGCAGGCGCGTCTGGAACGGAATTTCCTGTCCCATGCCTTTGATGAAACTCACCAGTTGCGGCACGAGGTAGATCATCAGGAAGAAGGTGATGGCGATCACCATCGTGCCGACGAAGGCGGGCAGCATCAGCATGTTCTTGGTCTGCGACGCCATTTCGTCCTGCCATTTCAACGACTCGGTGAGGTGCCGGAACACGTCGGGCAGCTTGCCGCTTTCCTCGCCCGCATGGGTCAGGTTGACGGTGATCTTGTCGAAGGCGTTGGGGTGCTGCGCCATGGCTTGCGAGAGCTTCTTTCCGTTCTGGAGGGATTCCACCAGACTGGCGATGATTTCGCGGAATACGAGGTCTTCCATGCTGTCGCGCAGGTCGGCCAGGCATTCGAGCAGCGGGACGCCGGCGCGGGTGAGTTGGTCGAGGTTGAAGAAAAAAGTGATGAGGCCGACGCGTTTGATTTTCGGGCCGCCGAACGACGATACGTTCTCTTCTTCCTTGGCGCTGATGAGATCGAGCCCGGCGCGTTTGAGCCGCAGTTCGAGATCGATCAGGTTGGCCGCATCCTGCAGGCCTTTGGCGCTTTTGCCTTGGCTGTCGATTGCCTTGTACGAATACATCGCCACGCCGGTATCCTTTTACGAGCGGTCGGTCAGGTCGACGACGCGGGATACTTCGGCGATGGAGGTGCAGCCCTGGATGATGCGGCGTATGCCGTCCTGCGCCAGCGGACGGAAGCCTTTTTCCAGCGCGGTGTGTTTCAGATCGCGGATGCTGGCGCGGCGCGAGATGAGGTCGTCGATGTCGCTATCCATTTTGAATATTTCCATGATCGCGCGGCGGCCTTTGTAGCCCTGGTGGTTGCACAGGTCGCATCCTGCGGCGCGATAGAGGGTGGTGTCGTCGTCATGGCGCAAGCCGAGTATCTTGCGTTCGCTGCCGTCGGGGCGGTAGCCGTATTTGCAGTGCGGGCACAGGATGCGGATCAGGCGCTGCGCCACGATACCGATGATGTTGCCCGCCATGATGTCGGGCAGGATGCCGATGTCCAATAAACGCGGGATCGCACCGATGGCGGAGTTGGTGTGCAGCGTGGAGTAGACCTGGTGGCCTGTCATGGCGGCGCGGAATGCCATCTCGGCGGTGGGGTGGTCGCGGATTTCGCCGACGAGGATGATGTCCGGATCCTGGCGCATCATGGAGCGGATACCGCTGGCGAAGTCCAGCTTGGTGGCTTCGTTGACCGAGCTCTGGCGGATCAGCGGAATGGGGTATTCCACCGGGTCTTCCAGCGTCATGATATTCACCCCTTCGGTGTTTACGTGGTTCAGCAGCGAATACAGCGTGGTTGTTTTGCCGCTGCCGGTCGGGCCGGTGACAAGCACGATGCCTTCCGGTTTGGCGATGATGGTGCGCAGCGTGTTGAGCGCGATGTCGTCGAGCCCGATCCGGTCGATCGCCACGATGCCTTTTTGACGATCCAGAATACGCAGCACGAGATTTTCGCCGTGGGTGGTGGGGTGCGAAGCCACGCGAAAGTCGATGGGGTGACCGGACAGGCGCAGGGAGATGCGCCCGTCCTGCGGCGCGCGCGTCTCGGCGATGTTCATGCCGCTCATCACCTTCAGGCGCACGACCATCGCCGGCCAGAAGCTCCTGTGCAGGCTGCGTACCTGGCGCAGCACGCCGTCCACGCGGTAGCGGATGCGCAGGAAGCTGTTCTCGGGTTCGAAGTGGATGTCGGATGCGCCTTGCTGCACGGCCTCGGTGAGCAGCGCGTCGATCAGGCGTACCACCGGTTGGCTGAATTCGTTGACGCCGGTTTGCGGCGACTGGTGCTCCATTTCGCCCGGCTCGATTTCGTGCAGGATGCCGTCGATGGAAAGCTCGAAGCCGTAGTACTGGTCGATGGCGCGCAGGATGTCGGATTCGCTGGCGAGCTGGGTGACGAGGCGGTATTCGTCTTTGAGCAGCGCGCGCACCTGGTCTAGCGCGATGATGTTGTCCGGGTCGGCAATGGCCAGCGTCAGATTTTTATTGGACGCATCCACCGACAGCGGCAGCAACTGGTGGCGGCGCGCGATGTCTTTGGGAATGAAGGAGACGGCAGCCGGATCGATAATGACGGTGGAAAGATCGACGCTTTCCTGTCCCAGGTTTTCCGACAGCACATCGCGGATGGTGGCTTCGGAGAGGAAGCCCAGGCGCACCAACAGGCGCCCCAGCGGCTGCGGCGATTTGCTTTGTTCTTGGACGGCAATGCGCAACTGGTCTTCGCTGATGACGCCTTTTGCGATCAGTAACTGTCCGATGGGCTGCTGGGTTTGGTGTAGCGGCGCGGCCATGTTGCTCCTTATTGCGCTCCGGTATGACGGTCTATTGGATTGAACACAATTTGAACCATCATCTAGCGGGCGGCAGCGTTGAGTTCGTTCAAACGTTTTTGCGCTTGCTCGCGGCTAAAACCGGAATTGCCCGCAGTGTCGAACTGTACGGCTTGCTGATAATACCTTGCTGCTTTGCGTTGTCCCAGATGATCCAGGCTGATCGCTAAATTGAAAGCGAACAGGGCATTGGTCGGCTCCGCTGCCAGCGCATTGAAATAAGCCTGTTGCGCATCGGACCAGCGCGACTGCTCTGCGTACTGGTTTCCCAGCGCAAAATGCAGGGCCGCTGCATCCGGTTGCTGTGCGATGAGTTGCTTGAGATGGCTTTCTTTGGTGGCGTGGTCGGCGGTGCCGAAGCCGGAAAGACCGGCATGCGCGACAGGGTCGCGCGGATCGAGCATCAGCACCTGGCGGTAATAATGCAAGGCGGTGTCATCCTGTCCCCGCTGTTGGGCGATGGCGGCCAGACCCAGCAAGGCGTCGCGGTTCTTGGGGTCTTTGGACAGCGCTTCGCGATAACGCTGCCATGCCATGGCGTAATCGCCGCTCTGGTAGGCCCGGTAGGCGCTGTTCAAAACCGGATCGATCGAGTCGGGTTCCTGCTGGTGCTGGATGTCCAGCGGCTTGGCACGAGCTTTGGCCGTTTTTGTCGGGCGTGCGGCCGGTTTTTTCGTCACGGGTTTGTCGCTGCGAGGTGTCGCAACGGGAGGTTGTCCGGCTTCGGCCACGGTCGGTGCTGCCTCGGGAGCCGGCTGTAGCGGAACCAGCGCAGGCGTTGCCACCACCACAGGTTGCGCTGGTATGCTGATCGGGGCGGGAGTGGCAACGGGCGTGGTGGCGTGGTGGGAGGGGCGTTGATTGGGCGGGGTGATTTCGAGATAGACGTAGAAACCGCCCCCCGCTGCAAACAGGCCACCGGCTATCAGCGCGATGGGGACGATGCCCGGTCGCTGCCGCTTTTTGGCGGGGGCTTTCTTTGCGGCGAACAAATTTTCTCCGGCAGCGCGCGTAGCGCTAGCTTTGCCGGGCGACTGCATGGAGGATTGGGCATGATGGGGGGCATCGATTTGAGCGCCGGCTTGGCGTGACGACACGGGAGCATCTTCCAATTGCATGTTCGCAAGCCCGGTCGATTTGGGCTCGGCCTCCCCGGATTTTTTTAGCGCGTCGAGTAGCAAGCTCATGGCTTCCGCTTGTCCTGAGGTTCGTTTTTGGCCGCGGTGTTGTTGAAGAAGTCGGCGTTCGGCAAGTTGTTGCGGAACGCGCTGTAATCCCCGTCAATGCCGGCTTCCTTGATAACCATCGGGCGCAGGAAAATGACCAACTCCGATTTCACGTTTTTGTCGTTGCGATATTTGAACAGGTTGCCCACGTAAGGGAGGTGCCCCAACAGCGGAACTTCATCGGCCTGATTGTTGATTTCGTCCTGCATCAAACCGCCCATGACGGCGATCTGGTTGTTGTCGATTTTCAGCACGGATTCCATTTCGCGCGTCTGAGTTTGCGGAATCTGGCTGACTACCCCGGCTTTGGCCAGATCGGGATTGGGGTCGTTGACGAAGCCGAACAGGCGCGTGATGGACGGGCGCATATTCAGCAGCACGCTGTCGTTCTCGTTGATCTGGGGAGTGACGCTCATGGTAAATCCCACGGGCACACTATTGGATGTGGTGCTGTAGGTCGTGACCGCGGGTGCTCCGCCCGTGGAAGACACGGTGGTGGCATTGATCGTGAAATAAACGTAGTTATCCACCACGCGCAGCATCGCGGTCTGGTTGTTCATCACGCTCAGTTTCGGGCTGGACAGGACTTTCACTTTGCCGAACGATTCCATCATTTTGACGGAAGCCGCGAGCGCGCCCAGACTGGAAGTAGGATTTGCATAATCCAGCGTGAAGATGCTGCCGGTGTTGGCCGCAGTTAAAGTGCCGGCACCGACCTGGCTGAACTGGAAGCCATTTGTCCCGGCGCGCAGGTTGGACCAGTTGATGCCTTGCTGGTATTGCTCGCTCAAACGCACTTCCACGATGGTGGCCTCGATCAGCACCTGGCGGCGCGAACTGGCCATGATCTGGGAAACGAACTCCTGAATTTTCTCGTGTTGTCTGGCCGTGGCGCGCACGGTGATGATGCCGTTTTCCGGGTTGGAGATGACCGATGCCGCTTCGCGGAAAGTGTTGCGGCGCGTGACTGTGGTTCCCTCGCCCTCTATGGTCGCGGCATTCGGGCTGTTCTCGATGCCGCCTTTGGCAACGACTTGTTTTTTGCCGCTGGCGGCAGGTTGCACGCCCGTGCCGGTGGTGCTGGTGTTATTGTTTTGCTGCACGAAAGTTTCGCTGGAGCCCTCCGGCAATATCTTGTCGGTCTCGCGCAGGATGTCCTTGATGTTCGATTCCAGACGTTCCCAGAAATGATTCTTCGATGAGTTCTTGATCGACAATTGCGAATTGTTTCCGCTGGAACTGGCTCCGCCGACCGCCCCCGCCCCGACTTGAGTGGCATTGGAGATGCCGCCCTCCGAGTCGCGCGTCATGTTTACATAGTCGATCTTGTAGGCTTTCAGGTACGGCGAATCGGGCATGACGATGAGGTTGCCATTTTCCAACTCGTAGCGCATGTCGACTTGCTTGGAAATGCGATTGAGTATTTGCGGCAAGGTCTGGTTGATGGCGTTGAGCGTGACGTTGCCTTGCACGCCGGGATTGATGTCGAGGTTGATCTTGGCGTCGCGCGCCAGGGCAAACAGTATTTCTTGCGCGGAGACGTTGGTTACGACGACGCTGTAAGTTTCGACCTTGGTGCCGGGTTTGGGGGCGGGAAGCGGGACGGCGCGTTTGTTGGCTTGCGGTATGTCGCTGCTATTTTGCGGCGGCGTGACATCCTTCAACTGAATATGTTTGTCGGACGGTTTGAGCGGCTGTGTGCTGGCGGGCGGCTTTACTTCGCTACATGCGGCGAGAAAAATAAAACTTGAGCACAGCAATACATGATGTAACTTCATCCCCGCCCCTTTTTTATCTGGGTTCGAACGTAACATCTCCATCCGACCGGGGCAATATGCCATTTGGCCTATGCCATTTGGCCTAGTGTGCGCATTTTCAAGCAGTTAATCCACTCGGCGGGGTCAATAGTTATCCAGTTCATGCAGCGTTGGGGCGAAGGCATCCTTGTAGCGTTTAGGGAGGTTTTGCATTCCTGCACGCGCAGCTTCGCTATTGGCGTAGGTGCCGTACAGTACGCGGAAGCTTTCTTTGCCGTTGATCTTGATAGGCACTATGTATATTTCGGACAATTTTCCCAAGCTCTTGGCTCGGCTCAAAAAGCGCTCTATGCGTGCCGGGCGGGCATCTTCGGTATAGAACAATTGGATGCTGATGCCGCCTTTGCCGATTTGGGCAAGCATGGTCTTGGTGGCGTCCAGTCTTTGTTCCAGGAATGGGCTGTATGTATGTTTGCCTTCTTCCGTCTTGGGAGGGATGGGTTTTGTGCTGCCGGTCGCCACAACGGGGGTCACGTTGTCTGACGCTGGCATGGCGATTACGGCGGGAGCAGATGAGGGCTGTATGGCAGATGCGCTGTCAACAGCTTTGGGTGCGGCCTCCGTTTTGCCGAGCAGCCAGCCTGCGCCGGCGAGCATTATTGCCAACAGCGTTGTGCTTCCGGCCATAACGGCATTATTGCGGTTGAGCCAGGATTTGTTGGGCGAGAGTTCGCTGTCGCGAATCGCGGCCTGCACATGCTTGGCCTCGATGTTGTGGGTGTTTTCCACAAAGGCGGCGAGCAGGGATTTGTCCGCCAGTATGTTGACGCGGCGCATGAGGCCGTTGGACGCTTTGCCGATCAGGCTCACGGCGGCGGGCGAGAAAATGTCCGGGCCGTGATAGCCGGCAGCGCGCATGCGAAACATCAGGTACGACTCGATGACTTTCTTCGACAGCGGCTGCATGCTGAAGTGATGCACGATACGATCTTTCAACTGGCGCATGTTGGCTTGTTCCAGTTTCTCGTCCAGCTCGGGTTGCCCGAACAGCACGATTTGGATCAGTTTGTGTTTGCCGACTTGCAGGTTGTAGAGCAGGCGCAGTTCTTCGAGTGTATCCAGCGGCATGGCATGCGCTTCGTCCACCAGTACCACGCAACGTTCGCCCTGGTTGTGTTTGGCGACCAGGTGGTTGTGCAGGTTTTGCAGCAATACGCTGACGCGTTGGCCTTCCGGGTCCAGCTCTAGGCCGTCGGCGATGGCGTAGAGCAATTCGTCGCGCGACAGGCTGGGGTTGGCGAGATAGATGGCTTTGATGTTGGTGGGCAGGCGATCCAGCAGCATGCGGCACAACATGGTTTTGCCGCTGCCGACTTCGCCGCTGATCTTGATGATGCCTTCGCTATCGGTGATGGCGTAAATCAGCGCGTCGAGTATCTCGCCGCGATTGGCGCCGGAGAAAAAAAATTCGGTAACAGGAGTGATTTTGAACGGAGGTTCGGTCAGGCCAAAATGTTCGAGATACATCTGAATCCTCTCTATTGTTTTTTTTGTGCTTTGTGCTTCTGTAGCGCTTCCATGCGGCTGTATAAGGTGGTGCGGGCGATGCCGAGCAGTTTCGCTGCCTCGCTGATGTTGCCGCGCGTCATATCCATGGCGATGTCGATGTGGCGGTTAGTATAGTCCATCAGGTGCTCATCCAGATTGAATGTCCCGCGCTCCATGGCGAAGCGGACATCGGTCATCGGGCCGGTCGCGGAAGCGTCCGCATTGGAATGCGCCAAATCCAGTTCGGCTTCCAATTGGGGGGCATTGACGTTCAGGCCCGGATATTTGGTGCAGAGCCGGATGACGATATTGCGCAATTCCCGGGTGTTGCCGGGAAAGGTATAGCTGTCCCACAATTTTTCCGCTCCCGCGGCCAGGCGGAAGGGAGGCCTGTGTGCTCGTGTGGCGTAGTGCTCGCGGAAGTGGTCGAGCAACAGGAATTTGTCGGCACCCAAGGTACGCAGCGGCGGTACCTGTACGGTGAAGATGCTCAGGCGATGGTAGAGGTCGATGCGGAACTTGCCGTCGCGCACGCACGCTTTTAAATCGCGGTTGGTTGCCGTGATGATGCGCGCATGGCTCTTGCGCGTGGTCGTTTCGCCGACACGCTGGAACTCGCCGTTTTCCAATACGCGCAACAGCTTGGCCTGTAATTCCAGCGGGAGTTCGCCGATTTCATCCAGAAATAAAGTGCCGGCACCGGCTTCTTCGAAGAACCCGGCTTGCGATGCGGTGGCACCGGTAAACGCGCCTTTGATGTGGCCAAAAAATGCGGATTCGAGCAAGTGGGGAGAGATGGCGGCACAGCTGCAAACGATATAGGGCGCAGAACGGTTGCTGCTCAGGTTTTGCAGCGTGGCCGCGACCAGTTCTTTGCCGCTGCCCGATTCGCCTTCGATGAGCACGGGGAACGGGGACGTGGCGTACAACTCGATCTGGCGGCGCATGGCCTGCATGGGCGGGCTGTTCCCGATGGAGCCGGGCGCGTTTTTGTTCGGGGTCGTGCCGGGGGGGCGTTCGTCGAGTTGTATGCGTAAGGCGCTGTGCAACTGCGCCTTGATCGTCTCGGGCGAGCATGGCTTGGCGACGAATTCGATCGCGCCTAAAGCGCGCGCATGTCTGGCGTTGGCCCGGTCATCCTGCCCGGATAAAGCGATCACCTTAACCAGCGGCGAATGCGCGAGCAATTCGGCAATGAGGCGGAAGCCTTCTTCCGGGCGATGCGGCGTCGGGGGCAAACCCAGATCGACCAGCGCCAACTGCGGCGGGAGGCTCATATTGCGCAACAGGCGGATGGCGTGGGCGCGATCTTCCGCCAGATGGATGTCGAATTCGTCGGCGAGTACCAGACGCAGGGTGTCGCGGATGAGAGGGTCGTCATCCACGATGAACAGCGAGGGGAGATTTGCGCGACTATTCAATGTGTTTATGCCGCCAGCAAGACTTTTGATGGCGCGCAGAATAGCCTGCAGTCGCCGTGAGCTCAAGTGCGCGTCGCGTGCGCATTGACCTGCCGCGTCAACGCAAAATAGAAATGTTCCCTTTGCGCCCTCACGGGAGTAGAGCGGGGACTGATTTGAGGGCACGCTTCCACGGATGGGGCGCTGGCTGAGGTCGCGGTCGGGCTTGCCGCCGTTGTACCCGCCCCCCGACACGGGGATGCGGTATTTTGTCGCCCAATGCCGCATCGATCTGCCGCGCCTCATCGAACGCTTTGAACGGTCGGATTTCCGTGTCGCGCTCGGCAAAGATGCCATCGGTCGCTACAGGGTGCCCCCGGACAGATGCAAGCCCGAACATAGGCGTGCGGCCCATCCAGATAGGCTTGCGGGGTTTCGGCGTGTGAGGCGGGCGGCCATCACCCGGCTGGCCGCATCGCCGATAAAGGCGACCGGGGTACAGCGCGGGCCGCGCCCTTCAAACCGGTCGCGCGGGCTGCCGTCGATTTGCACCAGTTCGCCCAATCTCGGGCGACGCGGGCGCGGTGGATGGGGCTTGGCCGCACGCCACAGCCCACCTTCGACCATCCATTGCCGCAAGGTCGCGCGCGAAAGCGGGAAGCCACCCTGTTGCAGATACTCCGCCGCCAGTGTCGGGCCAAAGTCTGGATAGCGGGTGCGCGGGCGTTCGGGCGTCCGCCCCTCGAAGACCGCATCGGGCTTGTGATTTGACGGCTGGCCGCGTCGTTCGCTCACCGGCCCGGCAGCCCCCCGGCCCGGAATGCCCGCACCGGTCGCCGCACAACTTCAAGCCGCGCCAGCCCCGTTTTGTCCATCGTAATGCCCACTTCCTTCATCTCGCCCCCGCTTAAAAATCAAAGGGGATATCTCTACTTTGCAGAAAGGGGACATTGCAATCTTGCGTTTACAGCCTGTAGGCATAGGGCTGACGCGGTAGTTTTATTGCTTTATCCTCGAATTGACGCACGCAGGTTGCGCTCCCATAATCCGTGCGACTTCGCCGTGAGCGTCAGGCTTCGAAAAGAGAGCCGGTTGCGCAGTCGGCGGACATAACGGAGAGCGGTATGACAAAATTTTGCCTGGGTTGCGCGATGCTATTCGCAATGTTTAGCGGGAATGCGGGGGCGGAAGCCGAGGCAGAGACATGGATCGTGAATGCGGGCCCGTCCCCACACGCGTGCAATCCTTACGGCGGAGTCACGCGGGAATATGGCGATGGGGCGGTGCGCGCGTTCGTGACTGGCGGATTGGGTTCGATATTCATCGGCGGCGGTGTGGCGTGGTACATGAACCCCGATCGTACCGGGCTGACCGCTGTTGCGACGGGCGGGTTGTTGGGCTGGCAAGTGGCGCTGGCCGGGCAAATCCCGCTGGATGAGGCGAGGCGCTGGATGCTTAGCGGGGGAGTCAGTTACGGTTTGTTTTTCATCCAGTACCAGGGTTTTCTGCCGGTGCTGGCGCTGGAATACCGTTTGTAGGCAGTGCCGGATAATTGACGCATCCCGGCATGCGATAATCCGGCCATCTCGAGTCGGGGCTACATCATGTCCAATATCCAGCAGCAAGATTTCGTCGACAGCATCGCCGACGCGCTACAGTTCATCTCCTATTACCACCCGCAGGACTACGTGCAGGTGCTGGCCGAGGCTTACCGGCGCGAGCAATCGCCCGCCGCGAAGGACGCGATGGCGCAGATACTCACCAATTCGCGCATGTGCGCTCTGGGCAAACGCCCCATCTGCCAGGACACCGGCATCGTGGTCGCTTTCGTGAAGGTGGGTATGGACGTGCGCTGGGCGGATGCTTCGATGAGCATCACCGACATGGTGAATGCGGGAGTGCGAAAAGCCTATTTGTTGCCGGACAACGTGCTGCGCGCCTCCATCGTGGCCGACCCGGCGGGGCGGCGCAAAAACACCGGAGACAACACGCCCGCCGTGGTGCATTACGAACTGGTGCCCGGCGACAAAGTGGAGGTGGACATCGCGGCCAAGGGCGGCGGGTCGGAGAATAAATCGCGCTTTGCCATGCTCAACCCCAGCGACGACATCGTGGAATGGGTGGTGGATCAATTGCCCGGCATGGGCGCTGGCTGGTGTCCGCCGGGGCAGCTCGGCATCGGCATCGGCGGCACGGCGGAGAAGGCCATGCTGCTCGCCAAGCAAGCCTTGATGCAGCCCATCACCATGACCGAACTCAAGGCCAGGGGGGCTGCGAACCGCATCGAGGAATTGCGCATCGAAATCTATGACCGCGTGAATGCATTGGGTATAGGCGCGCAGGGGCTGGGCGGGCTTACCACCATCCTTGATGTGAGCATACTCGATTACCCCACGCATGCCGCCTCCAAACCTGTCGCACTGATTCCCAACTGCGCGGCCACGCGCCACGTGCATTTCGCGCTGGACGGCAGCGGCGCGGCCAGCTTCGAGCCGCCCAAGATCGAGGACTACCCCGATGTGCACTGGCAGCCCGCACCCGATGCGCGCCGCGTGAGCCTAGATAGCGTCACCCGCGCCGACATCGCGCAGTGGCAGCCGGGCGAAACGCTGCTGCTCTCCGGCAAGCTGCTCACCGGGCGCGACGCCGCGCACAAGCGCATGGTGGATATGCTGGCGAAGGGCGAAAAGCTGCCGGTGGATTTCACAGGCCGCTTCATCTACTACGTCGGCCCGGTCGATCCGGTGCGCGACGAAGTGGTTGGCCCCGCCGGCCCCACCACCGCCACGCGCATGGACAAATTCACCGACAGCATGCTGGAGATGACCGGACTCATCGGCATGATAGGCAAGGCCGAACGCGGCAAGACCGGCATCGAGGCCATCAAGAAACATGGCGCGGTGTACCTCATCGCCATCGGCGGTGCGGCCTACCTCGTCGCCAAGGCCATCAAACAGGCGCGCGTGGCCGCCTTCGCCGATTTGGGCATGGAAGCGATCTACGAGTTCGAAGTGCAGGATATGCCCGTCACCGTGGCGGTGGATACGCAGGGGCGGTCGGTGCATGAGATGGGGCCGAAGGAGTGGCAGAGGAGGATTGCGGGGATACCGGTGAAAGTGGTGTGAAAGAAAAGTCTAATTAAGGAGCGGAATAGGCATGACTACTACTGACTTCCTGAAATTTGTCCCAAAGCCCATTGAGGCGATCGGCTTCAGAGCAGGTGACGGGCCAAATGTCCACTTCACATTTGCAATCATTCAGAGAACAACTGCGCTACGCGCATACAACAACTTTGGTAAAGGTCGTGACTGGATGGAAGAGCTTGCGACTGCATATGTTGTTGCCCTAGCTACACGCTCGGCGGACACTCAACTTATGAAGCTTATCCAAAATGATTTGGTAGCTACAGTGTCGACTAGTTGTGGTCAGTGCAAAGATGCCAGCATCGGTCTAAATGTAATTAGAGGAAGGTTATTCCCCACTTTGAAGGAGCTACGGGAGCATGCCAATAAGCTTGTGCACCACCTCGACGATTCGATGAACAAAGGAGTTTCAGAACTGAATGTTGAAGGTGTGTTTAGTTATTGCCATCATCTATTTCAAGAAAACGCTGATGCACTTTTTGGTTTTATTCCAAACCCTACCGGATTGTTCCCGGAAGTGAAGTGTAGGAAATGCAGTTCGCGTACGGCGCAATAACCAGCGGGCATTGCGCCGCATGGATTCAACGCAAAACCGTCGGGGGTAGCCCGACAGCTAGTCACTTTTTCTTGTCTCGCTAAGAAAAAGTAACCCAAAAGAAGGCGACCCCAGCTTGCCGCCCCTTCGGGGTTTCCTCGATTATTCGCAAACAAGCGGGGCTGCGGAACTCGCGCTGCGCGCTCAGACAGTCCTCGCCTAAACCCCCGCTTGTTTGCGAATAATCGAGGCGGCGCACAGGGGAGGGGAAGTCAAAAGCGGTTTTGTGTGGGCACAAGTGCCCACGCCTTTTTTGTTGGCAGGTGAGCGCAACGCGCTCACCGCAAGGCCGCAGGCCTTGGGATTTTGTCTTTGACTCTTTATTCCCCTGTGTGCCGCCGAGTAGCGGAAAACGGTCAGGGGTAGTCGGCGAGGACTGTCTGAGCGCGCAGCGCGAGTTCCGCAGCCGCCTGACCGTTTGAGCAACGCAGGGAACCCACGAAGTGGGCGGCGCGCTGGGGTCGCCTTTTCTTGGGTTACTTTCTTTTTGGCGAAGCAAAAGAAAGTAACTTGCTGTCGGGCAACCCCCGACGGTTTTGCTTTGAATGCAGCGCGCAGAGTGCAGAAGAGTAACAAGCAATCCCTTCCATGGATTTATCCCCGCTTTTCGACTATCATGCGCCCCTGTCTTCGGGCGGTTTTCAGCCCGTGAGACGCAGATTTCAAGAATTGGCGGGTCTCCCCGCATTACAGCGCAGTGAACCTGGTCAGGTCCGGAAGGAAGCAGCCACAGCTGATGTCTGTAAGTGCCGGGGGTAAGGCTCGCCTCCTTATTTATCGAGGGTGTCACACTCGACGGAGGCTGGGGGTATGTCAGCGACTTCAGTATTAGCACGCAAATGGCGTCCCCGGAGCTTCGCCCAACTGGCGGGGCAGGAGCACGTGGTGCAGGCGCTGACCAACGCGCTGACGCAGAATCGCCTGCATCATGCTTACCTTTTCACCGGCACGCGCGGCGTGGGCAAAACCACCATCGCGCGCATCTTCGCCAAATCCCTGAATTGTGAATCCGGCATCACGGCCACGCCTTGCGGCGTGTGCGGTGCCTGCAAAGAAATCGACAGCGGGCGTTTTGTTGACCTGATCGAGCTGGACGCGGCGTCCAACACCCAGGTGGACAACATGCGCGAGTTGCTGGAGAGCGCGCTGTACGCGCCGACCAGCGGACGCTTCAAGGTCTATATCATCGACGAAGTTCACATGCTGTCGAAGTCGGCGTTCAACGCGATGTTGAAGACGCTGGAAGAGCCGCCGTCGCATGTGAAGTTCATCCTCGCCACCACCGATCCGCAAAAAATCCCCGTCACCGTGCTGTCGCGCTGCTTGCAATTCAATCTGAAGCAGATGCCGCCCGCGCTGATTGTGGGGCGCCTGCAATACGTGCTGGGCGAAGAGAATATCCCGTTCGAGAACGGCGCATTGAGTCTGGTGGCGCGCGCGGCCCAAGGCAGCATGCGCGATGCGCTGAGTCTGATGGATCAGGCCATCGCCTACTCCTCCGGCAAGGTGGACGAGGCGCTGGTGCGCACCATGCTGGGGGCTATCGACCAAGGCTATCTATTCGATCTGCTGCAATTGCTGCGTGCGGGCGATGGCGCAGGGCTGTTGCGCATCGCCGACGACATGGCGTTGCGCAGCATCGCGTTCGGGGCGGCATTGCAGGATTTGGCCACGCTGTTGCACCGCATCGCGCTGGCGCAAACGATTCCGAACGCGATTGCGGATGACGAGCCGGAGCGCGCGCGCCTGCTGGAGCTGGCGCAGCAGTACACGCCGGAAGAAATCCAGTTGAATTACCAGATCGCCATTCACGGGCGCAACGAGATTGATCTCGCGCCGGACGAGTACGCCGGGTTCACCATGACGCTGTTGCGCATGCTGGCGTTTGCGCCGCAGGCGGCGGGCGCTGCCGCGCCGGTGGCTAAGGTGCCGCCGGGCCAGGCTTATGCCGCGCCGCAGCCGGCAACCGCGATGCCCATTGCCGAAGCGCGCGCTGCCGTGGCGCAGGAGTCCGTTCCCGTTAAATACGCTGGCGGCACGCCGGATTGGAACACGCTGCTGGCGCAATTGAATCTGTCTGGTATGGCGCGCGAGTTGGCGAAGCACAGCGTGCTGGGGAGTTTTGCCGGGGGACGGTTGGTGCTGAATCTTGCGCCGCAGCACAAACAGTTGCAGAGCAACAAAATGGCGCAGGACAAATTGCAGGCGGCATTGAGCGATTACTTTGCGCAGCCGGTCAGGCTGGTGGTGGAATTAAGCGCGTCGAATGTCGTGGCTACGCCTGCTGCCGTCGAGCAGGAGGAAAAACGTACACGCCAGCAGCAGGCGGAAGAGGCGATCAAGCAGGATGCATTTGTGCGCGAGGCGCAGGCGGTGCTGGGCGCGCAGATCGTGGAAAGTTCAATCAAACCCGTGTAACAGTAAACTGGAGGAAGCGGCAAATGATGAAGGGCGGATTGGCCGGGCTGATGAAGCAGGCGCAACAGATGCAAGCCAACATGAAGAAGGCGCAAGAGGAGCTGGCGACCGTTGAGGTGGAAGGCCAGTCGGGTTCGGGCATGGTCAAAGTGACCATGACTTGCGCGCATGAAGTGCGCCGCGTGAATTTGGATCAGAGCGTGCTGGACGACAAGGAAATGCTGGAAGACCTGATCGTGGCGGCACTGAACGATGCGAACAAAAAAGCGGCTGAAACTTCGCAGAAACGCATGAGCGGCTTTACCGCGAGCCTGCCGCCGGGCATGAGTTTGCCGTTTTGAAAAATTTGATCCGTGGCTAATTGGCTTTTGCATAAATGAACACCCCCTCCAGTCTGGAAGATCTGATTAAGGCTTTACGCTGTCTGCCCGGTGTCGGGCCAAAGTCCGCGCAGCGTATGGCCTACCACCTGTTGCAACGCGACCGGCAGGGTGCCCTGCACTTGGCGCATTCGCTGGATCACGCGGTTGAGAGCGTCAGGCATTGCGCCAAGTGCAACAATTTTTCCGAAGAAGAAATTTGTGTCTTGTGCCGCTCGGCGCGGCGCGAGACGAATTTGCTCTGCGTGGTGGAGATGCCGTCGGACATGCTGATGATGGAGCAGGCGCAATGCTACCGCGGCATGTATTTTGTATTGATGGGGCGCCTGTCGCCGCTGGACGGTGTGGGCGCGCGGGAATTGCCGCTGGAGCGTTTGCTCGGGCGCGCGCAGGAACTGGCGTGCGAGGTGATCCTGGCGACGAATTTTACGGTCGAGGGAGAAGCCACTGCGCATTACCTGGCCACGTTGCTGCGCGCGCAAGGAATCAAGGTTTCGCGTATTGCCCGCGGCTTGCCCGTGGGCGGCGAATTGGAGCATGTGGATAGCGGGACGTTGGCGCAAGCGGTGCTGGAAAGGCGGGTGGTGACGGAATGAGCGATCAACAAGAAATGCAAGAGCCTCAGGGCGAGCGTTTGCAAAAAATACTGGCGCAAGCGGGCGTCGGTTCGCGCCGCGAAATGGAAGAGTGGATCGTTGCCGGACGCGTGACGCTTAATGGCGAAGTGGCGACGTTGGGCATGCGTGCCGTCGCGGGAGATATGGTGTGCGCCGACAAGCGCGTAATACATGTCAAAGGCCAGGCGGCGCAAGGCTTACCGCGCGTGTTGCTGTACCACAAGCAAGAAGGTGAGATCGTCAGCCGCGCCGACCCGAAAAGCCGCAGCAGTGTGTTCGACAACCTGCCCAAGCTGCGTGGGCAAAAATGGATCGCCATCGGGCGGCTGGATTTTAATACCAGCGGCTTGCTGATTTTTACTACCTCCGGGGAACTGGCGAACCGTTTGATGCATCCGCGCTTCGAGGTCGAGCGCGAGTATGCGGTGCGCGTGCAGGGCGGGATGACGCCGGAGCAGATGAAGCAGATGACGCGCGAAGGTATCGAACTGGAGGACGGCGTGGTCAAGTTTTCCAAACTGAGTGACGAGGGCGGCGAAGGCTTCAATCATTGGTACCGCATCGTCATCAAGGAAGGGCGCAACCGCGAAGTGCGGCGCACTTTCGAGGCGCTGGGCTTGACGGTCAGCCGTTTGATGCGTGTGCGTTTCGGTATCGTCAACCTGCCGCCAAGCATCAAGCGCGGCAAGATGGCCGAACTGGGTGAGGGCGAGGTGAAAATGATTTTGGACTGGGTCGGGCTAGCGTCGGAGGCGTTCGAGCAACCGGAACCGGCAAAAGTAGAACGCCCTCGCCCGGGTAGCAAGCCAAGCAAAGAAAAAGAGCCGGGAGAAGCGAAGATGCCGGTAGCACGCAAAACAGCCGGTCGGCGCGGACAAGTAGATATGTCGCGCGCACGCGCGCACCGGAAAATTAAAACTGGCGCGAAGTCATAACTGTCGTTAAAATTCGCGAGGTTAAGCAGGATTCTTGAATAATGCGGCAATTTGCGAGAGCGAGTATCGGATAAGGTCGAATGGAAGAGCGGGGCAATAAGACCATCATATGTAGCGTATTTTTTTTGGATATTGTCGAATATTCAAAAAAATCCGTTTCAGGGCAAATTTCCCTGAAAGAGCGCTTTAACGCCTTCTTATCCACCGCTATCCGCGATGTGCCGATCAATGATCGCATTATTCTGGATACCGGGGATGGTGCGGCGATCAGTTTTTTGGGCGATGTCGAGGATGCGTTGCGTGCCGCGCTCAGTATGCGCAGCAGCCTGTTGAGCGAGGATGGTCTCAAAGATCCGCCTTTGCTGGTGCGCATGGGGGTGAATCTCGGTCCGGTCCGTTTGGTGAAAGACATCAACGGGCAGCCCAATATTGTGGGAGACGGAATTAATGTGGCGCAACGCGTGATGGGGTTTGCCGCCCCAGGGCAGATACTAGTATCGCGCTCATATTACGATGCGGCTTCGCGCTTGTCGCAAGAATATGCCGGAATGTTCCATTTCGAGGGGTCGCGCACCGATAAACACGTGCGTGAGCATGAGGTATACGCGATCGGTCATCCCGGTGAATTGGCGTCAGCCCAGCAAGCCGGTCAGAAGTCCGCGACAAGATTATCTGCGGCATGGGGTGAATTCCGCGCGAAGAGCAAGGCGCACTGGGATGCATTGCTGGTTAAACATAACGAACTGGCCGCTTATGTTCGCGAGACGTTCAATCAGGCATCCGGCAAGCAGAAAGCGCTGTATGCCGGGCTGGTGACAGTGCCGTTTTTGTTGATATTGCTGTTGGTGGTCAAGTTGGCGCACAAGCAGGAAGCGCCGCCCAATGTGTTACCCAAGAATGCCGAGGTGTCTGCGCCTGCAAAAGTTGCCGGGACTCAATCGGGCGTGCAAGTTGCGACGGCCGCCCCCGTTGCGGCAACGGGGGCGGCAAAATCTGTGGTGCCGGCTTCCGAATTGAAAACGAAGGCGCAGTCAAAGAAAGAGGCGCAGAAAAAAACTGCTGAAAAGAAAGAGGCTGCAAAAAAAGAGACCTCAAAGAAAGACAAAAAAGATCATAAGGGCAAGGCAACGGGGCAGGCGAGCGGGGAGCCAGGGGTGCTTGCCTTGACGATTAAGCCATGGGGCGAGGTGTATCTGGATGGTAAAATGCAAGGCGTGAGTCCTCCTGTGACTAAACTTCAGGTTTCGGCAGGGGAGCACGTCATTGAGATACGCAATACAACGTTCCCTGCATATAAGCAGTCCATTAAAATCAAGGCCGGCGATAAAACGAGCATTAATTATAAATTTGCCAATTAGCCGATTGCATAGGAGACCTAATCTTGGATAGCAGCAAAAATATTTTTCTGGTGTGCTGGTGTGTGCTGGTGTTGGGCGGTTGCAGCACGGTGCTTTCTTGCGACGATGGCCGCGATGTCAGATGGTTCAGTAGTCCGACCGAGCATATGCTGAACAACGGCATCAAGAGTTATGAGGACGGGAATTATGCGGTGTCCATGACGACTTTGCAGGAGCTGATAGACAATAAAGAGGCCGCGAATAGCCAGCGGGTCGAGGCTTACAAGTATATGGCGTTCATGCATTGTCTCTCCGCAAGGGAAAAAATGTGCCGCGATTCATTCAAGAAAGCTCTCGAAATCGACGTGGGTTTCAACTTGAGTCCGGCTGAAGCCGGTCATCCTGTATGGGGGCCGGTATTCAACAGCGTGAAAAAGACTGCAAAATAACTTCTTGTTCGTGTAGCCATGATCAGCCAGTTAGGGCGCTATGAAATTGTCTCCGAGCTCGGGCAAGGGGCGATGGGGGTCGTGTATAAAGCGACCGACCCGCTGATTGATCGCGTCGTTGCGATCAAGACCATCAATCTGGGGCTGGCCCAGGAAGAAAAGGAAGAGTACGAGGCCCGCTTCTACCAGGAAGCCAAAGCCGCAGGACGCCTGAGCCATCCCAATATCGTCACCGTCTACGATGTGGGGAAAAGCGGGGATGTGGCTTATATCGCCATGGAGTTTTTGCAAGGCCGCGAAGTGCGCGACATGCTCAACGATGGGCGGGCGCTGCCTGTTGAGCAGGTTTTGGATATCGTGTCGCAAGTGGCTCTGGGTCTGGCTTATGCGCATGAGCATGGCATCGTACATCGGGATGTGAAGCCGTCCAATATCATGGTGATACGCGATGGGCATGTAAAGATCACCGATTTCGGCATTGCGCGGATGGAGTCGGCTGCCGTGCGCACGCAGACCGGCATGGTGCTAGGCTCACCCAAGTACATGTCTCCCGAGCAGGTTATGGGAAAACTCATCGATCAGCGCTCGGACATTTTCTCTCTGGGGGTGATGTTGTATGAGATGCTGACGGGCAAAGCCCCATTCGTGGGCGAAAACGTCAACGCCATCATGTATCAAACGCTGAATGGCGTTCCCCCTCCTCCCGGTACCGTCAATCCGGCAGTGCCTGACATGCTCAATTTCATTGTGGCCAAGGCGCTGGCGAAGGGTTTGGATGATCGTTACCAGAATGCCAAGGATATGGCGAATGATTTGCGCGCGTGTCGAGACACCTTGCCCCGCCAGTCGGTCTCTGTTGCTGTCCCCGCCAAATCGCCTGCATTGAGCAGTGCTGTCTTGTCTGATGCAACGCCTGTTGTGCCGCGCGTGGATGAAAGCGAAGAGTCCAAGCCGGTTCCGACCCTTGGGCTGTCGGCGGCCTTCGACTCGTTTGGTGCGACCATGCGCTTGGCTGCAATGACCGCAAGCAGTGAGGATGTTGAAGAGCTATCCAAGACATTCAAGATGGCTCGTCCCAGTATGGAAGATATTAATCGTGCGGCACCGCAATCCCTCCCATCAAAGCCGGGCGCTCTTGTTGAGGCCAAGCCTGCTGCATCTCGAAAAGCCCAAGCAGTACCGGCAGATGCGCCCTCATCCAAAAAAGGGGGCGGGCTGCTGATTGCCATCGTTGTCATAGTGATTATCGGACTTGTCTTCACCCTGCTGCGCTAGCCGCATACGTCACCGATTTTGAGTGTGGCGACCATGCGGCGACACTTTGCGTTTCACCCCTCGAATGCCTTGACCCTGTTGCTCGTGTGCGCGCACGCTATTGTGGCGGGCGCATTTTTCTCCGTTCCGATTTCCAGAACAGCGCTGTCCCTGACGCTCGCCGCATTGTTTTGCAGCATGGCTTATTACGTGCTGCGCGATGCGAGATTGAAGTTGGACGCCGCCTGGGTTGCGTTGAGATTGGAAGGCGACCGGGTCGTACTGGTCAACCGTAAAGGCGAAGAGTCGGCGGGCAAGCTGTTACGCGGCAGTGTGGTCATGCCGCATCTTGTGATTTTGAATATGGGCATCAATGGGCAGCGTCGCAGGTGCAATGTCGTACTCATGTCGGACAGCATGGATGCAGAGTCTTTTCGCCAACTGCGTGTCGCATTGAAGTGGGGGGCGATACCTACTGCTTAAAATTGGGCGGCGCGAGGACGGTGGAAGAGGCTTGCGGAAGCATATCGGGATAATCCTTGCTGAAATGCAAGCCGCGGCTTTCGTGGCGCGATAGTGCGCTCTGTACGATCAGGTCGGCAGTGAGGACAAGATTGCGCAGTTCAAGCAAGTCTGCGGTGACATGGAAATTGCGGTAGTACTCGTTGATTTCTTCGTGGAGCAAGCGAATGCGGTGCTGCGCGCGTTCCAAGCGTTTGGTGGTGCGGACTATGCCGACATAGTCCCACATGAAGCGGCGCAGCTCATCCCAGTTATGCGAAATCACCACGGCCTCGTCGGCGTCGGTCACTTGGCTTTCATCCCAATGCGGCAAGGAAAGAATAGCGCCGGGCGGTTTGCGCAGAATATCCTGGGCGGCGGATTCGGCATAAACCAGGCATTCCAGCAGCGAATTGCTGGCCAGGCGATTCGCCCCATGCAAGCCTGTGTAAGAGGTTTCGCCGATCGCATAAAGATTCTCAATGTCGGTGCGGCCTTGTTGATCCACCAGCAGGCCGCCACAGGTGAAATGTACGGAGGGAACCACCGGGATAGGCTGGCGCGCAATATTTATTCCAAGTGCCATGCAGCGGCGATAAATGGTCGGGAAGTGTTCCTGCAAAAATTCTACGGGCTGGTGGGATATGTCCAGATAAACGCAATCCAGCCCACGTTTTTTCATTTCGAAGTCGATGGCACGCGCGACTACATCGCGCGGTGCCAACTCCGCGCGCTCATCATGCCACGGCATGAAGCGAGTGCCGTCGGGCAGTTTCAAAATGCCGCCTTCGCCGCGTACGGCTTCGCTGATAAGGAAGGATTTTTCATGCGGATGGTAGAGGCCGGTCGGATGGAATTGGATGAACTCCATGTTGGACACGCGGCAACCGGCGCGCCAACCCATCGCGATACCGTCGCCCGTTGCGGTATCGGGATTGGTGGTGTACAGATAGACTTTGCCGGCCCCGCCCGTAGCCAGGACGGTGTTGCGCGCCGCAATCGTAATAATTTCGTCGCTTAGGCTGTTTAACGCATAAGCTCCGTAGCAGCGATTATCGGCACGGCCTAATTTGTGGCCGGTGATCAGATCGATCGCGATGTACTGCTCCAATAGGGTGATATTGGGGTGAGCGCGCACCTTGGCGGCGATGGTTTCCTGTACGGTCAAACCGGTGGCATCGGCGGCATGGATAATGCGGCGATGGCTATGTCCCCCCTCGCGCGTCAGGTGGTAATGGTTGTCATTGTGGTTGTCGCGTGTGAAGGGCACTCCCTGCCGGATGAGCCAAGCTATTGCTGCGGCACCATTCTCTACCACGAAACGTGTGGTTTTCGGATCGCAAAGTCCCGCGCCTGCAATGTGCGTATCCTGGATATGTTTGTCGAACGAATCGTCGGGCGACAAAACAGCGGCGATACCGCCCTGTGCCCATGCGCTCGCACCTTCGAGCATGGATTTCTTGGTGATGACGGCAATTTTTTGCCGCACGGCAAGCTTCAGCGCCAGTGATAGCCCCGCCAGACCGCTGCCGATAATGAGGGTATCGAATTTCAACACGCCGATTGAATTGAGTGGTTATGCATTGGTCGAACTATAGCAAATATGGGGGGCGCGTCCCGATAAAGAGGTGGGAATTATATGAACTAAATTTGCATCCGATTGTCCATGTGCCTGTTGCGGTCAACATGACCTGCCGCTCATGGTGCAGTCCGGTTATACTAGCCAGTCACGTGCAATGCTGTGAAATAAGGGCTAGGGAATGGGTGACCGGGAAGTCGATCAACAGTTGGTGGAGCGTGCGCAGAGCGGCGACAAGCACGCGTTCGAGCTGTTGGTGGCCAAATATCAGCGCAGACTGGGGCGTCTGATTTCGCGCTTTGTGCGCGACAGCGCCGAAGCCGAGGACGTGACTCAGGATGCCTTCATCAAGGCGTACCGGGCGTTGCCGGCTTTCCGCGGGGATAGCGCGTTTTATACCTGGCTGTACCGGATCGGCATCAATACGGCCAAGAATCATTTGCTGGCTTTGGGGCGGCGCGCGCCGACGAGCACGCATTTCGATTCCGACGAGGCCGAGGAGTTCGAAGAGGCTGCCTTGTTGCATGAAGTGGCAACACCCGAGAACGAGTTGATGAGCAAGCAAGTGGTCGATGTGGTGAATGCGTCGCTACAGCAACTTCCCGATGATTTGCGTATGGCGCTAACCCTGCGCGAGATAGAGGGGTTGAGTTACGAGGAGATCGCGGCGGTGATGAATTGCCCGATCGGTACCGTGAGGTCGAGGATATTCCGGGCGCGCGAGGCAGTCGCGGTGAATTTGCGCCCGTTGTTGGGCACTAACGACAATCAGAGGTGGTAAATATGAAACATGACATATCCGCATTGATGGATGGCGAGTTGTTCGAGGATGAGGCCGTAGCGCTGCTCAATAAACTGAAGAAAGATACGCACTCGCAACGCGAGTGGCAGACCTACCATTTAATCGGCGACGCCTTGCGCCAGCCGGATCATGTTGGCAAAGACATCAGTGCGGCTTTCCGTGAACGTTTGCAAGCCGAACCCACCGTGTTCGCGCCGCGCCGCCGGGCAACGCAAAGGGCGCGCTATTTCGCATTTTCTGCGGCAGCATCCGTGATGGCGCTGGCCTTGGTGGCATGGCTGTCGATGCAGGCGGGGAGCGAGCCCGCACCCCAGATAGCCTCCGTTCAGCAGCAAACCCCGGTTCGTCCCGCCAGCTTTCCCTCTACCAACAGCGTCAACGATTATCTGATGGCGCATCAGGAATTTTCTCCCAGTGCGGATGTGCAAGGCGCAGCGTCGTACATCCACACTGTCTCGGAAGAGCGATAAGGCGAGCACGCATGTACCGGAGCGTTAGAGTGTTGTCGTTTCTGATACTGCTTATCTGCGGGCAAAGCGCGTTGGCCGATCCGCCGCGTCGCGACGATGCGGGCTGGCTGGAAACCATGGCGTTTGCCGCGCATCAAACCGACTACAGCGGTACTTTCGTCTATCAGGATGGAATGGGCGGGCATGTTGCAGTATCGCGCATCACGCACATTTCGGATGCGGATGGCGAACACGAGAGGTTGGAGGGCTTGAACGGGGCGCGCCGCGAGATCGTCAGCAGCAATAATCGAGTGTGGCTTTTTCTGGGTGATCGCAAGGTCAGGATCGAGAGACGGCAGGGCGGGAGAACTTTTCCCGCCTTGCTGCCGGAGCAAATCTCGATCCTCAAAGAGAATTACCTGATCAAGCAAGCGGAAGAAGATCGGGTCGCGGGGTTTCATGTGCATGCCGTCGTGTTTCAACCCAAGGATAACTTGCGCTACACCCACAAAATGTGGGCGCATAACGAGTCCGGCTTGTTGCTAAAGGCGGTTGTGCTGGACGAGCGCGCGCGCATCATCGAACAATATGCTTTTACCCAATTGACGCTGGGCGGAAGCGTCGATCGTTCGTGGATAGAGCCGGAGAAATCGGCACAGTCGGTATCCAAGAAAAGCGGGATCGCCCCGCCGGTCAAATCCGATACCGAGTTCAAAATGACAGATTGGCAGATTGATGCGCTGCCGGTCGGGTTCAAAAAAATCATGGAAGTTTGCCGTCCCATGCGCGACAAGACGAAGCCTGTGACGCATCTGGTATTTTCCGACGGGCTCGCGGGAATCTCGGTTTTTATCGAGGACGTCGGTGGGCGGGAAGATGTGAACTCCGGTTTGTCCAGTCAGGGTGCCGTTCAGGTCTACAGCCGGGTTAGCGGGGATAAATTGATTACCGTAGTAGGCGAGGTGCCGCCGCGTACCGTTATCCAGGTGGCAGAGTCTGTTCGTTACGCAGGACCATAATTATGTTAGAGACGCGCGCCATTGTTATTCATGTGCGGGGCAAGGACGCCTTGGTCGAGGCCAAAGGCGGTGTGGGTTGCGGCAACTGCAACAGCGAAACGGGTTGCGGCAGCGGCAAACTGTCGCAATTGTTTTGCGGCAAACCGCGCCAGTTCAAGGTGCATAACGAAGCCAATGCCGCTGTCGGCGACGAGGTGCAGATCACCTTGCCGGATGGCGTCTTGTTGCGCAGTTCGATGTTGATGTACGTAGTGCCGCTTTCCTTGCTGCTGAGCGGCGGCATGCTGGGGGCGCATTGGGGTAGCGATGCGGCAAGCCGCGACGGATACGCCGCAATCGGGGCACTGTGCGGTTTGGTAGGCGGTTTTTTGCTGGCGAAATGGCTGTCCAGATACCAGAGGGTGTCGGCTGTGGCGCGGCCAATTGCGCGGTCGCCGTCGGATTGACTTGAAATGCCGCAATGCTATCCCTATTGATCCGGCGTCAATTATCCGTGATAGGCGGCGCGATCAAGTCCTCCCCCTTCAAGGGGGAGGTTAGGTGGGGGATGGGCTATGGCCGGTATTCACCCATCCCCACCCCAACCCTCCCCTTGAAGGGGAGGGAGTGGTTAACCGTAAACTCACGGTTAAATCGTGCCGAATCTATAGGTTGGCTTGATCTTGATTACAAACTAAAGGAGAGAGAATGTTGAAGAAGTATTTTTTCATCGCGTTGTTCGGTCTCTTTGCGCACACTCTGGAGGCCAAAGAGCTCCCCGATTTTACCGATCTGGTCGAAAAGCAGGGCACCGCAGTGGTGAATGTCAGTACCACCCAGATCATACGCAATACCCAAGCTTTTCCGGGTATGCCCAATTTGCCAGAGGGCGATCCGTTCTACGAGTTTTTCCGTCGTTTTTCCCCGCAGATGCCGCGCGAACAGGAGTCCCAGTCTTTGGGTTCGGGCTTCATTATCAGCGCGGACGGCTACATCCTGACCAATGCCCATGTGGTCGATAGTGCGGACAAAATCACCGTGCGCCTGACGGATAAGCGCGAATTCAAGGCCAAAGTCATCGGTGCGGATAAGCGTACCGATGTTGCTTTGCTCAAAATCGAGGCAAGCAACTTGCCCAAGGTATCCCAGGGCGATCCCGCTTTGCTGAAAGTCGGGGAGTGGGTGCTGGCCATAGGCTCGCCGTTCGGTTTCGACAGCAGCGTGACGGCGGGAATCGTGAGCGCCAAGGGGCGTTCCTTGTCGCAGGAAAATTTCGTCCCCTTCATTCAAACCGATGTGGCCATCAATCCGGGCAACTCCGGCGGGCCGCTGTTCAACATGAAAGGCGAGGTCGTCGGCATCAATTCGCAGATATACAGCCGTTCCGGCGGCTATATGGGGCTCTCCTTCGCGATCCCCATCGATGTCGCGATGGAGGTGGTCAACCAGTTGCGTGCAACAGGCAAGGTGACGCGCGGACGCATCGGTGTGGTGATACAGGAAGTAACGCGCGAACTGGCGGATTCTTTCGGTCTGAGCAAACCCGCGGGTGCGTTAATCTCGAATGTGGAAAAAGGTGGCCCGGCGGACAAGGCCGGTATTCAGGCCAGCGATGTGATCCTGAAGTTCGACGGCAAGGTCGTGACCGCTTCGCACGACTTGCCGCGCATCGTGGCCGCCACGCATCCCGGCAGCAAAGTTGCCGTGCAACTCTGGCGCAAAGGCGAAACGCGCGAAGTGACCCTGATTGTAGGCGAGATTGCCGACGACAGCCGCATCGCGCAACGCAGCGGTAAAAACGGCGGCAACGCCGCACCGGCTACCGAAAGCAGCGAGCGGCTCGGTTTGACCTTGTCCGAACTGACCGGCGAGCAGAAAGCCGAGCTGCAAGTGGATGGCGGGTTGCTGGTAGAGGATGCCAAAGGTGTTGCTGCACGCAGCGACTTGCATCGCGGCGATGTGATCCTGGCGATAGGCAATCTGGCGATCAGGTCGCTGGAGCAATTCAATGAGGTGCTGAAGCAAATTCCCAAGGGGCGCAATGTGGCATTGCTGGTGCGCCGTGGCGATGTCACCTCATACCTGGCCATCAAGCTGGACGAAAAATAGGCGGAACCGGGCAGTTCTCCACTCCGTCAGTACAGCGTATCCCGCCAAAATCGGCTAGAATCCGCGCCTTGCGAATTCCCGTCTATTTGGGCGGGATGCGTTTTTTGTCAGACAGATAATTCATGCAACAGATCCGAAATTTTTCCATCATCGCCCACATCGACCACGGTAAATCCACGCTGGCAGACCGCATCATCCACCTGTGCGGCGGCCTGTCAGACCGCGAGATGGAGGCGCAGGTGCTGGACTCGATGGACATCGAACGCGAGCGCGGCATCACCATCAAGGCGCAGACCGCGGCGCTGAACTACAAGGCGCGCGACGGTCAGGTCTACAACCTGAACCTCATCGACACGCCGGGGCACGTGGACTTTTCCTACGAGGTGTCTCGCTCGCTTTCCGCCTGCGAAGGTGCGCTGTTGGTGGTGGATGCCTCGCAGGGTGTGGAGGCGCAGACCGTGGCCAACTGCTACACCGCCCTCGATTTGGGCGTGGAAGTGGTGCCCGTGCTGAACAAGATCGACCTGCCTTCGGCCAACCCCGACAACGCGATTGCCGAGATCGAAGACGTGATCGGCATAGACGCGCACGATGCGGTGCATTGTTCGGCCAAGACCGGTCTGGGCGTGCAGGATGTGCTGGAATCGCTGATCGCAAAAGTTCCCGCCCCCAAGGGCGACGTCAATGCACCCCTGCAGGCGCTTATCATCGACTCGTGGTTCGACAACTATGTCGGCGTGGTGATGCTGGTGCGCATCGTCAACGGCACGCTCAAGCCCAAGGACAAGATCCTGTTCATGGCGACCGGCGCGCAACATTTAACCGAACACGTCGGCGTGTTCACGCCCAAGTCGCAGGATCGCGAATCGCTGTCTGCCGGACAGGTCGGCTTTGTCATCGCGGGCATTAAAGAATTGAAAGATGCCAAGGTCGGCGATACGGTCACGCTGGTGGTTAACCCCGCCAGCGCGCCTTTGCCGGGATTCAAGGAGATTCAGCCGCAGGTGTTTGCGGGACTGTTCCCGGTAGAGTCCAACCAGTACGAGGCGCTGCGCGACTCGCTGGAGAAGCTCAAGCTGAACGATGCCGCCTTGCAATACGAGCCGGAAGTTTCGCAGGCGCTGGGCTTCGGCTTCCGTTGCGGCTTCCTCGGCCTGCTGCATATGGAAATCGTGCAGGAGCGTCTGGAGCGCGAGTTCGATATGGACCTCATCACCACCGCGCCGACGGTGATCTACGAAGTGTTGATGAAGGACGGCTCGGTGCTGATGGTGGACAACCCTTCCAAGCTGCCCGATATGTCCAAGGTCGAAGAGGTTCGGGAGCCGATCGTCAACGTCAATCTGTATATGCCGCAGGAATATGTGGGCGCGGTGATTACGCTGTGTACGCAAAAACGCGGCGTGCAAATCGACATGAGCTACCACGGCAAGCAGGTGCTGCTGAAATATGAAATGCCGATGGGCGAGATCGTGCTGGATTTCTTCGACAAGCTGAAATCGGTATCGCGCGGTTACGCCTCGATGGATTACGAGTTCAAGGAATACCGCTCGGCGGATGTGGTCAAGGTGGATATGCTGATTAACGGCGAGAAGGTGGACGCGCTGTCCATCATCGTGCACCGCGCCAACAGCCAGTATCGCGGGCGCGAAGTGGCCGCCAAGATGCGCGAACTGATCCCGCGCCAGATGTTCGATGTGGCGATCCAGGCCGCCATCGGCGCGAACATCATCTCGCGCGAGAACGTCAAAGCCCTGCGCAAGAACGTGTTGGCGAAGTGTTACGGCGGCGACATTTCGCGCAAGCGCAAACTGCTGGAAAAGCAGAAGGCCGGCAAGAAGCGCATGAAACAGGTGGGTAGCGTGGAAATTCCGCAGGAGGCATTCCTCGCCATCCTGCGCGTAGACGATAAATAGACGGGAACCGAAATGGACTTTGCTTTAATCATGTTTGTGCTGTTGCTGGTGACAGGTGGTGTCTGGCTGTTGGATAAATACGTGTTGCAGCCCAAGCGCGCGGCGGAGACTGCCGAGCCCTGGTGGGTGGAATATGCCAAGAGCTTTTTTCCGGTCATTCTGGCGGTGTTCCTGCTGCGCTCGTTCCTGGTCGAGCCGTTCAAGATACCTTCCGGTTCGATGATTCCGACGCTGCAAGTGGGCGATTTTATTCTGGTGAATAAATTTACCTACGGCATCCGTCTGCCGATTATCAATAAAAAGATTGCGCAGTTGAACGATCCCAAGCGCGGCGACGTGATGGTGTTCCATTATCCGGAAAACCCTGCCGTGGACTATATTAAGCGCGTAGTAGGCCTCCCCGGCGATACCGTTACCTACCGCAACAAGAAATTACGGATTAACGGGGCCGAGCAGATCCAGCAGCGCGAAGGAGATTACAACTATCTCGAGAGCGGTTTGAAGTTCGCCCATACCGAACGTTTCAGCGAGGATTTGAGCGGGCATGCGCATCCGATTCTGGTGAATCCGGAAATGCCATCTGTGCATATGGCGAGCGTCGCCGAATTTCCGCAGATGGAAAATTGCCGTTACACTCTGGAAGAGGTAAGTTGCAAGGTGCCGGAGGGGCATTACTTCATGATGGGCGACAACCGCGACAACAGCCGCGACAGCCGTTACTGGGGGTTCGTGCCCGACAACATGATCGTGGGCAAAGCCTTTTTTATCTGGATGAATTTCGGCGACATAAAGCGCATTGGTTTATCGGTTAACTGAACAGGCATATTGATAAGGAGCGATGATGGGAGCATTGGGAAACAAACAGCGCGGCATCGGGTTTGCCGGGCTCATTTTGCTTATTGCGGTCGTGATTTTGATTGCGGTGCTGGGCATGAAACTCGTGCCTGCCTATATGCACAATGGGCAAATCGTGCATATATTCCAGGCGATCGCCAGCGATCCCGAGATGCGAAATGCCAGCGTCAAGGATATTCGCGCCTCGTTTGAAAAGCGGGCGCTGATGGATAACATCAGCGAGATCGGCGCGGAGGATGTCCAGATAGATAAAGAGGGCGGACGCCTTGCCTTGAGTGCGAGCTATCCGGTGAAAATCCCTGTGGTCGGCAACATCAGCCTGCTGCTCGAATTCAATCCGAGCAGTGCCAAGTAAATCAGCGCATGAACCGCGAGTCGTTGTGCCGGCAAATCGGCCACCAGTTTGCTCGGCCGCAACTGCTGCAAAAAGCGCTGACGCATCGCAGCCATAGCGCGGCGCATTACGAGCGGCTGGAGTTTCTGGGCGACAGCGTATTGAACTGCGTGATCGCCAAATATCTGTACGAGCAGCACCCGGAATTGCCGGAAGGCGACCTCTCCAGATTGCGTTCCAATCTGGTCAACCAGCAAACCCTGTGTGCCTTGGCACAAGGTTTGAATCTCGGCGAGCAACTGTTGTTGGGCGAAGGCGAACGCAAAAGTGCCGGCTTCCGCCGCCCGTCCATACTGGCGGATGCGATGGAGGCCGTATTCGGTGCGGTATTCCTCGACTCTGGATTCGCTGCCGCCGAGCAGGTTGTGCTGCGCCAATATGTGCCGTTCATCGCACGGATGGACATACAGAGTCTGGGCAAAGATGCCAAGACCCAACTGCAAGAGCATTTGCAAGCGCGCAAATTGACCCTGCCCAAATACACCGTGGTCGCCACCCAGGGCGAGGCGCATGCGCAGGTGTTCGTGATCGAATGCGAGATCGGCCAACTGAAAGTCACCACGCGCGGCGAGGGCAGCAGTCGCCGCATCGCCGAACAAGCCGCAGCCGAAGCCGCCTATAAACTGCTGAATCAACCCAAACCATGACCGATACCCCACATACCTTCCACAGCGGCTTCATCTCCATCGTAGGCCGCCCCAACGTCGGCAAATCGACGCTGCTCAACCACCTCATCGGGCAAAAAATCAGCATCACATCGCGCAAAGCGCAGACCACGCGCCACCGCATCACCGGCATCCTCACCGAAGAGCAGACGCAATTCGTCTTCGTCGATACGCCGGGCTTCCAGACCCAATATCTGAACACCTTGAACAAGGGACTGAATCGCGTGGTGACCAGCAGCCTGCGCGACGTGAACGTCGTGTTGTTCGTCATCGAAGCGCGCCACTTTGACGAGCGCGACCGCCAGGTGATGAACCTGTTGCCGACCACCATTCCTGTTATTTTGGTTATCAACAAAGTCGATAACATGGAGAACAAAAGCGAGTTGCTGCCCTTCATCGAAGATGTCGCCAAAGAGCGCCACTTTGCCGCCATCGTTCCGGTGAGCGCCAAGCAGGATAAGCGGCTCGACACCCTGCTGGATGCGATCCGCCCCTACCTGCCGGAAGGCGAAAAAATCTATGCGGAAGACGAAATCACCGACCGCAACGAACGTTTCCTCGCCGCCGAAATCGTGCGCGAAAAAGTGTTCCGCTTTACCGGCGAGGAACTGCCTTACTCGGTCAGCGTGGTCATCGAGCAATTCAAACTCGAAGGAAAATTGCGCCGCATCCACGCCGCGATTCTTGTGGATAAAGATGCCCACAAAGCCATGCTCATCGGCGCAAAAGGCGAAAAGCTCAAAGAGATCGGTACCCAGGCCCGCCTCGATATGGAAAAACTTTTCGACGGCAAAGTCTACCTCGAAGTGTGGGTCAAAGTCCGCAGCGGCTGGGCCGATAGCCCGCAGATGCTGAAGAGTTTGGGCTACGAATAAGCAAAAAATGTAAGCTGGGTTGAGCGTGGCGATACCCGGCATTCGAGGCTGTCTCAGGTCAGCAGGTCAAGGAGTAATTTGCTTCATGTCCCCGCAACAGTTCATCGCAAAGTGGCAAGGCAGCACGCTCAACGAGCGGCAAAGTTACCAAGCGCATTTCGCCGACCTGTGTGCCTTGGTCGGTGTCGAGGCACCCACTCCCGCCAGCGCGGATAACTACTGCTACGAGCGCGGCGTTACCAAGACGGGCAGCAAACACGGCTGGGCGGACGTGTGGAAGCGCGGCCACTTCGCCATCGAATACAAAGCACCGGATCGCAATCTCGATGCCGCGCTCAAACAGCTGATGACCTATGCGCTGGCGCTGGACAACCCGCCGTTGCTGGTGGTGTGCGACACCCAGATCATCCAGATACACACCCATTTCACCAACGCCCCCAGCGAGATTCACACCATCGCCCTGCAAGACCTCGACGAACCAAGCAACCTCGACAAGCTGCGCTGGCTTTTCACCGCGCCGGATAAATTTCACCCGCAACGCACCATCGCGCAGATCACCGAAGAAGCAGCGGGAAAATTCGCCGCCCTCGCGCAATCGTTGAATGCCCGTGACCATGCGCCGCAAGCCGTGGCGCACTTCCTCAACCAATGCCTGTTTTGTCTGTTTGCTGAAGATGCCGAGTTGTTGCCGGAAAAATTGTTCGAGCGTCTGCTGGATAAAAGCCAGACCGATCCGGCGAAACTTTCTTCGCGCCTCGAAGAGCTGTTCAACGCCATGCGCAAGGGCGGCGACTTCGCGCTGGAAGACATCCACTGGTTCAATGGTGGTCTGTTCGAAAATATCGAAGTGTTGCCGCTTGCCACCAGCGAAATAAAAATCCTGCACGAAGCTGCCAAGCTCGATTGGAGCGGCATCGAACCCTCCATCTTCGGTACCCTGTTCGAGCGCGGTCTCGACCCCAAAAAACGTTCGCAACTCGGCGCACATTACACCGACCAGCAATCCATCCTGCGCATCATCAACCCCGTGGTGGTCGAGCCGCTCACGGCGGAGTGGGAGGAAGCGAAACGTATCATCGCCGGGCGCGTGGCGCTGTACGAGAAGGGTGGCAAAGGCTCCAAGATCGCCATGCAGGAAGCGCAGGGCGCATTCATCACCTACCTCGAACGGCTCAAAAACTTCAAAGTGCTCGACCCCGCCTGCGGCAGCGGCAACTTCCTCTACCTTGCCCTGCGCGTGCTGAAAGACCTCGAACACAAAGCCAACCTCGAAGCCGAACAACTCGGCCTGCATCGCCAAGTGAGCATCGAAGTATCTCCCGCCAACGTGCTCGGCATAGAACTCAATCCTTATGCGGCGGAACTGGCGCGCGTCACCGTGTGGATCGGTGAGATCCAGTGGATGCTCAAGAACGGCTACCCCATCCGCACCAGCCCCATCCTGCAAGCGCTCGACCACATCGAGAATCGGGATGCGGTGCTTGTATTCCCTCACCCTAACCCTCTCCCGGCGGGAGAGGGAACTGACTCCCCTCGCCCTCTGGGAGAGGGGCAGGGGGTGAGGGTTGCCGACTGGCCGACCGTCGATGCCATCATCGGCAACCCGCCATTCTTGGGCGGCAGCAAGATGTTGCGCGAACTGGGCGACGATTACGTTCATGCGCTGCGTGTTGAATATGAGGGGCGCGTGCCGGGCGGTGCAGACCTCGTGACGTACTGGTTTGAAAAGGCGCGCGCGCAGATCGAAGCGGGAAAATGCCAGCGTGCCGGATTGGTTGCCACCAACTCGATACGCGGCGGCTCAAATCAAGAAGTGCTGGCGAAAATCTGCGACTCCGCGCACATCTTCAACGCGTGGAGCGACGAAGAATGGATCAACGAAGGCGCAGCAGTACGTGTATCGCTGGTGTGTTTTGGCTCCCTCGCCCAACGGGAGATAACCAGCGACTTGCCCGCTGGCGGGCTTAGTCGAATGGCTAGTAGTTCCATCAGGGCGGGGGGTGAGGGCATCACTCTCAACGGAGCACCCGTCACCACCATCCATGCCGACCTCACCGCAGGCGAAGGTCTGAATCTCACACAAGCCAAGCCGCTCAAAGAAAATGCTGGAATCTGTTTTATGGGGGCATCGAAGAAAGGTGCATTCGATATTGAAGGTGACTTGGCGCGGCAATGGCTCAAGCTGCCGAATCCGAACGGTCGATCAAATAGTGACGTACTCAAGCCTTTATGGAACGGGCTGGATGTGGCGCGCCGTCCACGCGATGGCTGGATTGTTGATTTTGGCACGACGATGAGCGAGGCAGATGCGGCGTTATATGAAGTGCCGTTTAGCTACGTGCAACAGCACGTCAAACCGGAACGCGAAAAAAACAATCGCGAGGCTTACCGGAAATATTGGTGGCGTCACGCCGAAGCTCGGCCTGGAATGCGAAAAGCTTTAGCTGGCTTGCCGCGCTACATTGCTACTCCAGAAGTAGCCAAGCACCGTATTTTCGTATGGATGGATAAAAGTATTCTGCCAGACCAGAAGCTTTATGCCATTGCTCATTCCGACGACACCTCTTTCGGCATCCTTCATTCGCGCTTTCACGAACTCTGGGCGCTGGCGGTTTGTTCTTGGCATGGTGCTGGCAATGACCCGCGCTACACACCGACCACCACCTTCGAGACCTTTCCTTTTCCAGAAGGAATGACACCGACGGATGCCACGTCCCTCGCCCGACCTGTCGGCCACCCTCTCCCGCAAGCGGGAGAAGGGCTGGGGGTGAGGGGTGGTGAGATTGCCACCGCTGCGAAGAAGCTGAACGAACTCCGCAACAACTGGCTCAATCCGCCCGAATGGACAGATTGGGTGCGTACACCCGAAGAAGAAAAAGCAGGCTATCCACTACGCCCCATCGCCAAAGCTCGCCCTCTCCCCAACCCTCTCCCGCAAGCGGGCGAGGGAGCAAACGCGGAAGGCAATTTAACTTTTGCTGCCGACCTAAAGAAACGCACCCTCACCAACCTCTACAACCAGCGCCCCGCATGGCTAGACAACGCCCACAAGACCCTAGATGCCGCCGTCGCCAAAGCCTACGGCTGGAACGACTACACCCTCGACATGCCCGATGAAGAGATATTGCGGCGGTTATTGGCGTTGAATCTGGCGCGCGCCTCATCTCTTTAGAGAGAATTTTCAATGTCCAGCAGTGGTTCATTAATGAGGTTACGCCAAGGCAACGAGGGTGAATTTCTAAACTGGCTGGAGAAGTTGGGATTGAAGGATTTTCTGCATCATTACCCGGTACGTCGGCTTGTCGAGTGGGGGTGGTTAAGTCCGCAATCCCGCGTGATATTCCCGGAGAGTTTTTTCTTGGAAGAAGATGAACCCCCTTCCTTTGAAAGTCGTCGTCGCTCAGACTTGAAAGGTGAGCAACTACTATGGGATTCGTCTTGGTTTGTCGGTGAGAGTGAGCCTTTATGGTTCCTTGATCCTTTCTTTCGACCGGGCGACAAGGAAGGGCAAGTATTGTTTGGGAAAGACTCAGCAGGAGCTTTGCCCGCAGTGCCAGAGCCTTTCATGCACCCAGACGGAGTTGAAGTCATTCCCTTTGTGGACTACTTCTTTCACTGGCAGGGATATGCATTGATTGATGTGATTCGTACTGCTGATACTTTCGGGCCGATATTACATACACCGGACTTGAAAGAACGCCTGGCCTTCATCGAAGAGGTGCGTTCAGAAAGATTGGCCGAGTGGAATCCGGAAGAAATTTTAACCTTGCCCACTCGCTGGGGCGGACTATCAGAGCCCATGACATGGCTGTCGCACTACCGTGATTTACGTGATGCCATCCCTTTGCATAACGCAGACAGCAATCTACTACGCAAGGGGGCATTGGAGTTGGCTGCCTACCTTGGGGTGACAGAAGAGAAGTTGGCATATGCAGTAAAGGATCAATTGTTGGTGCTGGCGCAAGATTGGCGACGGGCAAATGATCGGTACTACGAATTGACGCAACGCGCCTATCCCTATTTGCAAGCCGATATTCAAATTGCGATGGAATGGCTGTATTTCCTAACGGGGAACGAGCTCGATTTCTATTTGGATAAATGGCAATACGACACGATGGGGCAAAGGCAGTGGGCTGAACTTCATGCAGTTCTCGAATATGAGTTTTTCACCGAACGAAAGTTTTTCATTAAAACTGCACCGAAATATCTCAATGATTACTGCAAGCAATTTGTCGATGAGAGTGGCTTGAATGGTAACAACCTTGGAATTCTGGTTGATGCCATAAGAAGCACCAACTATCCGTTTGACAGTTTCTTGGGCGCATTCCGGCAAATGCATGAAGAAATGACATACCGGTTCGAGCATAAAGGCGGGTTGGATTTTCGTGAACGCAGGCCGCTTGTTTACTACTCGGTGCTGGCGATACGGGCGGAGGGATGTTTGCGGTTCGCTTTGGAGAAGGGAGGGATGCTTGATTCCATAGAGAATCAGGGGCTGAGCAAGTACATTGAATGTCTGGCTCAGAGGCGAGGGCTAAGCAGTAAAGCCATTGAGCGATTCAGGGGGAATCTGAATAAGACGAATTTGCATGAGGCAAAGGAATACCCCATCGCATCAATCATGAAACTGAATCTGGGGTTGTCAGAAAAAGAGAATTATTTGGTTCAGGCATTCTTGAGTTGCGTGGTGGCAAGAAATTATTTTGCACATCATTACTGTTTTGACAAAGAAGTGCGGAAGAGCAAAGAGTCTGGATTCATGTTGACGGGGATATTGGTGACAGTGCTCTATTTGTTGGATGAGCGATGAAGCGGCAACGTACCCAAGAAATCCAATTGGAGATGATGGGATGACGGTACAGATTACAGATAGTTTGGATATTGAGGGCATGCATGCAATGGTTGCTTGCGATATGTTCATTGAGCTGCATCCGAGAATCGTTAGATTGAGCGACGAGGCGGCAGAGGAATCTTGTCCAGGAGCTTTATCTACTGCATGTCACCGGGAGTTTTGGGCGAGCTGGGCTATCAAGGGCGGCAAGTTGTATTTGGTCGATGTCATCGGCAGATTCGTATTGGTCGGTGAAGAGCCGCTGTTCGCGGAATGGTATAGCGGCACTATTCGAGCTGGTGCAGGGAAGATGTTACGTCGTCCTACTATCGGTTATGGATTGTGCGAGCGAAAAATTGAAATTGAAGTGAAAGATGGCATCGCTCTGCATCAGCGCGAGTGGCGGTTTTATTTATCCGGCAATGTAATACAGGCACCGCCCGATGCGCCGCCGCCCTATGTTGGGGAGTTGCCCTCTTGGATAAGAAAAAAACAATAACGAAGGCGGCCCATTAAGTGAAATACCCCATTAAGGTGTTGCTACGGGAAATGAAGAAATTTTGCCGAAAGACACAATGAAAATTTTCCTTGGATTTGACTCGGATGAAAATATTGTCTACGCCTTCGGACATGGCAATATTGATGATGATGACGAAGGCAGTCCGCCGTTTTCGTGCAATATCAAAGCGGGAAAGAAATTCCTCGGACTTTCATTTGATGAGTTAAAAATATTTGATTGGGTTGAAACGGATGATGATGGAAATTTAATCGGCAAAGGCAAGCGTCTATGATCGTAGAGCGCAATCCTTATCGCGCCGAATGTTAGGTTGAATTGGTGTAATCGTCCGATTACAATCTCTCCCTGTACACGATCAAGCCGCTCCCTGAATTTAGCCAATGGTTGTTTGGTCTGAAAGATGGCATGACGCATCGCCGATATTGCCAAGGCCATTAAGCTGGCCGCATCTCTTGAGGAGTGAACCATGACCAAAAAAATCAAAATCGCCGACTTGCCTGAATTCGATATTACCGAGCACCTTGATAGCGAACAGGCGATTGCGGAATACATCACTATCGTGTTGGAAGAGAACGATCCTGCGGCCTTGGCCGATGCGCTGGGGGTTGCGGCGCGTGCGCGCGGTATGAGTGAGATCGCCAAGCAATCTGGCTTGACTCGCGAGGCGTTGTATAAAGCATTGCGCCCGGATGCGCACCCTCGTTTTGATACGATCAGCCGGGTGTGTGCGGCATTGGGCGTGAAGCTGGTCGCGCAACCTGTTCATTCGTGAGCGGATGTTAGAATCAATCGACGTGTACTTATGTAAACAAGGAGCAAACATGCACCCGAATGTCGAACAATTGGCAAAAGAAACAATGGCGCTGGATATTGAAGACAGGGCATTGTTGGCAGGTAAGCTGCTCTTGAGTTTGGATGAGCCCACGCCTTCTGAAGTTGAGCGCTTGTGGTTGGATGAGGCAGAGCGTCGTCTTGAAGGTTATCGTGCGGGGCGGGTGCAGGGCATTCCTGCGGATGAGGTGTTTCGCCGCGCCATTTCCGAGTTGTCGTGAAAATCGAGTTTTTGCCTGAAGCGGATGAGGAACTCCGCGAGGCTGCACGGTATTACGAAAGCGAAGCTGCGGGAGTTGGGTTGTCGTTTATTGCCGCAGTACATAAAGCGGTGGATGAGATTGCAGAATTGCCTCTGGCTGCTCAAGTGCAACGGGCGGGTATTCGCAAGAAGGTATTGCGTCATTTTGCCTATAACCTTTTCTACGCACTTGAATCAGACATCATTGTGATTGTTGCAGTAGCGCATCAAAGAAAACGCCCGAATTATTGGCGTTCTCGCTTAAAACTTCGTTCGAGCGGTGGGCAATGACGTCAGGCAGTAAAAACCGCATACAGGATGAAGTGGCCTTCGTGCTGCACAGCTACCCCTTCCGCGAGACCAGTCTGGTGCTGGAGGTGTTCAGCCGGCAGCACGGGCGCGTGCCTTTGGTGGCACGCGGTGCGCGCCGTCCGAGGTCGGCGTTGCGCGGTTTGCTGATGAGCTTTCAGCCGCTGGCTTTGAGCTGGTTCGGCAAACACGAGTTGCGCACTTTGCACAGCGCGGAGTGGCAGGGCGGGCAGCCGCAGTTGCAGGGGACAGCGCTGATGTGCGGTTTCTATTTGAACGAACTGCTGCTCAATCTCACCGCGCGCGACGATCCGCACGAACACCTGTTCGACTACTACCGGCAGACCTTGCAGCGTCTGGTGCACGAAGAAGACCATGCCGCGACCCTGCGCTGTTTTGAAAAACACCTGTTGCAGGAATTGGGTTACGCGCTGCTGCTGGAGCACGAGGCGGGCAGCAATGCACCTATCGAGGCGGGCAAGCAGTACCGCTACATTCTCGAACGCGGCGCGGTGGAGGATGCGCCGCATGCGCCGCAGGGCATGCCGATAACTGGCAAAGCCTTGCTGGACATCGCGGCGGACGATTACACTGACGCGCATAGCGCGCGCCAGGGCAAGCAATTGATGCGCATGTTGCTGAACCATCATCTCGGCGGTGTCGTGCTGCACACGCGGGAACTGATTAAGGACTTGAAGAAATATGATTAAACTCGGGCTGAACATCGACCACGTCGCCACGTTGCGCCAGGCGCGCGGTGCGCGCTATCCCAATCTGGTGCGCGCCGCGCTGATCTGCGAAGAGGCGGGGGCGGATGCCATCACCATCCACTTGCGCGAAGACCGCCGCCATATCCAGGATGCCGATGTCGATGTCCTGCGCGGCATGTTGCAGACGCGCATGAACCTCGAATGCGCCGTGACCGGGGAGATGATCGCCAACGCCGTGCGCGTGAAGCCGCACGACATTTGCCTCGTGCCGGAAAAACGCGAGGAGCTGACCACCGAAGGCGGGCTGGATGTGGTGAAGTATTTCGACGCGGTGCAGCACGCCACCAAGCGTTGCACCGAGGCGGGCATCCGCGTTTCGCTGTTCGTCGATGCCGACGAGCGCCAACTGGAAGCCGCGCGGAAAGCCGGGTCCCCGGTGGTCGAGATACATACGGGCAAATATGCCGATGCCGACAGCGTGCCCGAGCGCGAACATGAACTGGAGCGTATCCGCCGCGCCGCACTGCATGCCCATGCGTTGGGGCTGCAAGTGAACGCCGGACACGGCCTCAACTACCATAACGTGCGTCCCATCGTCGCCATCCCGCATATCGCCGAACTCAACATCGGCCACGCGGTGATTGCGGAGGCGGTGTTCATCGGTCTGGAGCAGGCGGTGAAAAAGATGAAGGCATTGCTGGTCGCATGATCCTCGGCATCGGTACTGACATCGTCGCTGTCGCGCGCATCGGAGCGGCGATAGAACGCCACGGGGCGGCATTCGCGCAAAAAATTTTGAGCGCGCAAGAGTTGCCCGAATATGCCGCGCACACCCATCCTTCGCGCTTCCTGAGCAAACGTTTCGCCGCCAAGGAGGCGCTCGCCAAAGCCACCGGGCAAGGCTTGCGCCATCCGGTGAGCCTGCAACGCATCAGCGTTACCCATGATGAACTCGGCAAACCCGCTTTTTATTTCGACGAGTTGTTGTCGGTACATTTGCGGCAGCTAGGGGTGACACGCCATCATCTGAGCATCAGCGACGAGCGCGATATGGTGGCGGCATTTGTGATTTTGGAAGGAGAGGCGTAATGGGGATCGGGCCGGTGATGCTGGATGTGGCGGGCAAGACGCTCGCCGCGGAGGATGAGAAACGATTGCGTCACCCATTGGTGGGCGGGGTGATTTTGTTTGCGCGCAATTACGAATCGCCGCGCCAGCTTGCGGAGTTGACTGCCGCGATTCGCGCGGTGCGCGCGCCCCCGTTGCTGATCTCGGTCGATCATGAGGGCGGGCGGGTGCAGCGTTTCCGCGAAGGCTTCACCAAGATTCCGCCGATGCGCGAGCTGGGCAAAGTGTGGGATGCGCATCCCAAGCAGGCGCGCCATCTGGCGGAGCAGACGGGTTGGGTTCTGGCGGCAGAGTTGCGCGCGCACGGGGTGGATTTCAGTTTTGCGCCGGTGCTGGATGTGGACTACGGCGCCAGTTCCGTGATCGGCGACCGCGCGTTTCATGCCGAGCCGCAGGCCATTGCCGAGTTGGCGCACAGCCTGATGGTGGGCATGAGGAAGGCGGGCATGGCCACGGTGGGCAAACATTTTCCCGGGCACGGTTTCGTGCGCGCCGATTCGCATCTGGAAATTCCCGTGGACGAGCGCGACTTCGCCGATATCGAAATGTGCGATTTGATCCCGTTCCGGCAGATGGTGGATTTCGGCCTCACGGCGGTGATGCCCGCGCATGTGATTTATCCCAAGATCGATCCGCAGCCGGCGGGGTTTTCCAAAGTGTGGCTGAAAGACATCCTGCGCGGCCAACTCGGCTTCGAGGGCTGCATTTTCAGCGACGATCTTTCCATGGAAGGGGCGGCGGTAGCGGGCGGCATCGTGCAGCGCGCGGAAGCGGCATTGCATGCCGGAGCCGATATGGTGCTGGTATGCAACAAACCGGAGTCGGCAGACGCGCTTTTGAACGGCCTGGTGTGGGACATGTCCGCTACGAGCAAAGCCAGATTGGCGCACATGCGCGGTCACGCACACCCCGATACGCCGGTGCAGTTGCATGAGAGCGGCGAGTACGTGAAGGCATTGCATGAAATTGCCGGCATCGGTAGCAGTAGCGGAGAGCTGGCGTTGGTATAATCAGCCCATTGCTTCAATCGGTGTCGCGACATGAGTGAATTGCAGATCGGTTTGTTGTCCATCGGTATCGTGGTGGTGGTCGGTGTGTACGGTTACGGCTTTTGGCAGCAAAGGCAGTATCGGCGCAAATTCGGCAGCACCTTCAACGAGCGGCGCGAAGATGCGCTGTATCAATCTGCCGCAGCCGTGTCCGATGTGCTGATCGGGGAAGAGGTGAATACGCTGGAGCGGCATGAATCGCAACGGTCGGATGCGGGCGATGGGATTTGCGCTCTGCTGGGTGCGGCGACGGATTATGTGGTCGCCATCACGCTCAAGACGCCACTCAATAGCGGTGTGCTCGCGCCGCTGTGGGCGCAGCGTTTCGATTTCGGCAAGCGCATCAATGCCTGCGGTTTGAATGCGGGAACGGGACGCTGGGAGCGCCTCATCCCGGACAGCCACCCTTCATACAGCGCATTCAGGATCGGTTTGCAGTTGGCCGATCGCTCCGGTCCGGTGGGCGAAATGCGCCTGACGGAATTTCGCGATGTGTTGCGCGATGTTGCCGGACAGGTGCAGGCGGAGGTCGTTCTCCCTCCCACCAAGGAAGCCATCCTGCAAGCAAAACAGTTGGACGAGTTCTGTGCCGGGGTGGATCAAATGATCGGCCTCAATATTTTGCCCGGCGGCGACCGCCTCTTGTTCGGCAGCGAGATCGCGCAGGCGGCGGAACGTCGCGGCATGCGATTGCAAGCCGACGGCACATTCCATTTCCTGAACGAGCATGGGCTGACCTTGTTCAGCCTGGGCAGCATGGACGGAACGCTGTTCCAGCATCACACCCTGACCCAGATGCGCGTGCAGGGGCTGACGCTGTTGCTGGATGTGCCGCGCGTGGAGCGCCCCGCGTACCGCTTCGACGAGATGGCCGTATCGGCACGCGAGCTGGCCATGGATTTGAAGGCGGGTCTGGTGGACGACCATCGCGTTTCTTTGGGCGACGCGGCCATTGCCCAGATACGCCAGCAAGTCGCCGAGATCGAGAACCGCATGTTGGCGGGGAAAGTGGTGCCGGGCAGCACGCAAGCGCTCAGGTTGTTTTCTTGATGGATGCAATGCAACGCATCGCGCAACTGCGCGCCGAGATCGAACGGCACAACCATGCCTACTACGTGCTGGACGCGCCAGGTATCCCCGACGCGGAATACGACAAGCTGTTCCGCGAACTGCAAGCCCTCGAAACCCAACATCCCGGACTGCTGACGCCAGATTCGCCCACGCAACGCGTCGGCGGTAAAGTGCTGGACGGTTTTGCGCCAGTGCGCCATGCCGTGCCCATGTTGTCCATCCGCACCGAGACCGATACCGAAGCCAGCGGCGCATTCAATTTCGACACGCGCGTGCGCAATGCGTTGGGCGGCGGGGACGAAGTGGAGTACGCCTGCGAGCTCAAGTTCGACGGGCTGGCTATCAATCTGCGTTACGAGCGCGGCGTGCTGGTGCAGGCCGCCACGCGCGGCGACGGCGAGACCGGGGAGGATGTGACGCAGAACATCCGCACCATTCATTGTATTCCTTTGCATCTCAAAGGATGCGATGCGGAGGTGCTGGAAGTGCGCGGCGAGGTGTACATGTCGCGCAAGGACTTCAACCGCTACAACGACAGACAGCGCGCACTGGGATTGCCCACCCTGGTCAATCCGCGCAACGGCGCTGCGGGCAGCATCCGCCAGCTCGATCCGGCGCTGGCCGCGCGGAGGCCACTGTCATTTTTCGCTTACGGCCTGGGCGAAGTGCGCGGTTGGGCGTTGCCCGCTACGCACGGCGGCATCCTCGATGCGTTGCAGCAATTCGGCCTGCCGGTATGCGCCGAGCGCGCAGTCGTGCAGGGGACGGCGGCGCTGGCAGATTTCCATCGCCGCGTGGCGGCCAAGCGCGATGCGCTGCCGTTCGACATCGACGGCGTGGTGTACAAGGTCAACAGCCTTGCATTGCAGCGGGAACTCAGCTTTGTTTCGCGCGAGCCGCGCTGGGCGGTGGCGCACAAGTATCCGGCGGAAGAGCAGCTCACCGTGTTGCGCGACATCGAGATACAGGTGGGACGCACCGGCAAGCTTACGCCCGTGGCCAAGCTGGAGCCGGTGTTCGTCGGCGGCACCACCGTGAGCAACGCCACGCTGCATAACGAAGACGAGATACGCCGCAAGGATGTGCATATCGGCGACACGGTGATCGTGCGCCGCGCGGGCGATGTGATCCCGGAAGTGGTGGGGGTGATCCGGGAACGGCGTCCGGCAAATGCGCGAGCGTTTGCGATGCCGGCGAACTGCCCGGTGTGCGGCAGCCATGTGGTGCGCGAAGAGGGCGAAGCGGATGCGCGCTGTACCGGCGGCCTGTTCTGTGCCGCGCAGCGCAAACAGGCCATCCTGCATTTCGCCGGACGCCGCGCGATGGATGTCGAGGGGCTGGGCGACAAGCTGGTGGAGCAACTGGTGGATGAACGCATCATCCATTCGCTGCCGGACTTGTACCGTCTGGACGTGGCGACGCTGGCGGCGCTGGAACGCATGGCGGAGAAGAGCGCGCAGAACATTGTGGACGCACTGGAGAAAAGCAAACGCACCACGCTCAACCGTTTCCTGTTCGCGCTGGGCATCCGTCACGTCGGCGAGACCACGGCCAAAGACCTGGCGCGGCATTTCGGTAAGCTGGACGTCATCATGCAGGCCGATAATGAGCGCCTGCTGGCCGTGTCGGATGTGGGGCCCGTGGTGGCGCAAAGCATCGTCGATTTTTTCAGCGAAGCTCACAACCGCGAAGTGGTGCAACAGTTGTGCGAGCTCGGCGTGCATTGGGAAGAGCATGACGGTGTCAGTACCGAGCCGTTACCGCTATCCGGTAAAACCTTTGTACTCACCGGAACACTCCCCAGCTTGAGCCGCGATGAGGCAAAATCGCGTCTGGAAGCGCTGGGTGCCAAAGTGGCCGGATCGGTGTCAAAAAAGACCGACTATGTGGTGGCCGGAGCAGAGGCAGGAAGCAAGTTGGACAAGGCGCACGAGTTGAATGTGCCGGTGTGGGACGAGACGGCATTGCTGGATTTGCTGCACGGGAATGAAAAACATAATTAACCAGACCTACAGGACTGAAGGGAAGTTGAAGTGAAAAAAATAACCAAAGCTGTGTTCCCGGTCGCCGGCATGGGCAGCCGTTTTCTTCCCGCCACCAAGGCGACCGCCAAAGAAATGCTGCCGGTGGTGGACAAGCCGCTGATCCAGTACGCCGTGGAAGAGGCGGTGGCGGCGGGCATCACCGACATGGTGTTCATCACCGGACGCAACAAGCGCGCCATCGAAGATCATTTCGATAAGGCCTACGAACTGGAAGCCACGCTGGAAACGCAAGGCAAGGCCGAGCTGTTGCGCGTGGTGCAGTCGGTTGTGCCCAAACAGGTGAACTGCATTTACATCCGTCAGTCCCAGCCGCTGGGGCTGGGGCATGCGGTGCTGTGCGCCAAGCCTGTCGTGCAGGACGAGCCGTTTGCGGTAATCCTCGCCGACGACCTGATCGACGGTGAGCCTTCCATTATCAAGCAGATGGTGGATGTGTTTGCGCGGTATCAGTGTTCCGTACTCGGCGTGCAGGATGTGCCGCGCGAACACACCAAACAATACGGTATCGTCAGTAGCGGCAATCTGGAAAAGGATGTCGAGCGCGTACACGGCATCGTGGAAAAACCCAAGCCCGAGGTCGCGCCTTCCACGCTGGCCGTGGTGGGGCGTTATATCCTCACGCCGCGCATCTTCCATCATCTGGAAAACATCAAACCCGGCGCGGGCGGCGAGATTCAACTTACCGACGGTATCGCCGCGCTGATTCACGAGGAGCAATTGCTGGCCTATCGCTTTAACGGCACCCGCTACGATTGCGGCTCCAAACTGGGTTATCTGCAAGCACAAGTGGCCTACGGTTTGAAGCACGAAGAACTGCGCGCCGATTTTGCGGCCTACCTGAAATCGCTCTGATGCTTACCGACCAGCAAGCCCGCGAGATTTTAAGCGGCGCCGAAGTGCTTTTTGCGGAAGCGCAGGTGAACGCCGCGGTGCGGCGCGTGGCACACGAGATCAACGCGACCCTGGCGGATCAGCACCCTCTGGTATTGTCGGTCATGGGCGGTGCCGTGGTGTTCACCGGGCAGTTGTTGCCCTTGCTCGATTTTCCGCTGGAATTCGATTATGTGCATGTCTCGCGTTACGGCAATGCGCGGCAGGGCGGCGAGATGCACTGGAAGGTGGCGCCGCGCGAGAATGTCGCCGGCCGCGTGGTGCTGGTGGTGGACGATATTCTCGACGAGGGCGAAACCATCGCCGCGATCAAACAGCGTGTGCTGGAATTGGGCGCGACCCGTTTTTACAGCGCGGTGTTCGCGGACAAGAACAACGGCAAGGACAAACCCGTCCGCGCCGACTTCATCGGCATGACGGTGCCGGATCGTTTCATATTCGGTTACGGCATGGATATACACGGCGCATGGCGCAATTTGCCCGCGATTTATGCGGTTAGGGAAG
Organism: Gallionellaceae bacterium; assembly: GCA_004297065.1. Taxonomy (GTDB): domain Bacteria; phylum Pseudomonadota; class Gammaproteobacteria; order Burkholderiales; family Gallionellaceae; genus PALSA-1006. Next base: position 66,064 of record SCUU01000140.1, read on the forward strand.
CATAACTGCAACCCCATTTTATCCGCAGATTAACGCAGATTTTTATGCGGTTACTACCGGGTGTCGCATTACTCAAAAAGTGAATAAACGTAATGGGACATTTGTTTTTAACCCAGATAATCCATTGGGCTCAAAACCCCCTCCAACTCCCCCTTATCAGGGGGAGAGCAGGTTCGGCTCCTCCCCTGACAAGGGGAGGTTGGGAGGGGTTAGGTTCTAATGGACAATCTG
>SCUU01000333.1 GCA_004297065.1 Gallionellaceae bacterium
AAGCGCCCGGTGAATGTCGGCTTTTCGGGCGGCGAAAAGAAGCGCGCCGAAATGGTGCAGATGGGCATCCTCGATCCCAAGCTTGCGATCCTCGACGAAACCGACTCCGGTCTCGATATTGACGCGCTGAAAATCGTTGGCGCGGGCATCAACGCGATCATGCGCAAGCCTGACAAGGCCGTGCTGCTCATCACCCATTATCAGCGGCTGCTCGACTATGTGAAGCCGGACTATGTCCATGTGCTGGCTGGCGGGCGGATCGTGAAGTCGGGCGGCCCGGACCTGGCGCTGGAGCTGGAACGTGAGGGCTATTCTGATGTGGTTGGGGCCGAGGTGGTCGGATAAAGGAATATCTGTCCTATCGCGGCGAAATATGGAATAATATACTTAAGTTACAACGACTTATGTAAATACTACCGCGCATATGGGCGAATTTGGACGAGTTTGAACCGCAAGGCATTGAAAATAAAGCGATGAGCATGTTGGACCTACCCACAAGCAGCGACGAAAGCTGGCGTTATAGCGACCTTTCGGCGCTCCAGAGCGTCTGGCCGCTGCCCGCGCCGGTGCGAATCGATGTTGCGGCAGGCGACAGCGCGCACCATCATCTGTTGCAGGACGCCGGTGATGGCGCGGCAGCGGTGCATGATTATGTCGTGACCGTGGGCGATGGCGCGCGCTGCGATTTTCATGTCCTCAACATCGGCGGCAAACTGGGCCGGGTGACGATCGACGTGACGCTGGGCCGGGGCAGCCATTTCGAGCTGGGCGGCGCGATCCTGGGCAGCGGCGATCAGGTGCTGGAAATCGTCACCAGCGTCACTCATGCGCAGCCCGACGCGACCAGCGGCCAGACCATCCGCTCCATCCTGTCGCAACGCGCGACCGGCAGCTATCTGGGCAAGATCGCGGTCGCGCGCGATGCGCAGCGCACCGATGCCTTCCAGTCGGTCAAGGCCATGCTGCTGGACCGCACCGCCACCGCCAATGCCAAGCCGGAGCTGGAAATCTACGCCGACGACGTGAAATGCGCCCATGGCGCGACCGTGGGCGAACTGGACAAGGCGGCGCTCTTCTACATGGCCTCGCGCGGCATGGACCCGGCAACCGCCAAGACGCTGCTGCTCCGCTCCTTCGTCGCCGGCGTGTTCGACAGCGTGGCGGATGAAGCCGTGCGCGAGACGCTGGAAGCCGCCGCCATCGCCAAGCTGGAGGCAATGGTATGAACGCTGTTCCATCCCATTCCGTCATCCCGGACTTGATCCGGGATCCAGGGCGGCAAGCGTGGTGCGGGAGTCTCTGGATGCCGGATCACGTCCGGCATGACGAGGAAGGTAAAATCCTGTGAGCGTCATCGCCCCCGAACGCCTGTCGCTCCGCG
>SCUU01000334.1 GCA_004297065.1 Gallionellaceae bacterium
CCTGTTGCAATTGGAAGGCTATTTTCTGGAAAACTAAAGGACGGCCAACACATTCACATTATTGATACAAAACGAGAGGGAAGAATCCAGTCAGTTAATTTCTTTATGGGAAACCAGCGTGAGATGGTAGGTGAGCTTGCAGCTGGAAACATTCCGGCACTTTTAGGATTGCCAGAGGCAAGAGCTGGCCAGACACTTGCAAGCATTACCGATGTTCCATTATTTGAGGGAATCAAGTATGTATCAGAACCTGTTGTACAGATGGCAGTTGAGGCAAAGCATCCAAAAGACTTGCCAAAACTTGTAGAGGCACTGCGTCGAATTACAATCGAGGACCCAAATCTTATTGTAAAAATTAACGAAGAAAGCGGCGAGACTATAATTGCTGGAATGGGTGTCTTGCACCTAGAGATTGCAACTACTCTGATTGGAGATGCTGGCGTTGAAATCATTACATCACAACCACTCATCAACTATAGAGAAACAATAAGAAAAAGAACAGACGCTGTCATGTCAAAATCTCCAAACAGGCACAACAAGCTATTCATGGCAGTCGAGCCACTAGAGCCTGAAATTGCAGAGATGGTAAGAAATGGCCAGCTATCTGAGATGAAAGACAAAAAAGAAATGGCAAAGCTTTTGCGAGAAAAAGGATGGGATCCTGACATGGCAAAAAACGTTCTAAAGTTTGATCCTCGCGGAAACATACTAATCAATGCAACAAAAGGTGTCCAGTTTATCCAAGAATCAACTGACTCTATTTTGACTGGATTTGAGGAAGTAATGAAGGAAGGACCTTTAGCAAAAGAGCAGATGCGAAACTGCAAGTTTATCTTTACTCACTTTGTTCCACACGAAGACCCAGCACACAGGGGTCTTTCGCAGCTTGGACCTGCATCAAGACGTGCATGTCTTGGGGCTGCACTTATGGCAGACCCTGTCTTGCTTGAGCCAATACTTGGAATCGAGGTTCGCGTCCCACAAGACCTGATTGGAAACGTAGCTGGTGTTTTGGCTGGAAAGCGTGGCAAAGTAATTGACATGCAGCAAAAAGGCGTTGTAAATATAGTAACAGGTGAGCT
>SCUU01000141.1 GCA_004297065.1 Gallionellaceae bacterium
TGCAAAAACGAAGGCATATAAGCACCTGCTTCCAGTTGCACCGAGGGGTTTGGCTTGAAAATACTATTGTGCATCACCGCTGGCCCTCGAAATTGAGGTGAATTTCAACAAACTGCTAATAAGCTCATCGGTTTTTGGGTCGCATACTTGAGATTTTCGTAGGCTGTTGGACTAAGAATCTTTTGGACTTTGCTATCCGTCCACCAATCATCGAGTCCGGCACCTTCGTCTGAAAGTTGGTACTGGTCGCCCTTGACAGCGGTTAGGCCGCGCTGCAATGTTCCTTCTGAATATGGTCGGTACTGTTTGTTGAAAGTCCAATTGGTAGATTTGGAATACCAAAACAAATTGTCGTGCTTCTTTGGGTAATAGTCCGTTGGTGCGCCTCCCCCACCGTACCCCCAGATCACTTCATTTCGAAATTGATTCTTGCCAAAAACTTCGTCCATGAGCAACTTCACGTAATGCCCGACATGCCAGTCCAGATGCACATAGATCGAGCCGCTATCGCTCAGCAATTCGTGCATCAGAATCAGCTGAGGCGTAATCATCGCCAGATAGGAAGCTTTGCAACACCTCCAACAAGTAATGTCCGCTACAGCTAAATCGGCACTCTCATTTTGCAAAATAGACAACATTAACCGAGTTTGCGGCGTGTCATCTCCACGGAACAGCCCTACCCAAATCCCCGAATCTACCAGAATCATTTTTTGTGATTGAGGCGCATCGTTTTGTAGTCATAACCCGGCTCGAATTCAACTTTACCCGCCAATTTGAGTAATTTTTGATAAGTGTTGTGCTGGGCAGTTAGTTTTGTAAGTGCGGCGGCGACGGTTTCTTTTTTTGTTTGAAACCCCCCAGCCCGCATCGCTGCTTGCATCAACTGCTCATCAATCTCGATATTGGTACGCATGGCAGCATGGCGGTGCCGAACCAGCCTATCAGCGCCGCGCCGATGGCGGAGGTGATGTGGTCGTAGCCGGGGGCGATGTCCTGCGTCAGGGGACCGAGGGTATCAAGTTTGGAGCAGGCCGCGCAACCCTGGTTATAATGCCGCCTCTTTTTAATTATTTTTTGAGTTCGCATGACCACCCTGGCACCCAATGACGATCTTGAGTTTTTGCTGCAACGCTCTGTTGCGCAGATTCTGAAATCGGAAGACCCGGCTCAATTTTTGCGCTGGTTCGAGCAATCCGCAGAAGCTATTGCGCCCAACTTTTTTAGCGCGTTCGTCGATGGGGCTGAAGCATTGCGCGGCTTCAAGTCGTTTTTTGCACGCTACGTTTGGAATCGAACCCACTTGCCCGGCAATCATTTTCGCCCGCTGCCCCTGCCCAAACCGGAGCGCAACGCGCCGTGTGTGTGCGGCTCCGGGCTCAAGTACAAGCAGTGCTGTTTGCGCATGGAGGCGGCGCAGAATGAATTTCCCAATTTGAGTATGTTGCCCTACGTGTTGGATGCCTTGACGGCCAAGCAACGCGCCGACTTGCCCTACGCCTATTTATCGGCGGAAGAGCTGGCGCATGTGGCGCGCCAATGGATGGAGGAGGGACGCGCGCAGGATGCCGCCAAGTTGTTGGAGGGCTTGTTCCGCGACGTCAATAAACTGGATGACCGCGCCGAAGCGGCGTTTGATTGCCTGCTCGATTGCTACGATATTTTGGGCAACCCGCAAAAAAAGAAGAAGTTGTTGGAGCGTGGCACAGGGGCTGCAGATAAGCGTTTGCGTGCGGCAGCCATGCAACGCCAATGTTGCATTTTGGCCGACCGCAACGAATATGCCGAGGCATGGGCGCTGTTTCAAGATTTGCAGCGGCTAGTCCCAAACGACCCTTCGCTGTCGCATCTGGAAATTACGATTTTGCTTAACCAGGGCGAGCAGAAACGCGCTGCGGAGCGTGCGACGTTTTGGGTGGCGCGCTTGTCGCGCGATCCAGACTTTGGTCACGGTCCCTTAATTGAGTTTTTGCGCGGTGTGGCACAGGGAAATGTCGCGGGGGCAATGGGCGGGTTGGCGCGCGAACTGGGATCCACGATGAATAGTTTAACGTCGCTCATCGACCACTTGCCGCCGCCGGAAGTCCATTACACCTTGCGCACTATGGAAGATAGCGCCGGCCCGCTCATGTCAGACAACAAGCTGCAAGGCTTGATTGCGCAATGGGAGGTGCAGGGAGAGTTTTCGGAAAAAATGGAAGATGACATCGAGTGGCTGCAACGCAATCCGCTGGCGTGGAGTTGCTTTGAAATTTTGGATGAGTGGCTGGAAGCGGTTGAGGATGCGCGCATCTCGCACGGATTCGAGTCGGTGGTGCTATTGCCCGTGTTGCGCCATGCGGAGGCCTTGCTACGCCTGATACTCAAGCGCTACCAAGCGGATGGGCTCAAGCTGGAATGGGGATGGCATGAGAATCGTCCCGCCTTGCGCGTGATGCAAAGACTGGTGAGCATGTCGCGCCTGACGCACAACACCGCAGAAGCGGTGCGCGTGGCGGAATGGATGGTGCTGACGCTCAATCCGAATGACAACCAGGGGATGCGCGAAGGCTTGTTGCACAATTATCTACGCTTGAATCGTGTCGGCGATGCACTGGCACTGGCCGCGCAGTATCCCCATGATATGGCGGCGATGGAATACGGCAAGGTGCTGGCTTTGGTGATGGATAAGCAGATGTCTGCGGCGCAAAAAGCAATGGAAGTGGCGCGCAAACGTTACCCCGAAGTCGCCAAAATGCTGCTCGCAGCCAAACCCAAACAGCCGCGTTTGCAAGACGGTCTGGTGCAAGCGGGCGGTAAAGACGAAGCTTGGTATTACCGCCAAGACTATTTTGATTTGTGGCAAACCAGCGACGCGTTGAGCTGGTTGCAAAACGAATGTTGATGGCCTGCACGACGCTATCCGCCGAGGTCACTGCCGATTCTCCTTGCAGCGGTCATTGCACGACCGTGTTGGGTGATGATGTGTGCCGAAGTTGCCATCGCACCTTTGAGGAAATCACGCGCTGGGTGGCAATGAGTGAGGAAGAGCGTTGTGCGGTGAATCAACGTATCGCAACTTTACGAACGGCTCAATTAAAGCACCTTCATCCCAGCCTTCTCCCAGAGGGGGAAGGGGCGATTGCCTCCTCTCCCCTCGGGAGAGGATTGAGGTGAGGGCTTTCTAAACACAACAGGTCATCACATGGACATGATCCTATTACTGAAAGCCGCCATTCTTGGCGTGGTCGAAGGTCTGACCGAATTTTTGCCTATCTCTTCCACCGGGCACCTGATTCTGGTCGGCGATCTGCTGAATTTCAACGACGAGCGCGGCAAGGTGTTCGAGATCGTGATCCAGTTCGCGGCGATTCTGGCAGTGTGCTGGGAATACCGTGCCAAGCTGGCTTCCGTGACTTCCGGCCTGTTGCAGAAACAGGAGGCCGCGCAGCGCTTTACATTCAACCTGTTCATCGCGTTCCTGCCGCTGGCGATACTCGGTCTGCTGTTCGGCAAGGCGATCAAGGCGCACTTGTTCTCGCCCGTGCCGGTGGCGCTGGCATTCATAGTGGGCGGTTTAATCATCCTGTGGGCGGAGAAACGCCAACATGCGGAAAGCATCCAGAGCGTGGACGACATGCATTGGAAAGACGCGCTAAAGATGGGGCTGGCGCAGGCGCTGGCATTGATTCCCGGCACTTCGCGTTCTGGGGCAACGATTATTGGAGGCTTGTTTTTTGGGCTCAGCAGGAAGGCGGCGACGGAGTTCTCGTTTTTCCTCGCCATCCCCACGCTGACCATGGCAACGCTGTACGAGGTGGTGAAATACCGCCACGATTTTCATGCCGATGATATCGGCATCTTTCTGGCCGGCTCTATCGCGTCGTTTGTCAGCGCGTTTATCGCGGTGCGCGGCTTGCTGCGCTATATCAGTCGCCACGATTTCACGGTGTTCGCCTGGTACCGCATCGCGTTCGGTCTGATCGTTTTGCTCACGGCATGGACCGGTGCAGTAAGCTGGTCGGCCACGTAAAAAAGCCCGCTTGCGCGGGCTTCCGATCGATTACACCCCAATCAGCTTTGCTCCCAAGGCAACCCGGCAGCCCGCCAGCCATTCAACACGTTGCGTTGATTGCCCGCGCTCTTGTCACCCTCAAAACCTTCTAAGATGTTGTAGCAATCAGCATAACCCGCTTGCGTCGCAGCAACAGCAGCATGATGAGACCGCGCCCCACTGCGGCACAGGAACAAGACCAGTGCCTCCTTGTCGACCTGTTGTTGCAAGGCGGCGAGAAAATTCGGATTCTGCTTCATGCCCGGGTAAGTCGCCCATTCGATCTCTACCGCCTGCGCGACACGTCCGACCCAATCTTGTTCGGCCCGTGTGCGCACATCAACCAACTTCGCGCCGGGAGCCGACCGTAGGATCTCGTAAGCTTCTTTCGGTGTCAGCGCACCCTCGTACGGCATGTTCAGGTCTTTCGCACGTTGTTGTGCGATATTCAGAATCTCGGTGATCTTTCCCATTTTGTCTACCTATGTTTAAACTTTAGCGTGCAAGTGCTATCCTCCTCCGGCACAGTTGCATACTATCCCAACGGCAATGAAAAATCACACGCATTCCCACGCTCACGCCCACGGCAAGTCCGCCGCCTTCGAGCCTGCGCATCCGGTGCGTTTTGCCGCTGCGCGTAAAAGTACCTGGATCAGCATTTTCATCAATCTGGGATTGGCCGTGATGCAAGTTTTGGCCGGGTTTTTCGGCAGATCACAATCGTTGATGGCCGATGGCCTGCACTCTCTCGCCGATCTGCTTTCCGATGTATTGGTGTTGTTCGCCAACCGCCACGGCAATAAGCACGCCGATGCCGACCATCCCTATGGACACGCCCGTATCGAGACGGCCGCCTCGTTGATTCTTGGTGCCAGCTTGGCCGCGCTCGGTATCGGTTTGCTCATTGCCGCCGGCATGCGTTTGCAGCATCCCGAACATGTGCAGGCCGTGCAACCCTTCACGCTGTGGATCGCCATCATCGCGCTCGCCGCCAAGGAAGGCATGTTCCGCTACATGCTGGCCGTCGCGCAGCGCGTGCGTTCACAGATGTTGGTAGCCAACGCATGGCATGCGCGCTCCGACGCGGCTTCTTCGCTGGTCGTCATCGCCGGCATCGCCGGCAACCTACTCGGCTACACTTTTCTCGATCTGGTCGCCGCTGCGGTGGTGGGGGTGATGATCGCTTATATGGGCATACAGTTCGCGCGTGATGCTTTGGCCGAGTTAGTGGATACGGGATTGGATGAAGCGGAGGTGCGCGCTATACGCAACACATTGAAAGCCGCGCCGGGCGTGATGGGGCTGCACGAACTGCGTACCCGCAAGATGGCCGATAACGCTTTGGTGGATGCACATATCATCGTCGATCCCAAGATCAGCGTGTCGGAAGGGCACTACATCGCGGAGGCGGCGCGTAGCGCGGTGCTCAAAGGGCATCACGTCATGGATGTGATGGTACACATCGACTCTGAAGATGACGCGCAAGCTAAGCCGAATGCGCATTTGCCCCAGCGCCATCTGCTGTTAGCCCATCTTGAAAGCCGCTTGGGCAAAAGTCTGCCCCCATCCACGCGCATCGTTCTGCATTATCTGAGCGGCAAGGTAGAGGCCGAGTTGATGCTTGAAGACGCTGTCGATATCGGTGTTCTACAACGCGCCTGCGCCGATATCGCCGCTGACGACGTGTATTTCCATAACATCCGGCTTTATTCGAGTTGCGCCCCAAATTAGTGCGCAATGCCGATTTGCCGCCCTATTCGGGGGCGCGCATTGTCTGTTCACCTGTCTGCCAAATATGGCACAATGCGTTCCCTACAGGGCTCCGGGTGTTGGCATAATTTCTGCTCTATCGGGCTTGTTTCAGTAATTGGTTTTCGTTTCACAAAAAAGCTTCGTTTTAATTTTTCTTGGGAGATTCGAGTATGTCTAAAACAGCCGCCGACGTTCTGAAACTAATCAAAGAACAGGGCATCAAATTCGTCGATCTGCGTTTCACCGACACCCGTGGCAAGGAACAGCACGTTGGTGTGCCTGTTTCCCATTTCGATGCGGATAAGTTCGAAAGCGGCCACGCATTCGACGGTTCTTCCATCGCTGGCTGGAAGGGTATTCAAGCTTCCGACATGTTGCTGTTGCCGGATCCCGATTCCGTCTATGTCGATCCGTTCTTCGACGAACCCACCATCGTATTGTCTTGCGACGTGATCGAGCCTACCGACGGCAAGGGCTATGACCGCGATCCGCGTTCTATCGCCAAGCGTGCAGAGGCTTATCTGAAGTCTTCCGGTATCGGCGATACCGCTTACTTTGGCCCTGAGCCAGAGTTTTTCATTTTCGACTCGGTGGAATGGAAGATTGACATGTCCGGCTGTTCCGTCAAGATCAATTCGGAAGAAGCGGCTTGGTCGAGCGGTCACTCCTTCGAAGGCGGCAACACCGGCCACCGTCCTGCCGTCAAGGGCGGTTATTTCCCCGTGCCTCCGGTCGACAGCCTGAACGACATCCGCGCAGCCATGTGCTTGGCGTTGGAAGAGATCGGCATTCCGGTCGAAGTGCATCACCACGAAGTCGCCACTGCCGGACAGTGCGAGCTGGGCACCAAGTTCAACACGCTGACCAAGCGCGCCGACTGGACACAAACGTTGAAGTACGTGGTACAGAACGTTGCCCATCAATATGGCAAGACCGCGACCTTCATGCCCAAGCCTATCGTCGGCGACAACGGTTCCGGCATGCACGTGCACCAATCCATCTGGAAAGACGGCAAGAACCTGTTTGCGGGCAACGGCTATGCCGGTCTGTCCGAACTGGCGCTGTACTACATCGGCGGCATCATCAAACACGCCAAGGCCTTGAACGCGATCACCAACCCCGGCACCAACTCCTACAAGCGTCTGGTTCCCCATTACGAAGCACCGGTGAAGCTGGCTTACTCCGCCAAGAACCGTTCCGCTTCGATCCGTATCCCGCACGTCGCCAGCGACAAGGCGCGTCGTATCGAGACCCGCTTCCCCGATCCTTCTGCCAACCCATACTTGGCCTTTGCCGCGCTGATGATGGCGGGTCTGGATGGTATCCAGAACAAGATACACCCCGGAGATCCTGCCGATAAGAACCTGTACGACTTGCCACCGGAAGAAGATGCAAAGATCCCAACCGTATGCGCATCTCTGGACGAAGCATTGGCCGCATTGGACAAAGACCGCGAGTTCCTGACTCGCGGCGGCGTGTTCTCCAACGACTTCCTCGACGCTTACATCGAGCTGAAGATGGACGAAGTCAACCGTATCCGTATGACCACTCACCCGGTTGAGTTCGACATGTACTACAGCCTGTAATCAGGTATGTATCCGGAAAAACGGAGCCCGCCAGGCTCCGTTTTTTTATGCTTCGGCGTTTGTCACATAAAGAAGCCTCACCTATACTTTCCACCCCGTCATCAGGACACGATTATGAAGCTGCGCTACCTTCTTGTTCTATGGAGTTTGTGCTGCGCCAATTGGGCGCAAGCCGAGATTTACAAACGCATTGATGCCGATGGACATGTGACCTATTCCAGCACTCCGCTCAAAGGTGCCAAAAAGCTCCACCTGGAGCCGCTCCCTACATTGCCGCCACCGCCGCGCACGCGCGGCAACGAAGGTGCTGCCGACTTTCCCCGCGTAAACTCCGCTACACAGAAAGACCGCGATAATACTCGCAGACAGATACTGGAAGACGAACTCGCCACCGAGGAAAAAGCTCTGGCTGAAGCGCGCCGGGATTGGCAGGATGGGGCCGAAAATCCCGAGACCTACACCGGCAAGGACGGCAAGGTTTATCGCAATGTGGCGAAACAGGACGAAAAGATGGGCGGCTTGCAAGAACAGGTGCAGATGCATGAAAAAAACATCGAAGCACTTAAAACCGAACTCTCCAAACGCAACAAATAGCCCTATTTTATTTGGCATGTTTTCTGCTTTGAGATAGCCATGCCAAATTCCGATTTTCCGACGCTGGAACATCTCGCCACCGCAGTCATCCTGCTGGATGGCGAGTCGCGCATTGCCTACCTCAATCCGGCCGCAGAGCATCTGTTCGGCTTGAGCAAGACCAATCTGATCGCCCATCCGCTGCAACATGCGTTTACGCATACCGAGCAATTGTTCGGCACTATCCAGTCGGCGCTTGCCAACCGCGCCAGCCATATCGAGCATGAACTGACACTGGGTACGCACGCTCTCGGCAATCGGCTGCATCTGAGTTGCATCGCCACGCCCTTGCATCTTGGACGCTATGCCGTGTTGCTGGAGTTTCATACTATCGACCGTCCGCTCAAGCTGGCGCGCGAAGAGCAGATGCTGGATCAGACGCAGGCCAATCGCCTGCTGTTGCGCAACCTCGCGCACGAGATCAAAAACCCGCTGGGCGGCATACGCGGGGCGGCGCAGTTGCTGGAACAGGAGTTGGAAAAACCCGCGTTGCGCGAATACACCCAAGTCGTCATCCAGGAAGCCGACCGCCTGCGCTCGCTGATGGAGAAGCTGCTCACCCCGCAGCATGCGCCCCATTTCAGTGCGCTCAATATCCACGAAGTGCTGGAGCGCGTGCGCAGCGTGGTGCTGGCGGAGTTGCCGGAAGGGCTCACCATCCAGCGCGATTACGACTTGAGTTTGCCCGACTTGCACGGCGACAAGGAACAGCTGATCCAGGTCGTGCTCAACATCGTGCGCAACGCCGCGCAAGCGATGAAGGGCAAAGGCCAGATCGTGTTGCGCACGCGCATTACGCGCCAGGTCACACTGATGAAAAAATTGCATCGCCTCGCCATCGCCGTGCAGATTATCGACAACGGCCCCGGCATACCCGGCCATTTGCGCGACAAGATATTTTATCCGCTAGTCTCTGGCCGTGCCGACGGCCACGGTCTGGGACTGACTTTGGCACAAGATTTCGTGAGCCAACATCAAGGCAGCATCGAATTTGAAAGCGAACCGGGGCGCACCTGCTTCACCGTGATGCTCCCGCTCCCCCACTTAGGAAAATAATCATGGACAACAAACCTGTCTGGATCATCGACGACGACCGCTCCATCCGCTGGGTGCTGGAAAAAGCGCTGGCGCGCGAACAGATCGAATTCAAAAGTTTCCCGAGCGCCGACGACGCCTTGGCCGAACTGCCCGGCAACTTGCCGCAGATGGTCATCAGCGACATCCGCATGCCCGGCAGTTCCGGCCTGGATTTGCTGCAAAAGCTGCGCAACGATTACCCCAACCTGCCCGTCATCATCATGACCGCCTACTCCGATCTGGAGAGCGCGGTGTCATCGTTTCAGGGCGGCGCGTTCGAGTATTTGCCCAAGCCCTTCGACGTGAACCACGCCGTCGAACTGATCCGCCGCGCGCTGGTGCAGAGCCAGCGCAAAAACCCGCAAGCCGAAGATGCGCAAGCCGCCCCCGACATCCTCGGCCACGCCCCCGCCATGCAGGAGGTGTTTCGCGCCATCGGGCGTCTGGCGCAATCCAACGCCACCGTGCTCATCAACGGCGAATCGGGCACCGGCAAAGAACTGGTTGCGCATGCGCTGCACCGCCACAGCGCGCGTGCCGACAAGTCTTTCGTGGCGATCAACACCGCCGCGATACCGAAAGACCTGCTGGAATCGGAACTGTTCGGCCACGAGAAGGGCGCGTTTACCGGCGCGACCACCACGCGCCACGGACGCTTTGAACAAGCCGAGGGCGGCACCTTGTTCCTCGACGAAATCGGCGACATGCCCGCCGAATTGCAGACGCGTTTGCTGCGCGTATTGTCCGACGGCAACTACTACCGCGTGGGTGGACACCAGCCGATCAAGGCCAATGTGCGCATTATCGCCGCCACCCACCAGAATCTCGACGAGCGCGTCAAGCAGGGACTGTTCCGCGAAGACTTGTTCCACCGCCTCAACGTCATCCGCCTGCGCCTGCCGCCGTTGCGCGAACGCCGCGAAGACATTCCGCTGCTGGCCAAGTACTTCCTGCAAAAGAGCGCGCGCGAGCTGGGCGTGGAACAAAAAATACTCAGCGAAACCGCGCTGAATTACCTCTCCGCGCAGGATATTCCCGGCAACGTGCGGCAACTGGAAAACTTGTGCCACTGGCTCACCGTGATGACGCCCACGCAGCAAGTGGAAATCGCCGACCTGCCCGCCGAGTGGCGCGACGACACCCATGCCAGCGTGGCGCTCAGCCAGGATTGGCGCAGCGCCCTTGCCCAGCAGGCCGTCCTCGCGCTGCAACGCGGCGAACCCAATATCCTCGACACCCTGACCAAACAATTCGAGCGCACCTTAATCACTCAAGCGCTGCAACATACCGGCGGACGCCGCATCGAAGCCGCCACCTTGCTGGGCATGGGGCGCAATACGCTGACGCGCAAGATACAGGAACTCGGACTGGAAGAATTGTAGGGCACTTCTAAAAATTCATATTTCATCCCAACTGATGGAACTACTAGCCATTCCACTAAGCCCGCACACCCCACCCGCCGTTGGCGGGCAGAGTACAAGAGCGGGCAAGTGGCTGGTTATGCTGTGTTGCGGAAAA
>SCUU01000335.1 GCA_004297065.1 Gallionellaceae bacterium
TACACCCACCAAGTTGTGGGGCGGCGGGAAGAGCCCTTTTAATGTAGAGTACGGCAAATTGATGATGTGGTACTTTTTGATGAGTGATGCTTTCACTTTTGGCGCCTTCCTGATCTCTTACGGTACCATCCGTTTTTCCACCAATGGATGGCCTGACCCTAACGAAGTATTCAAAAGTTTCCCTTTTGCGCCGGAAGGTGTACATGCGCCACTGGTGTTCGTGAGTATCATGACCTTTATCCTGATCATCAGTTCCGTTACCATGGTACTGGCGGTACATGCCGGTCATCATATGAACAAAAAAGGAGTGGTGAAAAACCTGATCTGGACCATCATCGGCGGTATCGCTTTCTTAAGCTGCCAGGCCTGGGAGTGGAACCACCTGTTTCACGAAGGTGCCTGGTGGGGTAGCAATCCTTTCCTGAACCACGATGGAACGGCTTCCTCTACCAACTTTACCAACTACTTCTTTACCATCACCGGTTTTCACGGTTTTCACGTATTCTCTGGTGTGATCATCAATATTATCATGCTGATCATGACCCTGATGGACAAGTTTGAACAACGTGGTCATTACCTGATGATTGAGAAAGCTGGTTTGTACTGGCACTTTGTAGATCTGGTATGGGTATTTGTATTCACCTGTTTTTACCTGATCTGATTTATCCCGATTCATTAATTCTTTAAGCAACCTATTTATGGAACATACAGTAGCACACGAAGAGCACAGTGGCGGTGGAACCAAGGAGATTGTAAGGGTAACCGTTATCCTTTCTGTTTTAACCATTGTGGAACTGATCATTGGTTTCTGGATGATGGGAATGCCACTGGAAAGTGGTCTGCGCCTGGCAGCCAAGGGCACGATCGTAATCCTGATGCTGGCCAAAGCCTTTTACATCGTAGCCTATTTCATGCACCTGAAACATGAATTGAAGAACCTGATCATGACCATCGTGGTTCCTTTGGCCCTGTTTGTATGGTTCATCATCGCTTTCCTGTATGATGGCAACTCTTTCCGTAACCTGCGTAATACCTACGATCCGCATTTTAAAGAACAGAGCACTATCAAGGTAGAAAA
>SCUU01000142.1 GCA_004297065.1 Gallionellaceae bacterium
TCACGCAACTGCCATCCACGCCCAAGTTCATGACCACCGACAAGCCGCTCGATGCGAAAGATTCCGGCTCCGGCCCCAAACAAACCAATGCACCGGCTCAGGCCGGGTGCGTGGTGAAGTAGCGGGAGATTTTCGTGTCAATGACGATAGTGGCTGGCTTGCACGGAGCGAGCATGCTCTTGGAAAAACCCCCGTGATTAATCATCAGGTGGCTGAAGGCGCCGCGTTCTATTGCGGTGGAAGAGTGGCCGATTTCCTCGCGCATGGCGCGGATGAAATCATCCAGCATCAGCAGCGAGTGATCGCGTTCTTCCGTGGTCATCAGGCTTTCATGCCAGTGAAACAAGGCAAGTAATGTTTCGCTTTCGCTCCACAATATCAGTTTGCCTTGCCACAGGGTTATAAAGTCGATGAGGTCGTCGTTGTTGTGTTCGCGATGGAATAGTTGCGCAAGTTCTTTGAGAAAATCGTCGTAGACGTCTATTTTCTGGACTCTCAAATTTGCTTCTATGGCCAGTTTGCGTTCAAAGTATCGGCCTATCATCACCATGCCTGTTACGACCATGAAGGTCGTTACGGAGATGATTAGCCATGTCGAGTGTGCTGGCGGTTTGGTAGATGCGTTGCCAAGCATCGAGGAGAGTCGTATAGCCGATTACGATAGCAACCGCTACGCCGATACAAGCAGCGTCTTGTTCATGGCGCTCCCCAGTTAAAGTTGCTGCACTACATTGCCAGAGAATGATACCTCAGCCTTTGCGTTCCATCACCGCCGCAAAGAAGCCGTCGGTGCCGTGCAGTTGCGGCAGCAGTTGCAGGTAGTCGCCCATCTCCAGCGCGACCTTTTGTTGCGCCAGCGCTTCGCCGGCAGGTACCAGGATGAATTCGGGATGCTGGCTCAGGAATACTTCCACGATGGCCTGGTTCTCTTCGTGCAGCAAACTGCATGTCGCATACACCAGGCGTCCCCCGGCTTTGGGCAGTTTGCTGGCCGCAAGCAGGATAGCGGCCTGTTTCCGGGTCAGATCGTCCACGCTTTGCGCAGACTGGCGGAATTTCAGATCGGGGTTGCGGCGCAGGGTGCCGAGCCCGCTGCACGGCGCATCGACCAGCACGCGGTCGATTTTGCCCGCGAGACGTTTGATCTTGCTGTCGTTCTCGTGCGCGATGAGTTGCGGTTGCACGTTGGAGAGACCGGAGCGCGCCAGACGCGGTTTCAGGTTGGCGAGGCGTTTTTCCGAAACATCCCAGGCGTACAAGCGACCCTGCGAATTCATCATCGCGCCGAGCATGAGCGTCTTGCCGCCCGCGCCCGCGCAGAAGTCCACCACCATGTCGTTGCGTTTGGGCGCGAGCAGCAAGCTTAATAATTGACTGCCTTCGTCCTGTACCTCGAAACGTCCGCCTAGGAACAGCGGGCTTTTATTCAGTGCGGGCTTGCCGGTGACGCGGATGCCGAGTGGCGACCACGGCGTGGCGACGGCTTGCACCCCTTCGGCTGCCAACCCGTGCAGCAGCTCGTCGCGGTTGGCCTTCAGCGTGTTCACGCGCAGATCCAGCGGGGCGGGGTTTTGCAGGGATAAGCCGAGTATGCGGATTTCGTCGTCGCTGCGTTGCACGCGCAACTTTTCAATGATCCAGTCCGGCAGTTCGGCTTGCACCGACAAGGGCAACCCGTCTGGCTTGATGCCCTTTACCTGTCCCAGCCAGTCGGCTTCGGTGGCTTTCAGCACGGGGGCGAGTTCGCGCACGTTGTAGCCGCCGAAGCGCACCAAGAAGGCCAGCGCCATGCGGCGCGGCGTGGCTTTATTGGTGGCCAGCGCCGGTGTGGTGCAAGCGTGCTCCAGCAACAGGCGGTGGCGCAATATGCCAAACACGGTTTCGGCGATCAGTGCGCGTTCGTTGGAGCCGACGCGTTCGGCCTGAAAGAAATAGCGTAGCGAGGTATCCGCAGGATGCTCCAGGGGCAGGATAGCGCGCAGGGCTTGGGCGACGAGGTCGAGACGGTATTCGGTGATGAGCATGGCTGAACTTTCAGGGGAGTCGTTAGATGTTGGCCGCTAGTCGTTAGTTGAACCTAAACCGCGCAGCGGACTCAGCCAACTAACAACTAACGTCTAGAAACTATCGACTGACTTCAAAGGCGCGCAGTTTAACAGATGGGCAGGCGCTTATTCGTCCGACACGCGGATGTCGCTGATGATCGCCTCGGCAGTGATTTTTCCGGTGCCGTCTATATGGCGCATCTTGACGGGGAGCAGGCGGTATTCCTGCGCGAACCAGATTTCCAGTCCTTCTTCGTTCACGTCGTGCAATTTGCGGAAATGCACGGTTTGTAAAGTGCCCATGGCGGTTTCGATTTTTTCTTCGAACGCAATTTCGAAGCGGTATTCCTCGAAGCGTTTCCCCGTGCCGATATGGATGGAAACGATCTCGGTTTGCTGCTGCATGGCGGAGAATTGGTAGAGGATGCTCAGAATGTCCTGAGCGTCGGGTCGCAGGCGTGTTTCGCCGCCTCCGCTAAAACGAATAATATTGTTCGCCCAGTCGAAATTGGCGCGGTGCAGTTGCTTGCCGCTGCTGTCGGTGATTTCTTCGCTGAAGACTTCCGGTTTCAGTGTTTGCGCGCTTGCGCTGCCCGTGCTGGTTTGCGCCATGTGATAGCTTTTTATCAGGCCTGCAAGCCCTGTGGTTTGCACATCGGCTTTGAGCAGGTAACGCCCGTCGCTTATTTCCAGCGTATGAACCGATTCGCCGATTTTGAAATTGCCCTGCCCCTGATAGATATCGAAGTGAAGCCGTGCGTGTTTGGGTAAGGGCGGGCGTTGCGGCTCCGGCGGCACGGCTTCGGTTTTGACCGGAGCCGGTGGTGGAGCGGATTCCGCTATTGCCGGAGCGCTTGCAGGTTCGGGCGCACTGACCGGAACGGGTGCGCTGGCCGCAATCGGGAGTTCTGGCACGGATTGCACGACGGGCTGCGCTTGCGCTGCGGGACGCACCTTGGGTTGCGGTTTTTTCCGGGCGATCTTCGCGCTCGGCTGGGCTAAGGGTTCGAGCTTTGCGATGAGCGGCGGCAACTGTTTTTCATGTTGCGGCAGATGCACTTCGGGCAGCCACAGCAGCAAGCCGTGCAGCAGCGCAGACAACGCCGCCGCCATGGCGATGCGTCGGGTTGGGGCGGCCAAAAAAATGCTCACGACGGTGCGGTGCGGCACGGAGTGGGTTATGGCTGCAAACTCAATTCAGCCCCGGGGAAATCAGCGCTACGCCAGGCTGTTCCAAGCGGTTGCCGGCAACGCGCCCTGCGGTATCCAGCCACACTTGCTCGCGGCACAGCCAGCGCAAGGCTTGCGGATAGATGCGGTGCTCTTCGCGCAGGACGCGTGCGGACAAGGATGCTGGAGTGTCGCCGCGCAACACCGGGACTGCGGCCTGAATGATGATGGGGCCGCCGTCCAGTGTGGGCGTGACGAAATGCACGGTGCAGCCGTGAATTTTTACGCCGTCATGGAGCGCGCGTTCGTGGGTGTTGACCCCCGTGTAAGAGGGCAGCAGCGAGGGATGGATGTTGATTAGTTTGCCGCGATAGCGTTCCACGAACGGAGTGGTGAGGATGCGCATGAACCCTGCCAGCACCACGAGGTCGGCGCGGAAGCCGTCGATGACTTGCGCCAGCGCCATGTCGAACGCGGTGCGGTCGGCGTGTTCGCGGTGCGATACCACGGCGGTGGCGATGCCGTGCGCCTTGGCGATATCCAAGCCGGTGGCATCGGCGCGGTTGCTGATGACGGCGACGATCTCGCAGGGCAACTTCGCTTCCAGCAGCGCTTGCATATTGCTGCCGCGACCGGAGATGAGGATGACGACTTTTTTCATTGAGCAGGTAAGGTTGTTAGCTGGTCTATTTGATACCGAATAGCTGAATAAAACTCATAAAGTTTGTCGCTTGAAGGTGAAACGGCATCAAGTGTCTGCTGCCTTTCTTCGGGGCTATTTATCAGTAACGCAATAATGGTCGATATGGCTGTGCTGCGCATCGTCACTAATCGTTTGGCATCAAGTCCAAGGACTTTAATCGTTGTATCGGCTGCATTGTTATTTTCAGGGCGTGGGTAAATGTGGCCATCCGCAGCGAAAATGAAATGTTGGCTTGGTTCGATAGGATCCAATGGAGTGATGGGCAGGAGTCGCCGATCTTTTTTATGTCCGCAGTGCGCTTTCTTTCCGCCCGCTTCGCAGGAGGCCAATAAATTCGAGTAATCCAACTGTTTTTGCGGGTATCTGGACTGGGGGTGTAAATGCTCGATATGGCTGGTTTGGGCGTCAATTCTATTTTCACAGTAACCATATATTTTTGCTCGATAAGGAGGGACGCTTTTACAGTTTGCTTTAAAGTGCGGTTATTTTCATTACCGAGATTGTCGAATGTCGCAGTCGGATTTACTTGCTTCCACCTCTTGAATTCATCTGGCTCCGGGGATTTATGAATGAGTCTCATGGTTTAATTCCCGCCTTTGAGGCGAACAAGCATGCGAGCCTTTAGTAAATCCGGGTCATCGTGATCAATTTTTTCTGCCAGCAGAGTGGATATTTCTGTTACTCGTTGCCAGTTCTTGAGTTCAATTTGGAGGAACAATTCTTTGAATGATTCTGAAACTTCGGACGCCCGAGTTCCTGCTCCCATGATCTCGTCCAGAATACGGTTGCTATCTGCGCCATAGAGATTGCCAACCGGAGCGAGCCGATTTTCCATATTGTCCGGGTCATCTGATTTTGGAGTGATCGCGTAGACCGAAGCGCCAACGCCGTCGCCTAACACTTGAGGTGAGTGCGTGGAAATCAGAAACTGGCAGTTGGGGAAGGTCGTCTTGAGTTGATTCACCACATTGCGCTGCCATGCCGGATGGAGATGAAGCTCAATTTCATCAATCAGCACGACACCTTGCCCAGACAAAGGTTCTGTTGAATGGGGGTTGGCAATTGCCAAGCGACGAGCTAAATCACCCACTAAAGCCAACAAGCATTTTTCCCCATCCGACAATTGACTAATCAATACCTCTTCGCCCGCTTTGTTGATGGTCATTCGTAGTAGTGGTTTGCGGCGCACTCGCAGATTAGTACAGCCGTGCATGAAGGTCTGAATAGCTTTTCTTACGGCTTCAAGAGAGGGGTCTATAAAACTGGGTATATCCCGACGCTGTTCATTTTCAAAGTCCTCCCGATTTCTAAACCACTCGAAGAAAACCCGAAAATTGGCGGCACGGGTTAAAGCACCCTCAAACGCATCTAGCGGGTTGAAATCATGCGTTACACGGATTTTAAGCGGGATGTCTAAAACTGCACGGTTGACAGGGTAGTAAGCCAATAAGGGAACGTTGTTAGTCTCGCCGCTTAAGTCATTCCCTAAAGCAGAGGCAAGCTTTTTAACATCATCGAGGCGCGAAATGAGATGTTCTACCTCTTGTTTTTTCGCATTTCGACCACGTCTAGTAAGCTCCCACGTGTATTGTTCCCCATGATGCTCGACCCCAATTTTGACTGAGGTACTCATCTGCTTGTTGTGAATGTCCGTGGGCAGTAAGTGTCGCTTACCTGCCCCGGATGCACCTAGTTGGGCGGTGATACGAGTAAGTGCAATTGCTGCCGCATCTAATACCGACGACTTGCCAGCCCCGTTTTTGCCAATAAAAATAGCGACAGGCAAGTCCGATAAATCAAGGAGTAAAGAACGAATCCCCCTAAAGTCAGTTAGTGATAATTGCGTTATCTTCATGCTCGCCCCTTATTGGCTCACTTGTGTCTGATGCTCGTCGCCGCTACGTGCGCGGATCACGCCGATGCGCGACACGGTTTCGCCGGCGGATTGTAGATGCTTGGCCGCCGCATCCGCGTCTGCCGCTGCAACGATCACCACCATGCCGATACCGCAGTTGAAGGTGCGGAACATCTCCTGCGCTTCGACGTTGCCGCCTTCTTGCAGCCAGTCGAACAGCTTGGGCATTTGCCAGGTCTTGCTGTCGATGTCGGCCACTACGTTGGCGGGCAACACGCGCGGCACGTTTTCGGTGATGCCGCCGCCGGTGATGTGCGCCATGCCCTTGACGGTGATGGACTGCATCAGCGCCAGCAGCGGCTTCACGTACAAACGGGTGGGCGCCATGATGCAGTCGGCTAGCGTGCGCTCGCCGTCGAATTTAACGTACACGTCGGGTTTGCTCCGTTCAAGAATCTTGCGCACCAGCGAGTAGCCGTTGGAGTGCGCGCCGTTGGAGGCCAAGCCCAACACCACGTCGCCCGCCTTGATGTGCTCGCCCGTGATGATCTTGGATTTTTCCACCACGCCCACGGCAAAACCTGCCAAGTCGTATTCGCCTACCGGGTACATGCCCGGCATCTCGGCAGTCTCGCCGCCGATCAGCGCGCAGCCGGAATCTTCGCAGCCCTTGGCGATGCCCTTGATGACTTCGGTGGCGGCGGGTACGTCGAGCTTGCCGCAGGCGAAATAGTCGAGGAAGAACAGCGGCTCCGCGCCCTGCACCAGGATGTCGTTCACGCTCATCGCGACGAGGTCGATGCCCACGGTGTCGTGGCGGTTCAGCTCAAAAGCCAATTTCAGCTTGGTGCCCACGCCGTCGGTGCCGGACACCAGCACGGGTTCTTTATATTTTTTCGAGATTTCGACCAGGCCGCCGAAGCCGCCGATGCCGGAAAGTACCTCGGGGCGCATGGTGCGCCTGGCAAAAGGTTTGATGTTCTCGACCAGCTGGTCGCCCGCGTCGATATCGACTCCGGCGTCGCGGTAGGAAAGGCTATTGGTAGGCTGGCCCAAGTTGAGTTCTCGCTTTCGTAAAGGTAAAGTGCCGTCCGTTCTGACCGGCGATTTTTTGAGCGGCGGATTTTACCTGAAATGATTCAAACACGCTTTGCCGCGCATTGTTAAGGGCACGCTTTCCCGTCCTTGTTATCGGAATCGATATGACTCAACTGTTGTTAGGCATCACCCCGCAATGGCAACCCACCTTGGATAATTTTGTGGTCGGACGCAATTTGGAACTGCACTCCGCCTTGCGCCACGCACTGGCCAGCACGGGCGGCGAGCGCGGTTTCTACCTGTGGGGCGAAGCAGTCAGCGGCAAAAGCCATCTGCTGCAAGCGGTTGTCTCCCGCGCGCGGGAACTGGGGCAAAGCGCGACCTACGCTCGGAGTGTTGTACCGCAGGCCGCACAGGTGGTGGCGCTGGACGATGTGGGGACGCTGGACGAGGCCGCGCAGATCACCCTGTTCGAGCTATACAACCGCATGCGCGAAAGCGGCGGCCTGTTGCTGGTGAGCGGGCAAGCGGCTCCGGCGCATCTGCAATTGCGCGACGATCTGCGCACCCGTTTGGGCTGGGGCATGGTCTATCAGGTGCAGGGGCTGAACGACGAGGAGAAATCACTAGCCCTGCATGCACACGCCGCCGCACGCGGTTTTGATTTGCCGGGCGAAGTGACGGGCTATCTGCTGCGCCACGGACGGCGCGACATGCCCTACCTGTTAGGCATCCTGGATGAGTTGGACGAGCATTGCCTGCGCATGAAGAAGCGCGCGGCGACTGTGCCATTGTTGAAAGAAGTGATGGAAGTATCGGGAGGGAGCGATTGAAGCTGGCATTATTTGATTTGGACAACACCCTGCTGAGCGGCGACAGCGATTTCGAGTGGTCGCAATTTTTGATCGAGCAGGGCGTGCTCGACCGCGAACTGTTCGAGGCCAAGAATCTCACCTTCTACGAGCAATACAAAGCGGGCGTGTTGGACATCCACGAATTCCTGGACTTCCAGTTGAAACCGCTGTCGCGCCACTCGCGCAAAGTGCTGGATGCGTGGCACGAAGACTTCATGCGCATCAAAGTGCGCCCGATGATGGGCGCTGCCGCGCGTGAGCTGGTGGCGAAGCATCGCGATGCGGGCGACGTCTGCGTCATCATCACCGCCACCAACAGTTTCGTCACCGCGCCCATCGCGCGCGAGTTCGGCGTGCCGCATCTGATCGGCACCGACCCCGAACAGATCAACGGCGAATTCACCGGCAACGTCGCGGGCGTGCCGAGTTTTCGCGAGGGAAAGATCACCCGACTGGAAAGCTGGATGGCAGAGCGCGGCTGGACTTGGGGCAGTTTCGAAGACACCACGTTCTACAGCGACTCGTTGAACGACTTGCCGCTGCTCGCCAAAGTGAAGAAGCCCGTGGCCGTCGATCCCGATGCCACGTTGCGCAAACATGCGGAGCAGCAGGGGTGGCCGGTTATTTCGTTGAGATAGAGCCTTCATAGGGGTATTTCTAAAAATTCAGATTTCGCCCAAATGCAAGGCGCGGAAAAAATTTGCGAGCATCTGCCGCGCAAATTGCCTGCTTACCCCACTTCGCCGCGCCGCATATAGATGATATGCGAGCAAGAAAACGAAGTTTCAGCGCAGGCTCACCTTTAGGTTGGCCGGAACTAAATTTTTTGCGAGCCGCCGCTTCGCGGCTTGCCTGCTTACCCCGCTGCTGCAACGCAGCATAACCAGCCACTTGCCCGCTAGAGGGCTTAGTGGAATGGCTATAACCAATCACTTGGCAGCTATTGTACTCTGCCCGCCAACGGCGGGTGGGGTGTGCTGCCTTATAGATTCGTCCAATAAATAGTTGAACTTTTTGCGGTTTTGCATGCCGGGCGCGCATGGAAAAAATTGATGCGAGAAAACTCAAAGGCGGTGAGCCGCTGGAACGTCGCAGGCAGGTC
>SCUU01000143.1 GCA_004297065.1 Gallionellaceae bacterium
TTTTTTGTCAGGCAAGGCGCAGACCCGCAGCCGTATGGGGTATACGGCAAGGGGATGCAACGCGGCATGGCGAAAAAAGACGCCGTTTAATGTTTCGTTATTTCTGGTTTGCGACACTAGGCTCTGCCGGTAGCGGGTTATAACAAGCTGTATTCACCAAGCATCAGGGGCGGCTTCTATATGTCAGCAACAGCAGCAATCGGTCGGTTCAACATCATTCGTGAAATTTCCAAGGGTGGGCAGGGTACGGTCTATCTGGCCGATGATCCCCAGCTCGAACGCCAGGTTGCCGTCAAGATGCTGCGCACGACATCGCCCCAGCAAAAGGAAAGTCTGTTACGCGAAGCCCGCATCACCAGTAAATTCCAGCATCCGAATATTGTCACCCTGCATGATGCGGGCGAACACGAGGGTGTGCCGTATCTGGTTTACGCTTTCATCGAGGGCGAGACGCTGGCGCAGATGTTGAAGCGTTGCGGCACACTGCCGTTGGCGCAGGCGGCCCGATTGGTGGCAGGCGTGTTGGACGGCTTGGCCTATGCGCATCAACAGGGCGTGATGCATCTCGATATCAAACCGGCCAATGTGATCGTGGCCGCGAACGGGCAGCCGATGTTGCTGGATTTCGGTATCGCGCGCCACGTCGGCAACCAGGCGGATGCGGCCGGCGGGGTTGACGGCACGCCGCAGTATATGGCGCCGGAGCGTATCACCTCGCAGGGTGCCGAGTTCCGTTCGGATATATTTTCTGTAGGCATCATGCTGTATGAAATGGTTACCGGAAAACCGGCGGTGGGGGGCGATACCATTTTCCAAGTCTTGCACCGCGCGGCGCACGAACAGGTAGCCGCGCCCTCCAGCCTGAACGCGGAAATCGACGAACGCCTGGAGGTCATCATCCTCAAGGCGGTAGCCAAAAAGCCCGATGATCGTTACCCGGATGCGGCGACCATGCGTCAGGCTTTGCTGAATTATCTGGATGCCACGCAGGAGGGAGATGCGGCACAGGGCGGCGCGGACACGCACAGCACGCTGGACTTTCTGTTGCGGCGCATGCGCAGCAAGAGCGATTTTCCCGCGCTTTCCGGCACGATCAGCGAGATCAACAAAATCGTTTCCTCGGAATCGGAGGGCCCCAGCAAACTGGCGAAGGTCATCCTGCAAGATTTTGCCCTGACCAACAAATTGCTCAAGCTGGTGAACACGGTTTCGTTCGGGCAGTTCGGCGGCAACATCAACACCATTTCCAAAGCCGTGGTGATCCTCGGTTTCGACACGGTGCGCAATATCGCGATGACGCTCATCCTGCTGGAGTTTTTGCAGAACAAATCGCAGGCGGTGGAATTGAAGGACGAAGTCATCGCCTCTTTTTTTGCGGGCATTCTGGCGGCGGAGTTGTCGGGGGGAGGCCGCCCCGGCGAGGCGGAGGAGGCCATGATCTGCGCGATGTTCCACAATCTGGGAAGGCTGTTGGCGACGTTCTATTTTTTCGAGGAAAGCCGGCAGGTCGTGCGCCTGATGGAAGATCAGGGGATGGGCGAAGAGCAGGCCGCGATCAAAGTGCTGGGCATGTCCTATAGCCAGCTGGGTAGCGGCGTGGCAGAGAGTTGGAACTTCCCGCATCGCCTGGTGGCGGGCATGAAAAAATTGCCTGCGGATAAAGTCAGGAAGCCGCATGGCGATCTCGACCAGCTGAGCGTCACGGTGAATCTGGCCAACGAGTTGTGCATGGTCTCGGCGATCACGGATGTGAAGGAAAAGAGTGCCCAGTTGCAAAAGCTGTGCGCGCGTTATGAAGGCGCGACACATGTGTCTGAGAAAAAACTTTCCAGCGCGCTGGAAAGCGGCTTGAACGACTTGTCGCAGCGCTCCGGCATCCTCGGTATTATTTCGGGCAAGAGCCCGTTGATAAAACGCATCCGCAAATGGAGCGGGAACGCCGAACCCACGGCCACCGGCATCGGCTCCATGGAAGGCGTGACGCTGCTCGATACCGTGACTCCGGAGGCCATCGCGCAAACGCCCGCGCAATTCGATCCCGATGCGATTTTGAGCGCGGGGATTCAGGACGTGACCAACACGCTGGTGGAAGACTACAAGCTGAACGATGTGTTGCTCATGGTGCTGGAGACGGTATACCGCAGCCTGGGATTCAAGCACACGCTGATTTTTATCCGCGACAACAGGCAGAATGCGATGCTGGCGCGTTTCGGGTTCGGGGCGCATGTCGATGCGATACTGCCGCGCCTGAAATTTTCGCTGGCCTTTGTGCCGGATGTGTTCCATCTGGCTATCGACAAAGGCGCGGACATTGTGATCGAGGACGTTCAGGCGGGGACGATCTCGGACAAGATACCCAAGTGGTATCGCGATTCGATAGATGCGCAGTGCTTCCTGCTGCTGCCCATCATGGTGAACAAAAAAGCGGTCGGTTTGATCTATGCCGACATGCAGGACGCGAACAGCCTGAAAATCTCCGAACGCCAACTGTCGTTGTTGCGCACCCTGCGCAACCAGGCGGTGCTGGCGATCAAGCAAAAACTTCCCTAAAGAAACGCAGATTTATTCGGTTTTGTCGTTCCCGCCTGCGCGGGGATAACGAATAAATCTGCGTTTCCCTAAAGATTGAGCGGCAGCGCAATCTGGTTCCGCATCACAGCAGAACGAGATTGTCTCTGTGAACGAGTTCCGATTCATCGACGTAGCCGAGGATGGCTTCGATCTCGTGGCTGGCGTGGCGCGCAATACGCCGCGCTTCGCCGGCGTTGTAGTTGACCAGGCCACGCGCGATGTCGTTGCCGTTTTCGTCGAGGATCGCGACGACTGCGCCGCGCTGGAATTCGCCGCTGACTCCGGTGGCGCCGATGGGCAGCAAACTCTTGCCTTCGTTGCGCAAGGCGCGTACGGCGCCCGCATCCAAGGTGATTTTTCCGCTGACTTGCAGATGATCGGCCAGCCATTGTTTGCGCGCATCCAGCGCCAGCGCGGAGGCGGTGAGCAGGGTGCCTATGCTTGCGCCTTGCAGCAGACGCGGCAACACGTCGCGTTCGTGGCCGGAGGCGATGGCGGTGTGCGCGCCGCTACGCGCCGCGCGTTTGGCGGCGAGCACTTTGGTGATCATGCCGCCGCGTCCGATGTGGCTGCCCGCGCCGCCGGCCATGGTTTCCAGATGGGCATCGCCGGCTTGGGCGAGGCTGATGAGTGTTGCGCTCGGGTCTTTGCGCGGGTCGGCGCTGTACAGGCCGGTCTGGTCGGTGAGGATAATCAGCGCATCGGCTTCGATCAGGTTGGTGACCAGCGCGCCCAGCGTGTCGTTGTCGCCGAACTTGATTTCGTCGGTGACCACGGTGTCGTTTTCGTTGATGATAGGGATGGTGCCGAGCGCCAGCAGGGTGCGCAGCGTGGAGCGCGCATTCAGGTAGCGCTCGCGGTCGGCGAGGTCGGCATGGGTGAGCAGCACTTGCGCGGCGCGCAGGCCGTGTTTGCTGAAACAGCTCTCGTACACCTGCACCAGCCCCATTTGACCCACGGCGGCGGCGGCCTGTAGTTCGTGTACCGCGCTGGGGCGCTGTTTCCAGCCCAGACGCTGCATGCCTTCGGCGATGGCACCGGAAGAAACCAGCACCACCTCGCAGCCACGGTCGCGCAAGGTGGCGATCTGTTGCGCCCAGTTGCCGATGGCAACCGTGTCCAATCCCTCTCCCTGATTGGTGACGAGGCTGCTGCCGACTTTGACGACGATGCGTTTGGCTTGGAGGAGTGCAGTTGTCATTATGGTTGGTAGATGTCGATCTCGGTCTCTTGTGCGCTCTCGGCAATCGCGTCGCGTTCCTGTTCGGCGATCTGCTCCAGATGCTCCATGATAGCGTAGGTCAGTTCTTTGCAACCCTCGCCGTTGATGGCGGAGATGGTGAAATAGCGCGTGTCGTCGCCGAACTCTCCGAGGAAAGCGGCGATTTTTTCGTCGCGATCTTCCAGCAGGTCGAGCTTGTTCAGCACCAGCCAGCGCGGTTTATGGTACAGCGCTTCGTCGTATTTTTTCAGTTCGTTGAGGATGGCGTGCGCTTCATGCACGGGGTCGACGCCTTCGTGCATCGGCGCGATATCCACCAGATGCAGCAGCAAACGGGTACGCGCCAAATGGCGCAGAAATTGGTGTCCCAAGCCCGCGCCTTCCGCCGCACCTTCGATCAGGCCGGGGATATCGGCGATGACAAAGCTCTTCTCCGTATCAACGCGCACCACACCCAGATTCGGATGCAGTGTGGTGAAGGGATAATCGGCGACCTTGGGGCGTGCGGCGGACACCGCGCGGATGAAGGTGGATTTGCCAGCGTTGGGCATGCCGAGCAGGCCGACATCGGCCAGCACCTTCAATTCGAGTTGCAACTCGCGGCGTTCGCCTTCTTCGCCGGGGGTGCATTGCCTGGGCGTGCGGTTGGTGCTGGATTTGAAATGCAGGTTGCCCAGGCCACCCTTGCCGCCTTGGGCGAGCAGGGCTTTTTGTCCGTCGTGCGCCAGGTCGGCGATCTGCTCGCCGGTGTTGATGTCGGTGATGACCGTGCCCACCGGCATGCGCAGGAGCACATCGTCCGCACCTTTGCCGTAGCAATCCGCGCCGCGCCCAGACTCGCCGTTTTTGGCGCGGTGGTGACGGGCAAAGCGGTAATCGACCAGCGTGTTGATGTTGCGGTCCGCAACGGCATAGACGCTGCCGCCCCAGCCGCCGTCGCCGCCGTCCGGGCCACCCTTGGCGATGTATTTTTCACGACGAAAGCTGGCCGCGCCGTTGCCGCCGTCGCCCGCGATCACTTCTATTTTCGATTCGTCGATGAATTTCATGGGTGAATTCCTGAACGGCTAAAACAAAAAAGCCCTACCTGTGAGATAGGGCCTATTGCGTTGCGTCGAGAGCGATTAGGCCGCGACGATGCTGACTGTCTTGCGTTTCATCGCGCCCTTGACCGCGAACACAACTTTGCCGGTGATCTTGGCGAACAGGGTGTGGTCTTTGCCCATGCCGACGTTGTCGCCCGCGTGAACTTGGGTGCCGCGCTGACGCACGATGATGCTACCCGCGCTGATCAGTTCACCGCCGTAGCTTTTTACGCCGAGCCTTTTCGAGTGCGAGTCGCGACCGTTACTGGTACTGCCGCCGCCTTTTTTCGATGCCATGGTGCTACTCCTTCAGAATTAAGCCGAGATACCGTCGATGCGGATCTCGGTGTAGTTTTGACGATGACCCTGATGCTTTTGATAGTGCTTGCGGCGACGCATCTTGAAGATGCTTACCTTGTCGTGGCGACCGTTGGCAACGATGGTTGCCTTGACGGTTGCACCGCTCAATAGCGGCTTGCCGACAGACAGCTTGTCGCCGTTGCCGACCATCAGCACTTTGTCCAGAACAATCGCGCTGCCGACATCACCGGCAACGGTTTCAATTTTTAGCGTTTCACCTTGGGTAACGCGATATTGCTTACCGCCGGTTTTGATTACTGCGTACATAACGACCTCGCTTGGATGCGGTTTTTAGTTACGGCATAGCCTGTAAGGTTAGCCTCCACTGAAATGTGGATTTTCAGAGCCGCGCATTATACATACATCAATCCATCCGTCAAAACCCTTTTTAGAGTTTTAACGTTTCATCGAATCGAAGAACTCGGCGTTGTTTTTGGTCGCCTTGACCTTGTCGAGCAGGAATTCCATCGCTTCCAGTTCGTCCATGGGGTAGAGCAGCTTGCGCAGCACCCAGATACGCTGCAGCAAGTCTTGTTTGATCAGCAATTCTTCCTTGCGCGTACCGGAACGATTTACGTTGATCGCCGGGTAGATGCGTTTTTCGGCCATGCGGCGATCCAGGTGGATTTCCATATTGCCGGTACCCTTGAATTCTTCGTAGATCACGTCGTCCATACGGCTGCCGGTGTCCACCAGCGCGGTGGCGATGATGGTGAGCGAGCCGCCTTCTTCGATGTTACGCGCCGCGCCGAAGAACCGTTTGGGGCGTTGCAGCGCATTGGCATCCACGCCGCCGGTCAGCACTTTGCCGGATGAGGGGATGACGGTGTTGTAAGCGCGTGCCAGCCGGGTGATGGAATCCAGCAGGATGATGACATCTTTCTTGTGTTCGACCAGACGTTTGGCTTTTTCCAGCACCATTTCGGCGACCTGCACATGGCGTGTGGCCGGTTCGTCGAAGGTGGAGGCGACCACTTCGCCGCGCACGGTGCGGCTCATCTCGGTGACTTCCTCGGGACGTTCGTCGATCAGCAGCACGATCAGAATCGCATCTGGGTTGTTGGATGCGATGGAGTGGGCGATATGCTGCAACATCACCGTCTTGCCGGATTTGGGCGATGCCACCAGCA
The DNA here is from genome assembly GCA_004297065.1 of Gallionellaceae bacterium. Classification (GTDB taxonomy): domain Bacteria; phylum Pseudomonadota; class Gammaproteobacteria; order Burkholderiales; family Gallionellaceae; genus PALSA-1006. Next base: position 6,369 of record SCUU01000143.1, read on the forward strand.
AGCCGCGCTGGCCTTTGCCGATAGGGGCGACGATGTCGATGATGCGTCCGGTGATGTTCTCCTCGGCGCGGATGTCGCGCTCCAGCGTGATGTGCTTAGTCGGAAACAGCGGTGTCAGGTTCTCGAACAGGATTTTGTTCTTGGCATTCTCGGGCGGTTCGCCGTTGACCTTGTCCACTTTGACCAGCGCCACGTAACGCTCGCCCTCTTTCGGTGTGCGTATCTCGCCCTCGATCGAATCGCCGGTGTGCAGATTGAAGCGCCGCACCTGGCTGGGGCTGACATAGATGTCGTCCGGGCCTGCGAGGTAGGAGGTGTCCGGAGAGCGCAGGAATCCGAAACCGTCCGGCAACACTTCCAGGGTACCTTCACCAAAAATGCTTTCGCCTTTTTTTGCCTGGTTTTTCAGCAGCGCGAAGATCAAGTCTTGCTTGCGCATGCGGTTGGCATTGTCGATTTGATTGGTGGTGGCCATTTCCACCAGTTCGGTGATGTGTTTGGTCTTGAGGTCGGATAAATGCATATATAGATGGATGAGGTGTGCGGAGGTTAAGAGGAATTGCCGGGAATGCAACGGTTAAGCGGGTAGGCCCGCGCGACCAGCTGTCTTGAGTGTCTTTTAGTAGTTATGGTTTTTGTGAGGCAGGGGGGACTGGACAGGACAGTTGCAGGCGCGAGGTTAAATGGTTCAGATGTGGCTGTCAATAAATGCGGTCAGTTGGGATTTGGACAGCGCTCCGACTTTGGTTGCTTCGATGTTGCCGTTCTTGAACAGCATCAACGTCGGGATGCCGCGTACGCCGTATTTTTGCGGGGTTTGCTGATTTTCATCCACGTTGATCTTGGCGACGTTGATACGGCCAGCGTATTCCTTGGCAATTTCATCCAGGATAGGGGCGATCATGCGGCAAGGGCCGCACCATTCGGCCCAGTAGTCCACCAGAGTGGGCAGCGGGGCTTGTAGCACCTCGGCTGAAAAAGTGTCGTCGGTGACATAACGGATGTGTTCGCTCATGTTGAATCTCGCTTTAAATGGTAAATCAGAAAAATGCTGCTGCGGAGTAAATGGGGATGCTGTGATAAAACGCAGGTTGCATCCTAACGAAAAAATGCTTCACTGTGAAGAAAAATATAACATATTGTTTACGCATGAATATGTCGTTATAAATGCCAGATAAGCAATGTGGAGCGGTGCATGTCATCAATCTGGATAGTTTGTTGGGGGCGTTGATCGGGCACGTCGAATGTGCTGCTGATGAAGGTACTTCCCGGGCGCATCTCTTTTTGTGCCTTGAGCCAAAGCTGCTCCATGGGGACAGGCGAGAGATAGGCGAATACCACATCATATTGGGACAGGTCGCAATCCCACAGGCTGCCCCAGCGTACTTCACAATTGTGTTTTCGCAGCAGGCGTAACCAACCCCAAAAAAACGGGAGGGGTGCCACTTCAACGCCGAAATACCGTCCATCCGGGCGTGCCGAGGACAGGTGTGCAAGCACTCCACCCAAGCCGGAGCCCAGATCCATGAAGGTGATAGGCTTGCCCGGTGTTGCAGGGGGAAGCAAGTCAACCAGGGCGCGCCACACTTTTTCGCTGGAAAGGTAAAGCGGAACTTGCGTGCGGAAAGTGCTCCAGTAAACAGCGAGCAGGATGAGAAAGGCGATGAGAAACCAGGTCGGTGAAAGATCAAGCGACAGTGTCCAGGCCAAAGCCGGCAGGAACAATAACTGGATGGGTATCCACCATTTGGCCAAACCGAACAGATGGCTTAACAGGGCGGCGATGAGCCCGCACAAGAATGCCAGCGACACGAGAGTGACCGCGTAATGTTGACTATGCAAAACCAAGGCGATGGCTAGCGCCGGCGGTATCGCCGCAACTTGCAGCAATAGTGCGACGACGGGAGGAGGGCGGCGGCGTAAGTGTTTAGACACGATATTCCAGGACACGGTAAAAGCCGTCAAACAATGAAACCTCGGCCATTGCTTGCAATGGCTTCCCCTGCCGAATGGCATGGCCGGCAATTTGTTCAGCCAGATTGCTGTGCCAAAAATCGCGCAGAAACGGCTCGATTTTTTCCTGAAATCCGCGCCAAGGGGTGCAACGGTGCAGCCAATGTATACCGCGATTTTCGCCGTACTCGGCGATCAGCAAATGCCCTCCGGGCTTTAATACGCGTATCGCTTCGTTGAGTGTGCGTTCGCGCGCTGCCCCCGGCAATTCATGCAACAGGAAAAATATGATCACGCTATCGAAACTGTCGCTGGCATAGGCCAGCGATTCGGCGTTCATGCGCGCCAGCTTTGCGGAACGCGATATGGCCTGCAATTTTGATTCGGCGGAAGAAAGTTGGATGCCCGCAACGTCCGTGACATGCAACTCCCGCGTGTTGGCGGAGAGTGCCAGCGTGGGGGTGAGCGCACCGTAGGCGCAGGTAAGTTGCAGCGTGCGCGGGCTTTCCCGTGTTGCATAGCGGTGCATGACTTCGTTGAGAATGGCGCGGTATTGGCCGAACAGAATCAGGTTGATGATGGGGGCGTGGTCGAAAAACCATACGCCGCGTGGCGACAGATAGGCCCACCAGTAATGACGCGCCAGATATTCCGGGATGCCATCAAGGTAACGGCGCCAGAAATCGAACGCCATCAACGTTGCAATCCGGCAGAAACTTCTTCGCGTTTTGCCTTGCCGGCTAATAGTTCGACCAGCGTCAGGGCAAAGTCCAGCGCGGTGCCGGGGCCGCGCGAAGTGATGAACTTGCCATCAACAACGACTGCGGCGTGTTGCTGTTGCACTTGCGCAAACCCATCCAGCGAACCGGGAAAGCCGGTGGCCTGTTTGCCGTCCAGTAACCCTGCCGTGGCCAGCACGGAGGGGGCGGCGCAGATGGCGGCGACATATTTTCCCTGTGCGGACATGTGTTTCAGCAAGGCAAGGATGCGCGCGTCGGCTTTCAGGTTGTTGGTGCCGGGTTGACCGCCGGGCAGGGCTATCATGTCGAATTCCTGCCGCATCGCGGCATCCAGCGTGGCATCCGGCAGCAGCATGACGCCGCGGCTCGCGCGCACGGGATGCGCGTCGAGTCCGGCAGACACCACCTCGATCTTGGCGCGGCGCAGGATGTCGATCACGGTGACCGCTTCGATTTCTTCGCAGCCTTGGGCGAGCGGGACGAGGACTTTAGGCATGGTGCGGATCAGAAATGGCCGACGAGCTGCACGCCGGTAAAGTCCGGGCCGAGCAGCGGGAGCAGGGCGACTTTATCGGTACGCAGTGTGCGATTGTGGTTAACGATACTTTTTCCGACGAAGGTGCCGATGAATGCCGAGGCGGCCACGTCCGATGCGAAATGTGCATCGTGGTACATGCGCGCAACACCCACCAGGCCGGCAACGGAATAAGCCATGTAAGGCACCCAGGTTTCCTCGTAGTGGGAGGCTATCACCGCTGCCAGGGTGAAGGCCTCGGTAGTGTGGCCGGAGGGGAGGGAGCTATTGTTGTTGAGGCCGATGTACCCCTGAAAGTCTTTGATGCCCTGGTTGTCGCGCGGGCGACTGCGGCTGAGCGAAATCTTGAGGGTTTGATTGAGGGTCGCCGCGATCAGGCTTGCGCTGAACGCATCCTGCGCAACCCGAACCGGTTTTTCATTGCCGCTTGCCGCGCCGGCCAGATAGAAAGCGCCAATCACCCCGACCGCATAGGTTGTGCCGAAGTTTTCCACGGTATTCAAGAAAGAATCGCCTTTGGGTTGCTGGCGCATGAAATCGCGCACCGGTCTATCCGCGACGATGGCTGTACCGGCCACGGCCAGCGTCGCCCATCCCAAATTCTGCCAGTCTGCCGGTTCCCAGCGTGATGGCGTAGTGGCGACATATTTGAAATCATCGGCCACGATAGCCGGGAAGCCGGTGTTTTCGGCGGCATAAGCGGATTGCATCACCGTCAGCGCGGCAGTGCAGAGTAGGGCTGACAGATGTAGTTTGGAAATCAGTTTCATATTGAGTAGGTCTTTAGTCGCGGAAGTTTTGGTATTGCAAAGGGAAATCGGTGATGGTTTTTTTGACGAAGGCGATGGCGGCTTGCAGGTCGTCGCGGTTCTTGCCGGTCACGCGCACCGTGTCGCCCTGGATGCTGGCCTGCACCTTCATCTTGCTGTCTTTGATGTGTTTGACGATTTTCTTGGCCAGCTCGATCTCCACGCCCACTTTGACCGTGCAGGCGCGCTTGACCTTGTTGCCGCTGACCTTTTCGATCTTGTCGCTGATCTCCAGACACTTGATGTCCACGCCGCGCTTGGCGAGTTTGCCGTTCAGAATTTCCTGAACCTGATCCATCTGAAACTCATTGTCGGCATGCACGGTGAGCACCAGCTCGGCCTGCTCGACGCGGGCATCGCTACCCTTGAAATCGAAGCGTGTGCTGACTTCCTTGTTGGTCTGCTCGACCGCATTTTTAACTTCGGTTTTTTCTACTTCGGAAACGATGTCGAAAGATGGCATGGTGTGCTCCTGTGAAATTATGTAGGTCGGGTTAGCATTTTTTGCGTAACCCGACATTACGCCCGTTGGGTTACGCGATGAAACTGCTAACCCAACCTACGGAACTTTAACCCCTCCCAGCTTCCCCTTGTGCGAGCATCCGCTGCGCGGATTGCCTGCTTACCCAGCTTCAGGGGAGGTGACCACAGCCAAATAAGCAGCGAGCGCTCCTCCCCTGAAAAGGGGCGGCTGGGAGGGGTTAGGTTTTAGCCACAACATGCCGCGTAGCGGCTTGTTGCGGTGGAGACTAACCTTTAGGTTAGTTGGAACCAAAACTGCAAACGTAATCGACCGAGCCCGCGCCGGTATGGATATCGAAGCTACTGTTCTCGGCTACTTTGAAGCTGCTGCCTGCGGCGTAAGTCTTGAACGCGGGTTCTCCCGCGATTTTTACCTGGCATTCGCCTGCGGTGATCTCCATCAGTTCCGGTACGCCGACGTTGAAGGTGAGCTGGCTGTCAGGCAGCACTACGCCCACGGTCTTGCGCGAACCATCGGGGAAAAACACCGAGTGCGATACGCACTTTCCGTCGAAGAATACGTTGGATTTTTTGCCGACGCTGACGTTGTCGAACTTGTCTGACATGCTGATATTTCCTTTTGAGTGCTTGTTGGTTATTTTGCTTCGTTGGCTTTGATGCCTTTTTGGTAATTGGCATACACGTATACCGGGATGCCGAGATCGCCGAGATGTTTATCGATCAGCGGTTTCACATCGTCCCACTCCAGTCCGGTCACGCCGCAGGCGAGACGGGGCAGAGCGAGGCTGGGTAGCTGTTCTTTTTCGACGAGGGCGCGCAAGGCATGCAGGGCATGATTGACGTGGCTGAGCGAGGCGTCGCCCGGCTTGCTGCCGTGCGCATAAGCCGCCTCTTGAGTGAACAGATTGACGATGAAGTGCCCATCGCTACTCATCCATGTCCATAGCCCGCCGGATTTCGGGTGTTGCGTCTGACAGTAGTGGCGAAAATCCTTGTACATCGCGGGCATACGTTCGCGCAATTGCAGCGCGAGGCCGTGACGAAAGTCATCGTTCGGCGCGACACCTTGGGCAATCGCCTTGGCACCGCTTAACAGAATGTCACCGCTTAGTTCGTGGATCATGCGGTAGTTTCTAAGCGAGCAATTAAGTCACCACGCCTGAAAGTGGCAGAAAGTTGCTGTAATGAAATCTCTTGTTCACCATACAAGCCATTTAGTGCTGTTTGTATGTCTGTGATGGCTTGCGTGAAATAGGTCTCCGCTTGAGTCTCGATGAGTCGCTGGGCTTGACCAAAATTAAGATGACCTAAGTCGGCTAGAGAGATGTTCATTGCATTGAGTAGGTGCTTACCCATTTGCATCGCAATAAAACAAGATGCATAGCGCACAAAAGCAGGATCACTGTCGGTAGGGCGTTTGCGACGATTTTCGGCGATACGGTAGAGCAAAACAGCAATCACGGTTTGTGCTCCATTGAGCTGGTCGCTAAAGATAGTGTTGTACAACTTACCAAAATGTTCGCGGGTTAAAAATTTTGCTTGATGGGGGGCGGTGCGCCACACGGAAAGAATTGCTTCGGCGGCTACCCCAGATGTGATGTCGCTGACTCTTAAAGGTGTATCTATTCGTTTGCGGCGATAGTTAAATCCAAGTCCTTCGATGCTGCTTTGCAAGCGTTGTTGTTTTTCATCATTAGATTTTAAGTCCTTCAAATCAACTGGATTTTGACTGTTTGTGGCGTGGGTGATTTGCAACACCATGTCTTCGCTGTCTTTGGGGAGCTTGTAGATGCGCACCAACACGTGAGATGACTCTGGTAGTTGTTTGCCTTGTGCAGATAACATTTCTTGAGTTTTGAAAATAGTCATGCAAGTTTGCCCACCATTGACGATTTGCAGATTTTCTACTTTGATTTGGTAATCACTGCCCTGTAGTGCGTTATACGCAAAATCATTACAAACCAATGTTAGCCCATTGTTGAAAAAATAAAAATCTGACGGCTTGTCTGATTGCAATGTGGTGCGGATGCCTTCATTTACGCGATTACCGTGCAGCCCTAAATAACTGCGGATGTTGCGTTGCAACAATTTCTCTCCATGGGTTTTCATCAACGCGGCGATTTCGCTAACCTGAATACGGCCAACGCACACTCGGCTGAAATCCATGTCTTCAATGATTGCCTTGCCAGTCAAACGCAATGTTTCATCCACAGGTTTTATTTTTTGCAGGATGTTAATTAGTACATCGTGATTGACGTGCTCCCAACTTACTTGCTCACCAAAACCTGCCAGCTCGATGGCAGTCTGTCCTTTGTCGTTCCATTTGCTGCCGTTATTACAGGCAATGGCGCGCACACGGGGGATGTATCCATCGCGAATCATGGAGCGAGCAGTTTCAACTTTGGTTCTTAATCGGTCGTTGATCGTACCCAGTTCGGCGGCGGGATCAAAAATGTGGCGAATCGCGTTAATTAGTGTGTTGATGGCGTTTTCACCAAACTCGCTCTCACCGTCGAGCTTGGCTTTGTATTTACCCTGAAACAAGGTGACAGAAAACTCACCATCAATTTCCCCGGTTAGATGCATAGCATCTACACCAAAATCATCGCCACCTTCAGTCAGGCAATCAAAGGCAGAGTCCGTATCCAAATCCAACATGGTTTTGACGCAAAGATAAACAAAAGCTAAAGACTTCAACTTTATTTCATCATTTTTAATCTTCAATTCGTCAGATGCTTGTGTGCGAATTTCATCCTGCACACCTGCTAGGCGTTGGTCAATGATGGATGCGTTGATGTCCATATAAGCCTCCTATTTGCGATTCTTCAGATTCGCCGCGATGCGCATACGCAGCGCGTTCAGCTTGATGAAGCCGCCCGCATCTTTCTGGTCGTACGCGCCTTTGTCGTCTTCAAAGGTGGCGATGTTCGGGTCGAACAGCGAATCGGTCTTGGAATCGCGCCCCACGACGATGACGTTGCCCTTGTACAGCTTCACGCGCACCCAACCGTTGACGGTCTTCTGGGTATGGTCGATCAGGGTTTGCAGCGCGAGGCGCTCCGGGCTCCACCAGTAGCCGTTGTAGATCATGCTGGCGTAGCGCGGCATCAGGTCATCCTTCAGGTGCGCGACTTCGCGGTCCAGCGTGATCGATTCGATCGCGCGGTGCGCCTTGAGCATGATGGCGCCGCCGGGGGTTTCGTAGCAGCCGCGCGACTTCATGCCGACGTAGCGGTTTTCCACCAGATCGAGGCGACCGATGCCGTGCTTGCCGCCGAGTTCGTTCAGATTGGTCAGCACTTGCGCGGGCGACAGCTTGCTGCCGTTCAGCGCCACGATGTCGCCGTTGGCGAATTCGATGTCGAGGTATTCGGCGGCATCCGGCGCTTTTTCCGGCGACACCGTCCAGCGCCACATGCTTTCTTCGGCTTCGGCGGCGGGGTTTTCCAGGTGGCGGCCTTCAAAGCTGATGTGCAGCAGGTTGGCATCCATCGAGTAGGGCGAGCCGCCGTTCTTGTGCTTCATGTCGATGGGGATGCCGTGCTTCTCGGCGTAAGCCAGCAGCTTCTCGCGCGAGAGCAGATCCCATTCGCGCCACGGCGCGATGATCTTGATGTTCGGGTGCAGCGCGTAAGCGCCCAGCTCAAAACGCACCTGATCGTTGCCCTTGCCAGTCGCGCCGTGCGAAATGGCATCCGCACCGGTTTTTTTGACGATCTCGATCAGGCGCTTGGCGATCAGCGGACGCGCGATGGAAGTGCCGAGCAGATATTCGCCTTCGTACACGGTGTTGGCGCGGAACATCGGGAACACGAAATCGCGCACGAATTCTTCGCGCAGGTCGTCGATGAAAATGTTCTCCGGCTTGATGCCGAATTGCAGCGCCTTCTGGCGCGCCAGTTCCAGTTCTTCGCCTTGGCCTAAGTCGGCGGTGAAAGTCACCACTTCGCACTGGTAGGTGTCTTGCAGCCACTTGAGGATGACCGAGGTGTCGAGTCCGCCGGAGTAGGCGAGGACGGCTTTTTTGATGTCGCTCATTGCTTCTTGTTCCGATTTAGTTGTTGATCTTGCCCAGCAGCAGGTATTCCATCAGCGCCTTCTGCACGTGCAGTCTGTTCTCTGCCTCATCCCATACCACGGACTGTGTGCCGTCGATGACTTCCGCCGAAACTTCTTCGCCGCGATGCGCTGGCAGGCAGTGCATGAACAGCGCGTCCTTGGCGGCGACGCGCATCATGTCCTCATCCACTTGCCAGTCGGCAAAGTCTTTCATGCGCTCATCGTTTTCGGCCTCGAAGCCCATGGAGGTCCACACGTCGGTGGTCACCAGATCGGCGCCGCGCGCGGCTTCCATCGGGTCGGTGAATTCTTCGTAATGATCTTCGCCGAACAGTCCGGCGCGTTCCGGTTCCACTTCGTAGCCGGGCGGGGTGGAGACGTGCACGTTGAAGTCCAGTATCTCGGCGGCTTGCAGCCAGGTGTTGCACATGTTGTTGGAATCGCCGATCCACGCCACGGTCTTGCCCTTGATGCTGCCGCGATGTTCGACATAGGTGTAGATGTCGGCCAGCACCTGGCAGGGGTGGTATTCGTTGGTCAGGCCGTTGATGACCGGCACGCGCGAGTTGCGCGCGAATCGCTCGATGATGTCCTGCTCGAAGGTGCGGATCATCACGATGTCGCTCATGCGCGAGATGACCTGTCCCGCATCTTCCACGGGCTCGCCGCGACCGAGCTGCGAGTCGCGCGTATTCAGGTAGATGGCCGAACCGCCGAGCTGGTGCATGCCCGCCTCGAACGACAAACGCGTGCGCGTGCTGGCCTTCTCAAAGATCATCACCAGGGTGCGGTCTTCCAGCGGCCAGTATTTTTCGTAGCGCTTGAAGCGTTCCTTGATGATGCGGGTGCGCTCGAACAGGTATTCCAGTTCATCGCGGCGCATGTCCTTGAATTGCAGAAAATGCCGGAGGCATTTCAGTGAAGACTCATGCCCGCTTGCGGGCGTTAGGTCGGAACTCAAATGTTTGATGCCGCCCATGTTCACTCCCGTGTCAGGAATTCCGTGACCAGCGGACACAGGATGTCCAGCAACTGCTGCGCTTCGGCTTGCGAGAAAATGAGGGACGGCAACAAGCGGATCACGCTGTCGGCGGTGACGTTGATGAGCAGGCCGTTTTCCCGCGCCTTGCCCACCAGTTCGCCGCAGGGCTTGTCGAGTTCGATGCCCAGCATCAAACCTTGTCCGCGCACCGAAACGACACCCTTCACCCCGCCCAGCCGCGCTGCAAATTGCTGCTTGAGCCATGCGCCCAGCGTCTCGGCGTGGGCGAGCAACTGATCCTGCTCCATGATGTTCAGCGTGGTCAGCGCGGCCGTCGAGGCCAGCGGGTTGCCGCCGAAAGTTGAACCGTGGTTGCCCGGCTTGAACGTGCCCGCCGCTTTGCCCGCAGCCAGGCATGCTCCCACCGGCACACCGGAGCCCAAGCCTTTAGCCAGCGTCATCACGTCCGGCATGATGCCGGCGTGCTGGAACGCGAACCATTTTCCGGTTCTGCCGATGCCGCATTGCACTTCATCCAGCATCAGCAGCCACTCGCGCTCGTCGCAAATCTTGCGCAGCTTTTGCAGGTAGCCGATGTCCGGCGTGCGGATGCCGCCTTCGCCCTGGATCGGCTCGACCAGTACGGCGACGATGTTGGGGGTATGTTCTGCGACATGGCGGATCGCGTCGAGATCGTCGTAAGGCGCGCGCACGAAACCTTTCACCAGCGGCTCGAAGCCCGCCTGCACCTTGCGGTTGCCCGTGGCGGAAAGGGTCGCCAGCGTCCGCCCGTGAAAGGCCTTTTCCATCACGATGATAGTGGGGGTGTCGATGCCGCGCTGGTTGCCGTACATCCGCGCCAGCTTGATCGCGGCCTCGTTCGCCTCGCAGCCGGAGTTGCACAGGAACACTTCCCGCATGCCGGAGAGTTCGCACAGTTTGTCGGCGATCAGTTCCTGCTCGCGTACTTGGTATAGATTGGAAGTGTGGATCAGCTTGCCGATCTGGCTGGTGAGCGCGGCAGTGAAACGCGGATGGGCATGCCCCAAGGTATTGACGGCGATGCCGGAGAGCGCGTCCAGATAACGCTTGCCGTTAATATCCCAGAGCCAAGCACCCTCACCGTGGGTGAAAGTGATGTTTTGCCGAGCGTAAGTATTCATCAAATGAGACATGGGCACCTCTAAAAGTCCAGATTTCATCCCAACTGCTGCGTTACGGAAATAAATTTCTTGCTTGCATATTCGTCATATGCGGCGCGGCAAAATTTGTTTCCGCGCCTTGCATTTGGGCGAACTCTAGACTTTTAGAGGCACCCTAAAGGCAAGCTTTCTAGTCTTGTTACATCTCTGAAATGTTCAAGCCACAAACAAAAAAGGCCGACTGCTTCGTCGGCCTTCTTGTCGCAGTCTTATCGTCTGCAATAAATCAGGCCATCGCCTTGATAGCGGCGGACAAGCGGCTCTTATGGCGCGCAGCCTTGTTCTTGTGGATGATCTTTTTGTCGGCGATAGAATCCACCACGCTGGTGGATGCGCTGAAAACGGCCTGTGCGGCAGCCTTGTCGCCTGTCTTGATCGCAGCGGCGACTTTCTTGATCGCGGTGCGCAACTCAGAACGCAAACTGGTGTTATGCAGGTTCTGTTTAACTGATTGTCTTGCACGCTTTCTGGCTTGTGCGCTATTTGCCATGACTGCTCCTTGAGAATTCGGCTTACTAGAAAGGCGCGCATTCTAGGGGCTCCGGCAAATTTTGGCAAATGCTTTTTTCGTGAGTGTCGCGGGTTTTTAGAATTGTCCGGTTTTGTAGCGCGCAATCTGTCCGGTTGTCATATTGCCCGAGGAGGGCGATATGAAGCCGACACAAGTGCTACAGGAGATACGGAAGATGAGA
>SCUU01000159.1 GCA_004297065.1 Gallionellaceae bacterium
ACGACGCTCCTTGCTCTCCCACGGGCTTGGTGTCCCCGGGGACTATCGAGCTGCCGTGCCAGACCAGATAAGATTAACCAACAACAAACACAACCTTGTCCAGCAAAACATACAAGGGACGGGGTGAGGGAAACAATTCAACGAGTGACTCCCTCACCCTAACCCTGATGGAACCACTAGCCATTCGACTATTGATCCGGCCAAGTGAAGTTTGAAGTCGAAGTGCCATCACTGCGCAGTCACTATGCGCCTTGGCAGGCAAATAAAGTTCAAACATAATCTGGCCGGATCAATAAAACGCTGGGGGTTCACCCCGCAAAAGCCGATCAAGAAGGCTTATGAGCAACGCCCGGAGGCTGTGAAGAGTTGGCTGGATAACGAATATCCTGCAATCGGGCAGCGCGCCAAAACTGAGGGTGCCGAGATTCATTGGGGCGACGAGACGGCGGTGGTGAACACCGGTGTGCGTGGCCGCAGCTACGCACCGACCGGCAAAACACCAGTGACCTATGCGGTGGGTGGCACACGCCAGAAGCTGTCGATGATCGCCACCGTCACCAATCAGGGTAAGGCACGCTGGATGATTATTGATGAGGCGTTCAACTCGGGCAAACTGATCGAGTTTCTGGAAGTGCCGACCAAAGACGCGGAGAAGAAAGTATTTCTGATTCTCGATAACTTGCGTGTGCATCACGGCAAGCCAGTCAAGAAATGGGTGGGGGAGCATAAAGACAAAATCGAGTTGTTCTACCCGCCCGGCTACAGCCCGGAACTCAACCCGGAAGAGCGGCTTAACGCCGGCTTGAAGCACGCCATTTATACCAAGGTTCCGGTACGCGCCAAGGCCAAACTGAAAGCCGCAACAACCGAGCACATGCTGACATTGGAGAAATCACCGGAGCGTGTCAGAAAATACTTTCAGGATTCTCGCGTGAAATATGCCGCATGAAAATTTCAAACTTCATCTGGCCGGATCAATAAGGAAACGCGGTATCCCACGAATGTGGAGGCGTAAGGGTGAAGTTAAGTGCTAATCAAGCCCCGCCGTAATGCTTCGACAGCGGCTTCTGCACGGGAGGAAATATCAAGCTTGGCGTAAATCGAGCGCACATGCGTGGCAATGGTATTGGCACTCACGCTGAGCACTTGTGCAACTTCTGCACGGTTTAATCCTTTGGCAATATAGGTCAACACCTCTTCTTCACGCGGGGTGAGGGGTACCAGCAGCGATGTGGCGGGTTCCTGCTTTGCCAGCCGCATGATGCGTCTGGCGATTGGCGGCGAGAGCGGCGGTGAACCGCTCAGAATCCCGTGAAGATCACGGACCAATTGTTCCCCCGCTTGATCCTTGAGCAGATAACCGTCGGCACCGGCATGTAGCGCCGATAACAGATGAGCATCGTCGTCATATGCCGTAGCGACAACACAGTGTGCCGTTAATCCTTGCGTCTTGATCCGGTGCAAGATATCGACACCCGTTCCATCTGGCAGGTTAAGGTCGATCACAATCAAATCGTACGATTGCGCATCGAGATGGGCGTAGGCTTGAGCAACGGTGGCAGCCTCCGTGATACTCACTTCACCGAAAGCACCGCACAACAGACCAGCGAGCCAGTGACGGATATCTTCAAAGTCTTCTATCAGCAGGATGCGGTTCATGTTCTTCACTTGGGGATAATGGTATGCGCACGGCAAGGTAGCAGTATCGTTTGTTAGCGCCCTGCTGCTCAATTCCCCATTTTTGGGAGCCGCCCAATTCGGCGACACGGGATTTGATATTATTCAATCCTCGGCCTGGTACCCAGATGGAGGGCTCGGTGATTGCGCCGTCATTACTGATACGCAAACCAAGCTCATTTTTATCAAGATCGGCTTCCATCATGATGTTTCCCGGATGGGCATGCTTGAGCGCATTGGCAATAGCCTCGCGGGCAATACGCCGCAAATTGATGTGTTGCTGGGAGCTCAGCATGACCGCAGGCCAGTTATAGAGTGAGCGCCACTCAAAACGCAGCCCTAATCCCGCAAGTTGCTCGCGCGCCCCGGCTTCGATGTCCGTCATCACGTCCTCCAGTGGTGCCTCCACTGCGCCGAGGAGATGTATGACATCGCGCAAGCCGCGCAATGCATTATGCGCAACTTTGCTGATCGTGGGTTCACGCGTTTGGTGGAGCAGCGATAGCAACCGTGCCGCGACGTCATCGTGCAGATCACGTTGTATGCGCTGGCGCTCTTCCAGCGCTCCGTGCAGTGGACCCCTCCGTCAAGACAATAATGCATCGAGTTTAAGAGGGTAACCTTATGCATGCAGCGGAACGGCGCTGCCCCGGCTTTCTGTTTCTTTTTCCGAGTGAGTTTTTTCT
>SCUU01000144.1 GCA_004297065.1 Gallionellaceae bacterium
CGCGCCGCCTTGGTTGGGAAGCTGCTTCGGGCTACGCCCTACACCGCTTCCCAACCAAGGCAGAAAAAGCGGACAATTCATGTGCTACAGAACCGGACAATTCTAAAAACCCGCGACACTTGCTGCGCCCGCTCCTGCCACTCCCGATGCGTCAGTGTTTCAAAGGGCAGTGCAAGCGTCAGATTCTCGAATTTAGGCACGACTGGTTTGAAAATCTTTTTCCATCCGGTCAGCCCCGCATTTCTGGGCAAGCTCAAAGAATACGGCATGGTCTGCCCGATGCCCCCAAGGGAGGCAAGCCGCATGTGGAGTTGCCACAGCCGCAAGGGCAATTGCCGGGAAAACGGAGTTTCAGTGAAGGCTAATGCGGGTAGGGCGTTATGCCGGAACTACAACGCGCCAACGGAGAGCTGGTTCGGTGGCCCCAAGAACAAGGGGGTACACGGTGAACGCTTCGGGACGCGGGACGAAGTGATCGCCGTGACGTTTGAATACATCGAGGTGTTTTACAACCGGAAACGGGCGCACTCGACGCCGGGCTACAAGTCGCCGATGCAGTTTCTGGAGGATCGGCTCACCGCTCGGCAATATGAAAAACTGGCCGCATGAAACCCACTTGTTGGAAAACGAACAGCCGGGGGAAGGTCATGTGCGCGTCAGCCCGGATGCCAGCAGACGTTCGAATTCTATAGCCGGCAAGGGCTTGCTCTTGAGGTAGCCCTGATACATGTCGCAGCCTTGTTTGGTGAGGAAATCCAGTTGCTCGACGGTCTCCACACCCTCGGCCAAAATCTTGAAGCCCAGGCTGTGCCCCATGCTGATGATGGCGGCGGCGATCTCCATGTCGTCCTGATGAAACGGGATGTCATCCACAAAGCTCTTGTCGATCTTCAGGATGTCGAGCGGGAAGCGCTTGAGATAGGACAAAGAGGAATAACCGGTGCCGAAATCGTCGATCGCCAGATGCACGCCGATCGCGCGCAACTGGTTGAGCATGGCGATCGCCTCTTCTTCCCTTTCCATCAGGGCGCTCTCGGTCAATTCCAGTTCCAGCGAGGCGGCAGGAAAGCCGCTATCGGCGAGCGCGCTGTTGACCAGCGTGCCGATGTCGGTGCGCTGTATCTGGCGGGGTGAGAGATTCACCGCCAGGGTCAAGCGCGGATACCCCGCATCCAGCCAGCGTCTGCCTTGCCGGCAGGTCTCGCGCAGCACGAATTCGCCGATGCGGCCGATCAAACCGGTTTCTTCCGCGAGCGGGATGAATTGCGCGGGCGAGATCAGCCCTTGCTGTTTATCCAGCCAGCGCACCAAGGCCTCGGCACCGGTGATCCGACCGCTGGCGATGTCCACTTGCGGCTGGTAGTAGACGCACAAATCGCCCCAATCGAGGGCGTCGCGCAATTTGTTTTCCATGTCGATGCGTGCGCGGGCGTTGCGCGTCATCGCTTCGGTGAAGTATTTGTAGCGGCCGCGCCCTTCTGCCTTGGCTTGATACAGGGCCGCATCGGCGTGCTGGAACAACTCGGGAGCCTTGCCGCCATGTTCCGGGAACAGGCTGATGCCCACGCTGGCGCCTACGCTGATCTCCGCGCCATTGGATAACCACCACGGCTCGCTCAATGCGGTGATGATGTCGTTGGCCACCCGCGCCGCATCCTCATCATGCGCGACGCCTTCCAGCAGCACGGTGAATTCGTCGCCGCCCAAGCGCGTCAGCGTGTCCACGCTACGCAGGCGCGAAGAGAGGCGGTCGGCTACTTGCTGCAGCAACTCGTCGCCCATCGCATGGCCATAGCTGTCGTTCACATCCTTGAAGCGATCCAGGTCGATGACCAGCAGGGCGACTTTTTGCTGGTCGCGCGCGGCGACCTCGATGGCATGTTCGATGCGCGAATTCATCAGCAAGCGATTGGGCAAACGCGTCAACGGGTCGTGGTGCGCCAGAAAATCGAGCCGCTCTTCGGAGGCCTTGAGCTTGGAGATGTCCGCGAATACCCCGACATAGTTCACCAGCTTGCCGTGTTCGTCCCTGACCGCGTTGATGCTCAGCAGTTCGGGATAAACCTCGCCGTTCTTGCGGCGGTTCCATATCTCGCCCTGCCAGTGATCCGCGCCGGTGATGCCGGCCCACATCGCGGCATAAAATTCGTGGTCATGCTGGCCCGAAGCCAGCAGGCTGGGCGTTTTATCACGCACCTCCTGTTCGGCATAGCCGGTGATGTCGGAAAAGGCATGGTTCACCATCACGATGCGGTTGTCGGGATCGGTGACGATCACCCCTTCGCGGGTGCTGTCGATGATCGCGGCGGACTGGCGCAACCGGTCTTCGGCAAGTTTGCGTTCCGTCACATCCATAAAGGTGGTGAATACCTGATAGGGTTCGCTCTCATCGGCCTTGAATTGCGGTACGGCGCTGACGTTGAGCCAACGCAACGCATCGAGTTGCGGGTTATGCACCCCCATGATGACGTCGCTGACCGCCTTGCCGGTGCGCAGCGCCACCATCGCCGGATGTTGTTCGGCGGGGAAGGTGGCGCCGTCTTCATGGATGCTGCGCCAGTCCGGGTCGATGGGGGTGCGGCCCTGCATCTGCTCCAGCGACAAGCCCAGGATGCGCTCTGCCGCCGGGTTGGCGGCGATGATCTCGCCGCGCTCGTTCTGGTAGACGACGCCATGCAGCATGGATTGGAACAGCAGGCGGAAGCGCTCTTCGCGCTCGCGCGCTGCGGTCTCTGCCTGCCTGCGTTCCTGATCGAGTTCCCAGACTTCGAACGCGAAACCGACATCGGCAACCATCTCGTCGAGCAACTTGAGCTCCTGCTCATCGAAGAAATCGGTCTCTGCGGCGTAGCAAGAGAAGGTGGCGCGCACGCCTCCGCGCACCTTGATCGGCAGCGCGATCGAGGAGCGCAAACCGGCTTCGAGCAGCTTGCCGCGCCAAGGCTGCATGCGCGGGTCGTGTTCGATATCGTTGCAGAACAGGCTGCGTCCCTCGCGGTATGCCGTACCCGTCGGGCCGCGCCCGAACTCGTCGTTCTGCAGGGAGATGTGGAGGTCGTCGAGGTAAACCCCGCTCATGCCGGCAGATGCGGTCACGCGCAACAGCTTGCGCTCGAGATCGGGGGTGCCGACCCATGCCAGGCTGAATTGGCCGTCGGCGACCGCGATCTTGCAGGCCGTATCGAACAATTCGGCAGGATCTGACATGCGTACGATCGCCTTATTGATGTTGCTCAGCACCGCATAGACGCGATTCAGGTTGCGAATTTTCATCTCGGCCAGCTTGCGTTCGGCGAGCTCTTCTTCGAGCCTGATGTTGGCATGGCCCAATTCGAGGGATTGCTGCCGGAGTTGGCGCAACGCACTATCCCGCTCCGCTTCCCGGGATTGCAGACTGTCCTTCATCGCGTTGATGCCGGTGGCCAGCAGGCCGATCTCATCATGCTGTTCGACTGCCGCGTCTCGGCTATAGTCGCCTCTGGCAATCGCGCCGGTCGTTTCGAGCACACTGCGCAGCGGCTTGAGGACGATACGGCTGAGCAACACGGCAATCGTGCCCAGCAGCACCGCGACCAGGACTGCGGCAACCAGGACCTGGCGCAACACCATGCGCTCGAGATCCTCATCCATGAATTTCTTGGCGATGAATATCTTGACCGAGCCGATCTTGCGCCCGTCGTGAAGAATGCCGGCATCCCGGGTGATGAAGTCGCCTTTCAGGTTGTTCCCGGAACGTGCAACCGGTTGCCACTGCTCGTTCCTGGCCTTGCCCAGGAATTGCCGGTTATCGCCGATGACAAAAATCGCATAGACGTGTTTGTCCGACATTTCGGTGTCGATGATCTTGGTGATCCAGCCGCTATCGACTTCCCATAACGGCAAGTCCAGGTTGGCCGACAAACGCGACGCCATCCTGGCCGATAGTTCGTCGAGTTCCGCCATGCCGTCGAGCCTGGCTTGCTCATATACGCGCAGGGTATATACCGTGAAGATCGCCACGACGATCAACGAGAGCGCGATGGCGATTTTTGTCCTGATGCTGTTGAACAGGGCGGGCATGGCAGTCAGTCCGTCGCGCCAAAATTATAGAGCCGCCCGAATCGGTGCAGCTCCTTGAACCAGTCCGGCGGCGTGTTGCCCGTTCCGTACTGTTCGTCCAGTATCTTCTGGTAAGTGCCGTTCTTGATGATCCGTCTCAGCCCCTCGCGATAGCGTCGGCCCAATGCCTGCGCGTTCGGGTAGCGCTTGTCGATCATCATCGCAACGGGATTGGCCGAGTCCGGGATGACGATGTTCTTGAAGTTGCCGGCCTCTTCGGGGAAAAGTTTTTTGATGACCTCGCGCCCGGTCAGCTCCAGTTCGACGCACAAATCGATGCGTCCCAGCTTCAGTTTGTTGAACAGCGATTCCTGCGAATAGCTTTCCTCGAAGGTGATGCCCGCCTTGCTGAAAGGCTCGCGTTCCACCAGCGTCCCCTTCAGCACCCCGATCCTGTATCCCTTCAGGTCGTTCAGATTGCGCAGCACGACCTTGTGCTTGCGATTGGGCGCGTAATAGAAATAGGCCACGTGGGCGACGGCAATCGGGATGATGGCGGCAAAGTCCTGATTCGGCATGAAGAAGGCCGGATTGCCCAAATCGTTGTTGCTGTCGTCCTCGATCAGCCTGCTCAGCGGAAAGAATTCGATCGTGGTCGTCAGCCCCATCTCCTTGGAGATGGCTTGCACGATTTGTCCGCACATCCCGTTGTAACGATGCTGCGCGGACCAGCAGGGCGGGCTCTCGTTGGCGCCGAATTTGACGGTCTCGGCCCGCGCGGCAAGCGGGCACAGCGACAATGCCGACAGCAGCAGTGCGACGCGGGGAAGATATGATTTTTTTATCGGCAACATGTTTGTGGGTGTTTTTAGAAGTGCCCATGCCGATGGGCACGGCTCGGGCGATACGCTATTTGTTCCGGATGCGCTCCAGTCTTTTCATCTGCTCCTTGAGTTCGTCGCTCTTGCCCAGGTGTTTTTCCAGTATCTTGAGATAGCGTCCATCGTCGAGCATGTTCGCAAGCGCAGCGGAGAATTTGTTGGCGGCGGCTTCTCCTTGCGGATGCTTTTTGTTGAAAATGATGTATACCGGCAGTTCTCCCGCAGCGGGTTGCATCGCGCCGAAGTTGTCCTGTTCATTCGGGAAATGCCTGTCGATCAGCCAGGCCGCAGTCAAGCCCGGCAGGCCGATGAAATCGACCTTGCCCGCTTTCAGGCTTTTCAGCAGCGGCAGCGCCCGGCCTTCCTCGACCTGTATCCCCGCATTCCTGTAGGCGGACACATTCTCGCCTTCGAATGCCCCGTATCTGAAACCCTTGAGGTTCTTCAGTTCGCCATTCCATTTCTCGGTGCCCCCATTAGCCGGCTTGTAGTAAATATATTTGAGTTCCGTCACGAAAACCGGGATGAAGATCAGCTCCCTCTTCTCGTCGGCAGAAAAGCCCAGGTCGCTTCCTGTTACGGCGATCGCGTTCTCCTGCAGCAAGTAGTACCTGACCATTTTCTGTAGTGGCAGGATCGAGATGGCGGCATCGATGCCGGCAGCCGACAACGCGGTTGCGACGATCTCGGAAGCGAATCCCTGTTGCGCGACCTCCATCGAGAACAGCGGCGGCGACTCGACCGCATAGATTTCCATGGTTTCCGGGGAGAGCAGGCTGTGCGTGATCCTCGGGCCGGTCGCCAGCGCCGGAGCCGGGAGCAGCAAAGCGCCCAGCAACAGGCCGGGCAGGATTCTGTAAAGCCTCTTGTCGCGCCTAGCGTGTTCCATTTTCGCTCCTGAAGGTTAATCTGCCACTGCAGAGCTTGAGAGCACCAGCAGCCTGTCCCACAGGCCGAAATGGTGGTTGAAAGGGGTGGTCTGGCTCATGAAGATGGTGATCTTCCGCTCTTTGGGGTCGACGCTAAAGCGGGTCGAATAAAGGCCGGCCCACTCGAACGTCGATGCGTCGCCGCTATCCACATCATGGCTTCTGTCCTGCTGGATCGCAAAACCCAGCCCGAACTTCCAGCCTGGGCCGTGCAGGAAGGTCGCGTCGAATTTGCCGATATGGTTGGTGGCGGTCATCAGCTCGACGGTCTTTCTGCTCAGCAGCCGCACCCCGTCGAGCTCGCCCTCGTTCAATAGCATCTGCGCGAACCGGAAATAGTCGTACACCGTCGACAGCATGCTGCCGCCGCCGGCGAGATATTTCCCGGAAGTCGCATAGGCATCCGCCGGGCATAACGCCAGATCGCCCGAGATCAGCGGGGTGTTCCCGGTGCGGGTGAGCGTGCCGTTCCAGTCGCTCTGCCAGACGGCGGCAAGCCGCGGCAGCTTCTCCGGCGGGATATAGAAATGGCTGTCCTTCATCTTGAGCGGGTCGAATATCCGCGCCTGCACGAACTGGTCGAGTTTCATGCCCGACACCACTTCGACCAGATAGCCCAGCACGTCGGTGTTCAGGCCGTATTCCCACACTTCGCCGGGCTGGTCATAGAGAGGAAGTTTGCCCAGCCGCTTCACCATGTCGCCGATCTCCTCGTCGGGGCGGCAGAAACCATCGGTGATGCCCGCTTCCTTGTAAAAATCGAGCACCAGCGCGCGCTTGGGATTGGGGTAGTAGTTGTTCGGGAACAGATACAGCAGCCCGGAACTGTGGCTCAACAAGTCGCGCACGGTGACTTCGCGCTTGACCGGAACCAGCTTGTATTTGAACGCCGAGCCTTCCGGCAACAGTTCCAGCACTTTCTGGTTCTTGAATGCGGGGATGTATTTCGATACGGGGTCGGACAACAGCAGCTTGCCGTCTTCGTACAGCAGCATGATGGCGGTGCTGATCACCGGTTTGGTCATCGAGACGACACGGAATATCGTGTCCCTCTTCATCGGCTTGCCGGCGTCGGCGATCCCGGCTGCCCTGAAATAGGCGATCTTGCCCTTGCGCGCGACCAGTACCACGGCACCGGCGATTTTCTTTTCTGCGACGTGCCGGTCTATCAGCGTATCGATGCGCTGCAATCGTGCGGACGATAGGCCGACCGCTTCCGGCCTGGCCGTTTCCGGGTAGTGCGCGGCGCGGGCGATCGAAGCATGGAGACAGAGTGCTGAAACGAATGCGATGCATACTTGGCGCATGATGATCTCTCCCGTTTGGTCGACCGCTTCCTCCGGCGTTGCGCGTAATCCGGCTGGCCGGATTTTCGATGCGGATACTGTACCGGTATAGAGCACTTCTATAAACCTAGAAAAAGCAGATGTCCACGAAAGTCACGAAAAGCACGAATAAGTTCAAAGAGTTCACCTGCTTCAAAAACAACCCGATGGGTGAGTCGCCTAACGAACACAGCCTCTTGTTTTG